>JBAZYZ010000001.1:0-76944 GCA_041659085.1 Minisyncoccota bacterium
ATACCATCAACTCAACACTTACGATTGGTACGGCCCAGATGGCTATATCATCGTACGACCCGAATGGTAATCAGACTCAGAACATCGGTACGACAAATTACCGCATGTCTGGTGCTCGCATTACCGCGGGTTCGGCAGAGCAGGTTCGTGTTAGGTCAATCCGCTGGAATCAGACTGGTTCCGCCGGTTCAAGCGACCTAGCGAACGTGATGACCTATGTTGACGGCACAGCTTACCCGACGACAGTTTCGTCGGACGGTAAGTACTACACAGCGGTCTTCGGAGCAGGCATTGTCATTGACAAGGGCCTTTCCAAGGACTTCTACGTTCAGGCTGACGTTGTCGGCACGAGTGCGGCCGGCAGATATGTGCAGTTTGACATCTACAAGGCAACTGACGTTGCTGTAAGTGGTGAAACTTACGGATACGGCATTACCGCAACGGCAACTTCTGTCACGGGAGCTTCTGGGGATGCAGGGTCTCAGTTCACGACGAGCGGCAGTCCGTTCTTCGATGGTTCTAAGATCACGATTTCCGCAGGTTCGGTAACTTCAATCCAGAAAGCAGTTTCAGTTGCGGCTCAGAACATTGCTGTGAACGTTCCGAATCAGGTTTTGGGTGGATTTGACATGGACATCAAGGGTGAACCGATTTCGGTTCAGACCACGAAGTTCACTATCGCCACCACTTCCTGGGGTACGGGAACACAGATAACGAACATTGCGCTCTATGGTCCGAATGGCAACATTGTTGCCGGTCCGGTTGACGAATCGGCTTCTGGCACAACTGGCCAGACAATCACCTTCACAGATACTGTCACCTTCCCGATTGGAAAGGGCACATATACTTTGAAGGGTAAGATCCCGTCAGGTGTTTCAAACGGCGCTACTGTCGTTGTTTCCGCTGACGCATCTACTTGGTCAAACATAACCGGTCAGACAACCGGCAACACGATTTCCTTTACTGGCAGCTTCGCTATGAACACGATGACGGTAAAATCAGCGACGATGAATATTACATTGTCAGCTACACCGGCAGCTGGAACCATAGTGGCAGGCAGTCAGAACAGGACACTTGCCAATTATGTGTTTGACGCTTCGCAGTCCGGAGAGGATGTTCGATTCTCTTCGGTTTCGCTCAAGCCGACACAGACAGGAAATGCAATTACAAACTTGACGACATGTCAGCTTTGGGACGGTTCAACCGCTTTGAACACTGGTTCAAACGTGGTTACGACTGCCGACCCGATGACGGTAAACTTTGACTCATCGCTTACGGTAGCGAAAGGTACGGTGAAGACATTGGCTCTCAAGTGTAACGTTTCCTCGAACGCAACCGGTACATACCAGTGGGGCATCATTACAGGTGCTTCTGGTACGAACCCTTCAGTAACTGGCGTTACTTCAGCCGCATCGGTTGCGGTAACACCGGCTAGTGGCTCAGCGGCTAATGCCGCGGCTCAGCTGATCAGCTCAACTGGTGCAACGCTTGCTGTTTCTCAGCATCCGTCCAGCCCGACTTACGCTGTAGTCGCTTCTGGTTCAACCGGCAACGTTGTCGGCATAATGAACCTCCGCGCTACAAACGAAGCCGTCAATCTTAATAAGATTGGCCTTACCCTTACGGGTAACTTGGGCGACATAGGCACGGTTTCGGTTTGGGATGGTGGAACACAGATTGGTACGGCAACCTTTACGGCAGACAGCGGTACTGCGACGACAACGTTCGCAACACCGCTTGCTCTTGCCAAGGACACCGACAAGCAGTTGACCATCAAGGCGGATTTTGGAGCAATCGGAACGAACCTCTCGGGAACACCGGGACGTCTCGTGAAGGTTGACTACAACTCTGCTCAGGGTACGGGTGTTGACTCAGGACTTACTGTTGAAGGAAGCGGTTCAACCGGTTTTGCCGGTGCCCGTCTCCAGAAGACATTCCCGGTCATCACTTACTCAACGACTGGCGGAACAGCGCAGAATGGTACTAATGACCTTCTCGTGCTTAACGTCCAGGCCAACAGTTCCGGTGATGTGATGTTGAACAAGCTGAGCTTCTCAATCGCGACCACAACGGTTACGAATCTTGCTTCAGCCAACTTCACCCTTACCGGTCCTAACGGCAACGTTGGAAGCTCTACGCCAATCTTGGCGGGCATCGGTACGTCCCTTGTCGCCTACTTTGACTCCAACACCAACACCAATGATCGCACGATCGGCGCTGGTACTACGAAGTCATACACGTTGCGTTACACCAACTTGGCTTTGACGGGAACGAACTCAACCGGTGCGGTCAGCACAGGTCTGTTGGCCGACACAGCTTACCCGACACTTGCTGGTTCATACCTAATGGCATCAACCACAGTGTCAGGTTTGTCAGCACAGAATATCCTTTGGTCTCCGATCTCAACGACGTCTATTGCTAACGCATCTACGACGTATAACGACTGGACCAACGGTTATGGTCTTGGCGGTTGTTTCGCATCAAGCGGACTCGGCCAGAATTGTACAGCTCGTACAATTGCTAAGTAATCTAGTTTAGCTACTTGTGATTCGGATTTGATTAAATTCAGATTTGAATAGCTACAAAAAGCCCCCGATTTATCGGGGGCTTTTTGCTTCCCCCGAATTCCAAAGACAATTCCAAAGTGAGACTTTGGAATTTTAAACCCTTATATTATAATGGTTTTATGGAAAGAAAATTTAACTTTTCTGTCGATGAGTTTTACCATATATATAATCGTGGGAACAATAAATCAACGATATTTTTAAATGATTCTGATCGTAAGCGTTTCCAAAAACTTTTGTTTGTTTGCAATAGCACAGAGCCGGTTGTTTTCAAGACAATCCAAAGTCTCACTTTGGATAAGATAAAGAGGGGTGGAACACTTGTGGATATTGGGGCATATTGTCTTATGCCTAATCATTTCCATCTGCTTTTACGTGAAAAAGATGAGAATGGCATTAGTCTTTTTCTACAGAAGTTGTTGACCTCTTATTCAAAATATTTTAATAAAAAGAACGAAAGGACAGGAAAGTTGTTTGAAGGGGCCTTCATGGCAACCCATGTGGATGACGACGAGTATCTTAAATATCTTTTCTCGTACATTCATCTTAATCCGGTAAAAATAATTGACTCTAATTGGAAAGAAACCGGTATTTCTGACCGAGCGAGAGCTAAAAAATATCTTGAGAATTATTCTTACTCAAGCCACCTTGATTATCTGGGGCGTGAGAGAGGAGAGAATTTAATCTTAAACAGAGAGGCTTTTCCTGAGTATTTTGAGGGTTCTAAGGAGTTTGAGGATTTTATTGACGATTGGATGCTGCTTAAAAGCATTGAGGAATAATGACAGAATTTTCCAAAGTCTCACTTTGGAAGTTAGTTTTTGCTAAAAACGGTAAATTTGTTACTATGGACGGTATGCAAAAACAAAGAAATCTTATACTTATCCTGATTATTATTGTTTTGGGAGCCGGCTTTTTCATATACCGCGATTTAAGGGGCGGCAAAGAAACTACTCCTGAGGCGGGGCCGTCCGCGGGCAACATTGAAGTGACATTGCCTGACGCGGAAAAGGTCCAAAATGGGGCCTTGCAGGGGTCGGACGAAATTACTCCGGTAAATATAGCCGTTCCTGATTTAAATCGCGCAATTACATTTACCATTACGCTCTCTGATTCCGAGAAGGAAAAGATAATTGCCCGGGCATCCGAACTCACGGGTCTTTTGAAGAAGGATGCCAATTCTCTTGATAATTGGCTTGCGCTCGGACTTCTCAGGAAAACGATAGGGGATTATGAAGGCGCCAGACAGGCTTGGGAATACGCAAGCGCTATTCGTCCGAAAAATTCCGTTTCTTTCAGAAATTTGGGCGACCTTTACCACTATTATTTGAAAGATTATCCAAAGGCGGAGTTTAATCTGAAGCAGTCCGTAAAAAACGATCCGCTATACATAGGCACCTATCGCGCGCTTGTTGACCTCTACATTCAGTCATATACGAACAAGTTAAGTGAAGTGCCGAATGTTCTCGCGGACGGTCTCAAGTCCAATCCTAATCAGTACGACTTGCTCATAATGATGGCGACGTATTATAAGAACGCGGGGGACAAGACAAACGCCAAAATATATTATGAACGCGCTCTCTCTGTGGCGGACAAGTCCGGCATGACAAGCATGAAGCAAATTATTACTGACGAGATTCAAAAATTAAGCCAATAATCATGTTTGACCGCAATTTCTTCAAATTCTTTTTGGGTTTCCTGGCCGTCATAGCCCTTAGCCTTGTGCTTGCTGTCGTTTCCACCGCTTATACCGATAGCGGTGTGAGCATCGGCGACCTCATAGCTAATTTCTTCCGCTAATTCGCTAACGCCAAGCCCGCGGACATAGCCTGCAGACACTCGGTGCCTACGGGCTATGTTTTTAAGTTATCCACAGATTTGGGGCTGGGTACATGGCGGGTAATTTTGGGATTGATAGAATTTAGGTAATGTCGTTTGGACCTGGACCGAAAAGTTCCGGGTTTTGTTGTTGGTTAGCTAATAATTAAATAATAAATATGAACTGGATGAACTGGAAAAAGATTTTATTGTGGACAGTGGGAGGCATTGTGATTATATATGTGGCTTTGGTTATTGCGCGTGTTCCTAATTCCTTAGACAAGATAAGGACAGCCGAGCAAGTAGCAAAAATTCATGCTACGAAACTTACACTTGACGACGTGCTTGGTAAGAACTTGCCTCCAGACCCGGGCGCGGAGGCCGGTAAGACTATTGCGGGAATTGATGCCAATAAAAACGGAATTCGCGACGATGTGGAGCTGGCGATTTTCAAAGAGTATCCTAATTCTGCTAAAACGAGGGCGGTTTTGTTGCAATACGCATTGGCCCTGCAGATGGAAGCAATTCAGCCAATTGTGAATAAGGATACGGTGACGGAGGTGATTAGAGAAGAAAGTAGGGCGTTTGTTTGTATTGGAGATATTGTTTCTAGGGAAGATTTAAAAAAGTTTGATGAACAGACTGATTTACTTACTAAGTTCGTTAAGGAAAGACAATTAAATACGCAAGAAAGAAAAGAATTTAGGACAGCTTTTTATGAAAAAGTTGGAAGCTACGCCTCGTTGGAGAGGTTATGCGATCTTGATTATTCAACGTTACCTAACTAGAAAATTATGAATTTGTTTTCAACAAGAAATAAAGTATTCTTGTTCGTAGCAATAACAGCATTGTCTCCATTTTTTGTTTTTGCTCAATCCCAAAATCCTATTTGTTCACGCACAGGATATACGATTGAGGCACTCAATGGAGTATTCACCAATAGGGAAGGGGCAGTTGAAAACAGTAGTGCTTTACAACGTAAGTTACCGCCCACATACCACAACGAGCCTTTAACAGTTGACTATATTCTTAACCCCTCCCACCTAGGCGGCTTGGGGGACATTGCTAAGGCTGTGGAGCAAAAAGTTTTTGATTATGAAACGGTAGAGGACTATGACCTTACGAACATGCTCATTGACGCGAGTCAAAAAGTAAAAACTCAAAAACTCCTGCTAATTGGCCATTCCCAGGGTAATTTTTATGCCAACTCCATCTATGATAAGTTGGCCGGGAAACAAGGAGGGGTTCCCAAAGAATCAATCCGTGTTTATTCCGTAGCCACGCCATCAGCGCGTGTGGCCGGGGAAGGCAAATGGCTCACTTCCGATACAGACAAGATTATTTCCGGTCTCGTGGCTCGTGTTCTGGGGAGAGACATTAAAAAACCTAATATTCACATTGACCTTGGTCCTAATGGCGTAGGTCACAGTTTTTCCGAGGTGTATTTAAAGTACCAGCCCGGACGAATTATTTCCGACATTGAAGCTTCACTCCAGCAACTTAAGGAAAATGATGTTCAGAATGAAATCAGTCCGTGCTTTACTCCGCCAGATGTTACTTCCGCCTATAAAGTACAGGGAGCGTTGCTTACGGTCACGGACTTTGCATCCGATAGAATCGCGTATGGAGTAACGTCCACCGCAAAAGTTGTTCGCGATACCGGCTTGGCGTTAGGCGGCATTGTGAATCAGACCGCATCAGCTGTACTGTCCATAACCACCGGTCGAAGCGAGAATTCCACGGACAATAACCAAAAACAAGTTGCTGCGGCGGCTGTTACTCAAAACAAAAATAACGACACCACCGCTCCGTCCGGCGAAGACACGGCAATAGTTGATTCCGCTCTAATTTCTCCACCCGCTAACTTGGAAGCCGAACTCCCAAGTAGAGCAGGGTCGCCCAACTTGGAGGCTCAGCCTCCAAGCGTCGCGCAAACTAACAATCCTCCAACCCCGCAAATTAATTTCAGCATGTCGCCCGGGTTTGGGGGTGGTGGAGGGGGCACGCCTGCGATAGTGAATGATGTCCGGCAACAAATGGATAGTGGTGATACAGATGAGGCCACTACTGCAGCTTCCACAACTTGCGATGATTTATTGGCAACTAATTTCGGCGGTTCTTTACCATGCTTGTACCCGCCAGAAGCTCCGCTTAAACCCACAATAATTTCCCCCACAGATTTTTCCGCGCCGTTTGCCACGACTACGCTCACGTTTGTCGGCACATCTTCGCCAGGTTTTATTATTTCAAACACTCTAACCAGCGCCACTACGACCGCAGATGGCGCAGGCGGTTGGACTCTAGTTTTTAGTAATCTTTCCGAAGGCGACATGAATATAAATTTTATCGCCACCGATTTATCCGGCGCGACTTCTACCCCAAGTCAAATTTCTTTTAATATAGTTTTGCCGCGCCCCAATCCTCCTTTAATTTCTTCACCCACATTCCCGCTTCAGATTATGAACTCCCAATCAATTACTTTCATGGGCTCTACCACCCCCGGCTTTTCCGTATCTAACAATTACACAGACGCTACCACTACCGCCGATTCTTCCGGTTCTTGGTCTTTTTCTTTTATTAATCTTTCTGAAGGCACAACTACAATAAGTTTTTACGCAACAGACATGACCACAAACGTGTGGCCAGCCGGACTCCAATCGGAGGCAAGAACAGTTTCGTTTAATGTTTTTAACTATTCACCCCAAGCGAGCGGTCCATCAGTCGGTGAGTGCGCGTATTCCCTGACACCCTACCCTGACTGCTATCTTCCTGCCGGACAGGCCACTCTTTCGTGGGCAGTAAATTCCCCAAATTATAGATATTTTGAAATCATGCGGGGCACTTTTAGCTTTACCACGGGGCGGACAGCCTATTCTCTTTTTGCCACGACTACCGCGACTTCAACGGTAATACAAACAACAGAGACGGATTCCTCGTATGTTTTTCAGGTACGTAGTGTTGATATTTTCGGGACGATTCAAGACGCGAATAGTCAGGTTACTTTTTATATGGCCCATTCCCCGCCAGTTTCCATAACTGAAGTCGCCTGGGCTGGTACAGCCGCCTCACCGGGAGACCGGTGGATTGAATTGAAAAACAATTTTGACTTTGGCATTGACCTTTCTCTTTTCCGGCTTACTTCCGACTCAGGCTTAAACAGAGTTCTTTCTGGAATCATACCCGGACTCGGCTACGCAATCATTGATTTGAGCCAGGATGGGCGCGCCTTAACGGGCGTTTCTACCGCTTCAACTTCCGTACCGTATTTTCTCTCTGCAAGCGGCGATGTCCTCTACTTGATATACGACGGGGGAGTTTCCACTACAACTATTGATCAAACACCACCGGTCGCAGGTTGTGGCGGCTGGTGCGGCGGTTCCACTTCCAACTACATGACCATGGAAAGACGGCAGGTGGAAACCGCCGGCTCAGATAAAAATAATTGGCTGTCAAACAACGCCACTACTGTAAATGGTGGAGATAGAAACGGTGCCGCCATAAACGGCACGCCTGGCACGCAAAATAGCGTGTCAATGGGAGGAGTCGGTTTCTATTGCTCACCCTACAGGACGAGTTTTGTGGAAGGAGGAATTTATTTGCCAAACGTGTCCTCGTCTGGTTATGCGGACTGCTTCTTTTTGTCTCCGGGTTTGTCCGGTCTTCGGGTCGGAGGTCTCTATAAGGGAGTATTGGGGAACTCAACATACCTTGATGGGTGGTATAACAATGGTGATCAAAATGCATCCCGCCATCAAAGTTTAAATATTGGCCAGCCTAATTTAGGCGACAATTATTTCTCTGTCGTCAGAGAGCTCCATAATCCTTCTATCAGCGCCGAGGAAAGAGCGTCCTTTGATGATTTCTTTACCGGGTCAAACGGTGTTGTTTCTCCGCCGTACTCAAATTACGAAATCATAAATTGGAAGTACGGGTTGTAGCGGCAGGCTTCACTTTTCCCGGCATGGGAGTAGAATAAAAACAGAGTTTGCCGCGTAACTTTAACAGGGGGATAAGAGATGAGTTTTCCCAGGGATGGCAAGAAAGAACCGCTCCTTTTGCGGAATTACCACTGTCCGCCGGTTTTTTGCGGCAGCGATTTCAGACCGCTTGCTTACAGCTCAATATGGTTCTTTAACCCGAGTGAGGTGAGGGATTGCATACGCAGGAATCCCCTCTGGCGCGATTTTTGCCTGGAGTCCAAGCCAAACTATTTCAATGTCCTCGTCACGATGCTTACCATCGTGTCTGCCATGGTTGACACGAGAAATCAAAGAAAGAAGAAGTGGGCGGGGCAGGGGGTTTGCTTCCTGGCGAGAGAATTTGCTCTTAAGCCGAATGAAGGCGGCCAGTTCATTTTGTTGCGGAACTTCCTAACAGGAGAGCGTTCCGGTGAAATAATTCCTTCTGTTATTCCGCTTATTCTGCCGCAGGCGATTCTCGCTGAGACGAAGGATGACGGGAGCAAGGTTGTCCTCGAATCCATCAACCCAAAGATAACCGGTAGATAACTTGTTCCGGATAATCAAAAAGCCCCGCCAGGAACGGGGCTTTTTTATTTGAGTTTGTTGTAATCAGATTTAAAGGTCTTGTTTTACTAGAAATCGCTGGCCAAAAAACTAATTTTATGGAGGGAATACAAGAACGCAATAATCAGGGTGTTTGGAATTTTATTTTCGCGCTATTATATCTGGCGGTTTTTGGCTTGGGGTTGTGGTGGCTTACGCGGGTAAACGGCAAACTGCCGACCTCAATCAATCTTTTTGATTTCACACTTATTGTTCTGGCGACTTTCCGTCTGACCCGTCTTTTTGTTTATGACAAGATTACAAAATTTGTCCGCGACTGGTTTCTGGATGGGCGGGAGCTAACAACAAGCGCCGGCGATGTCTTGTTTTTGAGAGAAAAGCCCTTGGACGGTCCGCGTCGGACAATGGCTGATTTGCTCTCATGTCCGTGGTGCGCGGGTGCCTGGTTCGCGCCGCTTGTAGCTTTCTTTTATTTCCTGACCCCGTCGGCTTGGTTTGTAATTTTAGTCCTGGCAATCGCTGGCGCTGCTTCATTTATCCAGGTTCTTTCCAATATGCTCGGCTGGAGGGCGGAGTATCTGAAGCGGGAGGTAAACAAAGAATAGATTTGACAGTAAGCCGGTGTTTTAGTATCTTTGTATTTACAAGCTCGTAGAAAGCAGGCGGTCCGCAAGACCTTAATCAAAGCCTGCCTAGGGTCGATACTCAACCCCGGCATTAAGCCGGGTGCTTGTACGACTCCATCCGGAGTCGTTTCAAATTTTTGGTAAATTAACGAGTGTAAACGAGTATAATTTAGCAACCCTGTTAAATAATTTTGTTACCGCAAAATTAGACCAAGGGTCTATTTAACAGGGTGATGATTTTAATAGTCGTTTCACTCCTTAAAAATCAATCATGGCCATTACAAAACAAAAGAAAGTAGAAATCGTGGACAAGTTCAGGAAAGCCGTTTCAGGTGCTGTCTCTTTGGTGTTTGTTAATTTCCACGGCCTTACCGTGGTTGATTCAACGAAACTTAGGAAGGTTCTTAAGTCCAAATCAATCGGCTATACGGTCGGCAAAAAAACACTCATCAAGAGAGCTTTGGATGAAACCAAAACTGAAGGCGAACTGCCGGAGCTTGGCGGAGAAGTAGCCCTAGTTTACGGGAATGACCCTATAGAACCCGCGCGCGAAATATATTCTTTCTTGAGGGAGCACAAAGACAAGATGAAAATCTTGGGTGGTGTTTTTGAAGGAAAGTATATGAACGCCGTTGCGATGACAGAAATCGCAACCATACCGTCCAGGGAAGTTCTTTACGGCAAGTTGGTTTACATGTTCGCAAGCCCGGTTCGCGGTTTGGCAATAGCTTTAAGTGAAATAGCCAAGTCAAAAGAGGGTAACGCCGCATAGGCAAAAAAGGAGACAATATTTAACAAATAATAATTAAAATTATGTCAGAAGAAACAAAAGTTGAAGTTCCTGCAAAGTTCAAGAAACTTGTTGAGGAAATTGAAACTATGTCGGTTCTTGATTTGCACGAGTTGGTTAAAGTTCTTGAAAATAAGTTTGGCGTGTCGGCGGTTGCCTCAGCCGCTCCGGCAGCAGGCGCAGGCGAAGCGGTAGAAGAGAAAGACTCCTTTACTGTGGAGCTTACGGCCCCGGGCGAGCAGAAGATTGCCGTTATGAAGGTAGTCAAGGAAGCCCTAGGTCTTGGCCTCAAGGAAGCCAAAGATTTGGTGGATGGCGTTCCCTCGGTCCTTAAGGAAGGATTGAAGAAGGCCGAAGCAGAGGAGCTCAAGAAAAAGATTGAGGATGCCGGCGGCAAGGTTACCCTTAAGTAACCCGCGATAACCCAAACAAAAAACCGCGTTTATGGCGGTTTTTTGTTTGGGTTATTCTTTTGTGATATATTTTGTTCAGTCGTTTTTTTTGAATTTGTTTTGTTCTTATGTGGGAGAAAAAAATTGAAAAAAAGATGTCCTTGCGCAACATTCAAGCCGGTTAAGGTTACGGTTTCGGGCAAAGACGGAGTTTTTACATACAACAAGTGCAGTCTTTGCGGAGACGTGTGGGGTAAGCGCCCGCTTGTGAGCGATGAAGGCAGGGTGACGCTCCCTGCCGGTTATACGAGATATTTACAGAGCCACTCTTCCGGCGGGTAGATTTTGGGCATTTTAGACCAACAAAACGGCGCGATTTTGTTCAAAAATCGCACCGTTTTTTATTAGCGCCGCGGGGTCGATGGGGTAAGTATCCTTTCGCGCCATAGAATCAAGGGGAGAATATAAAATCACGTCATTAAAGCGGCTATTTGGAAAAACCTTTATATTTCCCCCGTTGCGTATATAATAAAAGGCATGGAAATCCTGGGTAAATTATTCGGCAGCGAGGCGCGTGTGCGTATGCTCCGGCTCTTCTTTTTGAATCCCGATACCATTTTTGACGCGGGGGATATTGCGCAAAAAACAAAAACAAAACCGGCTGTTGTCCGCCGCGAGATTTCAGTCATCCAGTCAGTCGGTATTATCAGGCGCTGCTCCTTTCCAAAAGAAATTAACAGGGTCGGTAAAATCACAAAATCCAATAAGGGCAAGAAGAAAATAACGGCGGGCTGGTGTCTCGATAAGACATTTAGTCACGGCGACCATTTAAGGAATCTGCTTGTAAGCGCAAGCTTTTTTAAAAAGAACGATATTCTCAGCAAATTTAAGAATGCCGGCAGGATAAAACTTCTGGTTATTTCCGGAATCTTTATCAAAGATGAAAACAGTCGAATTGACATTTTTATAGTCGGAGACGGGCTGAAGAAGGGGGCGATTGACAGCATACTACGTTCTTTTGAGGCGGAGGCGGGCAAGGAACTGCGTTATTCGGTTTTGGATACCAAGGAGTTTAAATACCGTCTGGATATGTACGACAAATTTGTCCGTGATATTTTGGATTACCCGCACGAGACTATAATTGACCGCTTGGGTACCGGGATTTTCTAGGGTTAAAAAACCCTTCTCCAGCCGTGCCCCGACAGTAAGTAATACTTACTGTCGGGGTAGAGTGAATTTGGTCTGCCTGTGAATACACGTAGACAGGCGATTTTTACGCTTTAGCGCGCTGCCAAAATCTGTTACGGGATATCCACATGTTTCCTTTCAAAAACGCTTGCAAATGTTAAAATATAAGTAACTTTAAGGGTCGAACTTAAAGTTGTTACGCGTAGGAACTTTGGCGCTATTTGCCATTTTGGAAGGCGCGCGGTGTAAAATTCACCTAGCTTTTGCCGGACAAAAACAAAAAAGCCCCAAGACTCTTTATTAGGTAATAATAGTGTTAGCTATCCGTTTTTATTCGTTGTCTATAGCATTTGAATTTAAACGGTGGTTGTATAATTTATGTCTTTATTGGAAGTTTCGAGCAATGCGCTCGGTGGAGCGTTCTATAATCTTTGGGATGGAGTTATCAGTTCTGCCGTCAGCATAATTGTGGCAGTTATTATTTTTGTTTTGGGCTGGGTCGTCGCATCCCTTGTTGAGAAGCTGATTGAGCAGCTTTTCAAGGCCATTATGGTCGATAAGGCTCTAAAAAGCGCCGGTGTTGAGGAAGCCCTCTCAAAGGGCGGAGTCAATTTGAATTCAGGAGCTTTCTTTGGAGGACTTGTTAAGTGGTTCCTCATCGTCGTGGTTTTGATGGCCTCGCTCCAGGTAGTCGGATTGACTCAGGTCAACGACTTCCTACGCGCGGTTGTAGGATATTTGCCGAACGTTATTGTAGCGGCGTTTATCTTGCTTGTTGCGGCAGTTGTTTCAAACGTTGTCGCACACATCGTCACGTCATCGTCCAAATCGGCCGGGGTTTCATCAGCCGGTTTCTTGGGCGGCATATCAAGGTGGGCTATCTGGGTCTTTGCTTTCATGGCCGCGCTTGCGCAGCTTGGCATTGCCGGACAGCTTATGTTTATCCTCCTTCAGGGTATCGTAGCGATGCTTGCCATTGCCGGCGGTCTCGCTTTTGGTCTGGGAGGAAAAGAAGCGGCAGCCCGTTATATAGAAAAATTGCGCGAGGAGATTTCCAACAAAAGAGGCTAACAGTTCGACTGAGTTGGATATGTTTTAATAAGAAAAACGCCCCGATTGGGGCGTTTTTCTTATTAAAAAGAGGCAAGGTGACCCCTCTGTTTCTTGGTATTTTACGGTCTGGGGACATAAAACGCTCTCTGTTTGACCCTGTGGCAGATTTTGGCGATGCGCCATGATGGTGTTGTTGATTTAGCGGTATTTATCTGTGAGTTTTACTACCTTGTTTTTGGACATATTTCCGAGTGTTTTAAAGCCTTTCCGCCAAAGTTTACCGCGGGGTTGACATCGCTTTTCTTTCATATATACTGTTCAAATCTAAGTATGTTTATTAACGAAAAACTAACCAACCGGCGTTTCAAATAAAGCCTTTTGTTAGGTTTTGTCTGAAACCGCCACAAGGCGGTTTTTTAGTTGTAAACGTCTTAGCGTGTTCGTTGAAAATCGAATCCTGTTACCCGGTATATCCCAATTGTTATCTGGGGTCTGATTACCGGAGTAAACAGAATGTGAGACCTCGTTTCCCTGATTGTAGGGGAAATGAGATGGCGTGACTGAAGGAAGCGGTTCCGGATGTCGCGCAGCTTGCCCGAATTAATTTATTTAAGGCGGGTGAGTGCAATGGTTCTACATTTCCTAATGGGAAATGTAAGAGCATACGGTGGATGCCTAGGCTCTAAAAGGCGATGAAAGGCGTGGCGTGACTGCGATAAGCTTCGGGGAGGTGTCTAGCAACCTTTGATCCGGAGATTTCTGAATGAGGAAACTCAGCCTGCTTTAAGCAGGTTATCCCGTCGCAAGACGGGAAGCATACCCAGGGAAGTGAAACATCTCAGTACCTGGAGGAAAATAAACTAAACAAGTATTCCCCTAATAGCGGCGAGCGAACGGGGAGAAGCCCAAACCAAAGTCCGCAAGGATTTTGGGGTTGTAAGGCAGTGGCGCAAAATTTATTTTGGAAAAGTTAAAAAACGCGGTATTAACCGAATTTGCTGGAAAGCAAAACCCAAGGAGGTAACAGTCCTGTAGGTGAAAATACTCGCGTCTTTTCTGTCACTGTTCTTGAGTACCTCAAGACACGAATAGCTTGGGGGAATCCGCCGGAACTAACCGGCAAGGCTAAATACTTTTAGAGACCGATAGTGAACTAGTACCGTGAGGGAAAGGTGAAAAGCAGCCCGGTGAGGGCGGTGAAATAGACCTGAAACCGTATGCTTACAAGGTGTCAGAGCGGACATCTCACTTTTTTTCTGTGTGATTTTTGCACGGGGGAAAAGTGAGGTGTTCCGTCATGGCGTGCCTATTGAAGAATGAGCCAACGAGTTTATGTATGTTGCGTGGCTAAGCCGCAAAGCGGTGGAGCCTTAGGGAAACCGAGTGTTAATAGCGCGTTTGTAGCATGCATAAGACCCGAAGCCAGATGAGCTTACCATGAGCAGGGTGAAGTGCTGAGAAATCAGCATGGAGGCCCGAACCGGTTGGTCGTGCAATTCCATCGGATGACTTGTGGTAAGGAGTGAAAAGCTAATCGAATCTGGTAATAGCTGGTTCTCTCCGAAATAGTTTTAGGACTAGCGTCGAGGTTACCCTCTGGGGGTAGAGCACTGGAAGGACAGAACAGGGAGAAATCTCGTCTGTCCTATCAAACTCCGAATACCAGAGGCCACTACTCGGCAGTAAGACCATGGGGGCGAAGCTCCATTGGTCAAAAGGGCAACAGCCCAGATCTCCAGTTAAGGTCCCTAAATTCATGTTCAGTGCAAGTGAGGAGGTGAGATTTCTCCGACAATGAGGATGTTGGCTTAGAAGCAGCCATCATTTAAAGAAAGCGTAACAGCTCACTCATCAAGAGATCTCGCACCGTAGATAATCGGGGCTTAAACATGATACCGAAACTGAGGGCTTGTGCGTGGCACAGAGTTTTAAATATTTAGATTATTTAAATTTCTGTGTCACGCAGGAGCGGTAGGAGAGCATTCCATTCTGCTGTGAAGGACAAGGGGTAACCCAATCTGGAGCGTATGGAAGAGAGAATGTTGGCACAAGTAACCGCAATAGGGGTGAGATCCCCCTACGCCGAAAGACTAAGGTTTCCTTCGCGATGTTGATCAGCGAAGGGTTAGTCGGGCCTAAGGGGCTGGCGAAAGCCGTACCCGATGGACACATGGTTAATATTCCATGACTTTGTTTGCGTGCGATGGGATGACGGAGTTTAGTATGAAGATCGTGTTATTGGATTTACGTTCGTGCTGTGAGGTCGTGTTCCAGGCAAATCCGGAGCGCTGTCTTTAATGACAAGTCCAAGCAGAGCGAAAAGCTGGGGGTCTCCCTCGGCGATTCTTCAAAGCAAGCTTTCAAGAAAACTCTCTAAGCATAACGCAAGCGAAACCGTACCGTAAACCGACACAGGTAGTCAGGTCGAGAAGACCAAGGCGAACGAGTGATCGTTTCCCAAGGAACTAGGCAAAAAAGCAGCCGTAACTTCGGAATAAGGCTTGCCTCCATCACGTTCCTCGTGATGATTAGTTCATAATGTTCGAGCAAAAAAATTACAATGAACGGATTCATCGCGCGTAGCGTGATGGAGGCCGCAGCGAAAGTATCTCAAGCGACTGTTTATCAAAAACACAGCTCCCTGCGAACTCGTAAGAGGATGTATAGGGGGTGACACTTGACCAATGCCAGAAGGTCAAATATCGGTGGTCTTTCTCTGCCGCAAGGCAGGGAAAGGCTGGCTGATATAAGCCCTGGTGAATGTCGGCCGTAACTATAACGGTCCTAAGGTAGCGAAATTCCTTGTCGGGTAAGTTCCGACGCGCACGAATAGTGTAACGACTTGAGAACTGTCTCGGGAAATAGCTCGGTGAAAATACAATACCGGTGAAGATGCCGGTTACCTACAGTTAGACGAAAAGACCCCAGGAGCTTTACTATAGCTTGATATTGAACATATTTTAACACTGCGTAGCATAGATGGGAGACTTTGAAGCGAGGGTTTCGGTTCTCGTGGAGTCAACAGTGAAATACCATTCTTTTTTGAGGTATGTTCTAACCAACGCGGCAAAAACGCGCTGGGACAGTATCTGGTGGGTAGTTTTACTGGGGCGGTATCCTCCTAAAGAGTAACGGAGGAGTTTATTAAGGTCAGCTAGGCGCGAATGGAAACCGTGCCGATAGTGTAAGGGCATAAGCTGGCTTGACTGTGAGGCGTGCATGCCGAGCAGGTGCGAAAGCAGAACCTAGTGAACCGACAACTCGCATTAGATGCGGTTGAAGATTAACGGATAAAAGCTACCCTGGGGATAACAGGCTAGTTCCGCCTAAGAGTTCATATCGACGGCGGAGTTCGGCACCTCGATGTCGGCCCATCTTATCCTGGTGGTGGAGAAGCTACCAAGGGTTTGGCTGTTCGCCAATTAAAAAGATACGCGAGCTGGGTTCAAACCGTAGAGCAATTAAGAATTTCTTGATTGTTCTTAGTTTGAGCCCGGGGAGATAAGACTAAACTTATCGAAAAGACATCAATCACGGCGGCCCCGGTTAGAAATAATCGCGGGAGAAGCTGACTAATATCGGGAAAGTCCACCACAAATTTCGTGCGGGATAATTCCGAGGGAAGTAAATAATTGTGAATTTCATAGAGGGAGATCAATTCCTCAAAAACTGGACGATGTACGCGCTCAGATGCGCACAAAGCCACCATCAGGAGATGTTCCTGGCGGGAATAATTGAGAGCGCGAAAACGTTTGCGCATTCATAATGTCTCGCTATACGTCCGCCACCTGTCGGTGGTGCGCCAATAGGCGTACATCGTCCACCAGAGACCAGGCAATGAAATACGCTTGGTCCTTCTATGAAATTCATAATTAAACACACCCGTAGAGACTAAACGTCAGCACACTTGATTAAAATTAAGTTAATGCTATAGTCCGATCCCTTTAGCAATAAAGGTTCACACGGTTTGGAAACCAGAGTGTGATGTAAAACAATAATGCGTGAGACAGGTTGGTTTCCTATCTACTGTAGGCGTTGATTATTGAGGAGAGTCGTTCCTAGTACGAGAGGACCGGAATGAATTGACCTCTGGTGTATCGGCTGTCGTGCCAACGGCATTGCCGAGTAGCTATGTCGAGAATGGATAACCTCTGAAAGCATCTAAGAGGGAAGCCAGCTCCAAGATTAGTAATCGTTTGAGGACCCTAAGAGATGATTAGGTTGATAGGCTTTAGATGTACGCACAGTAATGTGTTTAGTCGAGAAGTACTAAGTGTCCGATTCCTGTTAGGAAATGTGCGAACCATTGCAAAAATACAATTAAAAAGAGTCGCGGAAAAAATTCCGCGCCTCGCACAAGCGCGTGACGCGCGTTTATGCGAGGCGCGAAAGTGTTTTGGGGTCTGTAGCTCAGTTGGGAGAGCGCTACGATGGCATCGTAGAGGTCACCGGTTCGATCCCGGTCGGGTCCACCAAAACATTTTTCGCCTCAAAGTTCGTCCCCGGCGAAAGTCGGCGAGTGGCCATAGCTCAGCCTGGCAGAGCATCGGGCTCATACCCCAATGTCCTTGGTTCAAATCCAAGTGGCTACTCGGTTTAGATTTTTAAAAAAGTCGGGGTGTAGCTCAGCCCGGTAGAGCGTCTCCTCGGGGAGGAGAATGTCGGGGGTTCGAATCCCTTCACCGCGACCCGCCCGAACGGATTCATCCGGTAGGGCCACAGTTCTTTGTTTTATTTTTTTAACTCATTTTCGCGCAACTTAGCGCGTGATTGAGTGTCTTGTTCTGGTGATTTAATACAAGGGTCACACCTCTTCCCATTCCGAACAGAGTCGTTAAGCCTTGCTATCGCGATGATACTCCTTGCGGGGAAAGTAGCTATCGCCAGAACAAGATACTCAAAAGTAAAAAACGCCCAAGAGGGCGTTTTTTACTTGCCTACAAAGGTCAAAAGCTATAAGCTGGAAGTTATGGATTGGTCCACGAAGAGAAAACTTACATACCTTTCAATTTTATTGCTCGTCATTTTGGTGGTCGCCGCTTATTTTCTGTACCCATTGTTTATAGAAAATCCGACCTGCTCCGACGGGAAACAAAATGGCGATGAAGTCGGAGTAGACTGCGGCGGTATATGCAACAATTTTTGCGCTTCCCAGGTCCGCCCCCTTAGTATTATTTGGCAGCGTTCGTTTGAGGTTGCGCCCGGCATTTATGACGTTCTCGGATACGTGGAAAATCAAAACGCTGACGCCGGGGTGTCATCCCTTCTTTACAGGTTCAAACTCTACGATGATAAAAATGTTCTTATTGCCGAGCGCGATGGAAAAACTTTCATTGGACCTAATCAGTCCGGGGCAATATTTAGCGGCGGCATAAATACGGGAGAGAGGATTCCTAAGCTCGTTTATTTGGAATTTGAAGATTATCAATGGACAAAGATAGACCCGCGTTTTTTGAAAATAAATTTTTCAGTTAAAAATCAGCAACTACTCAATGCTTCAACCAGCCCGCGATTGGCTGTTTCCGTGGGAAACGAATCTCTTACTGATTTAAGAAATGTTGAGGCAGCCGCGATTTTGCGCGACCAGGATGACAATGCCATCGCGGTAAGCAATACGGTTATAGAAAGTCTGCCCAAACAAAGTTCCAAGGATATTTTTTTCACCTGGCTGACTCCGCTCGAATTGCCTGTCGCAAGGATTGAGATAATTCCGCGTGTTAACCCCTTTACGGTTTCTTATTAGATATTTTTGGTATATTGAGGACATGGTTTTACCGGTATTCGCTCGAAGAATAATAAGCGGTGTTGATTGGATTTTATTTTTTGCGGTTTTACCGCTTCTGTTTTTTGGCCTGGTGACGATGAGTTCGTTTACTGACGCCAATATGTTTTTTGAAAAACAGCTTATCTGGATTGCTGTCGGGCTGTTTTTCTTTTTTCTGTTTGCTTCTATAGACGCGGGACCGCTTAAAAAAACCGGATTTTTGGTTTCTCTCTTTGCTTTTGCCTTGGCGCTCCTTCTCCTGGTGGCTTTTACGGGCAGCGCCGTTAAAGGCGCCAGAAGCTGGTTTAACCTCGGGTTTTTTTCGTTTGAGCCGGCCGATCCGGTAAAACTCTTGATTATACTGATGCTTGCCAAGTATTTTTCCAGGCGCCATGTTGAAATAGCCCACTATAAGCATATTCTAATTTCCGGTTTGTATGCCTTCATACCGTTCATTCTCATAATGCTTCAGCCCGATTTTGGTTCCGGGTTGATTATTTTTCTTATTTGGCTCGGCATGGTTATGGTTTCCGGGGTTTCCAAAAAACACCTTTTTATAATCTTTTCCATAGGTGTTATTTCTTTTGGGATGCTTTGGATGTTTGTGTTCAAGCCGTATCAAAAAAACCGCATTTTGACTTTCATACATCCGTTAACCGACATTCGCGGCGCCGGGTACAATGCTTACCAGTCCACTATTGCCGTAGGCTCCGGAGAGATTTGGGGAAAGGGGATAGGGTATGGCACCCAATCCCGCCTCAAGTTCTTGCCCGAGTACGAGACTGATTTCGTATTCGCGGCTTTTGCCGAGGAGTGGGGTTTTGCGGGGATATTTCTTTTTTTTCTGCTTATCGGCATTGTCATTTGGCGTATTTTGACTAATGCGCTGATTGGGGCGACCAATTTTGAAATGCTTTTTGGCATGGGCCTCGCGATATTTTTTATGAGCCACATAATCGTTAATGTCGGCATGAACATAGGCCTTCTTCCCGTAACGGGAATTCCGCTGCCATTTATGAGTTACGGCGGTTCACACTTGGTAACCGAATTTATCGGGTTGGGAGTGCTTATGAGCATGCGTCGCAACAGCAGGGCCGCTCATCGCGATGCCATGAAGAATGAATTCTTGGGGATTTAGGCCCCGTACAGTTCTTCGGTTTTTTTCATCATTTCGCCCAATGAAAATCTATCGGCTATTTTACGGGAAAGATTCTCTCCAAATTCTGAGGCGCGTTCCGGATTCTCAGACATGAATAAAATAGCCATAGCAAGTTCCTTGGGTTGCCGTGGGCGGACCAGTATTCCGGTTTTCATATCTTCAATAATCTCCGGCACGCCCCCCACTGAGGTGGCGACAACAGGCATACCGGCGGCTCCCGCTTCCAATATTGAAATGCTCAACGCCTCGGTGATTGAAGGCAGCAGGAAAATGTCAAAAGCCTTTAGAAGCCTGGAGGCTTCATCCACAAAGCCCGCCAATTTAACAACTTTGGAAAGATTGTGCCTGGATACGAGTTTTTCCAGGCGTTTTTTTTCCTCACCTTCTCCAAATATGGTGTAGGAAATATTCCTCTTCTCTTTCTTTATTATCGACATGGCTTCTATTGCGTAAGACAGCCCTTTATTCTTGTGCAGTTCCGCGATTGTCACTACGCGGAGTGTTTTTTCTTCCCCGATATTTTTTAATTTTCCTCCAAGCGCCGCGATAGCTTCGTCTTTAGGCAGCGCGGGAGACAGAGATACTCCGTTCCAGATAACGCGCATTTTTTTATCCGGCAGGAACAGTTTAGGAGCCGTGTCGGCTATGTTTTTTGAAACGGCTATTGTCTCGTGGGACAATATGATAGTCAGCCATGCCAGCAATTTTATTACTATCTTTGAAAAGAAAGAGCGTTCTTCGTTGAAGGCCCAACCATGTGCCGTGAAGATAATTTTGGTTTTTAGTCCGTATTCTCCGCTTTTCAGGAAAAGATTTAAAAAGGAAACCGATAAATTATAAGTTCGTCCGGCGAGAGCGCCCAGTCCGCCTATTTTGGAACTGTTTAAATGCACGATGTCAGGCCGCTCTTTCCCGTAGAGGCGGAGTAGGCGATAGAATACGTAAAATTCATCAAAAAACTTTATATCCCGGTCAAGTCTCGGGATAGTGACTACCCTCACGTTTGATTTTTGCAGCTTGTCTTTTAGAGCCCCCTTTCCGCCAAGCGCCACCATGGTCTCAAACTCCGCCCGGGGAATGCCTGTGGCCAAGTCGTAAAGATAGCGCTGCGCGCCGCCCCAATTTGACTTGGTTATGACGTATAAAACTTTCCTTTTCCCGTGTCTTTTCCCTGTACCCATATATTTATGAGATTGTAACGCTATTTCAGTTATTGCGAAAGGATGACCTTGTCTAAGGCATATTTTGCGGTAGTATTGTGTGGTAATGACCATATCCAACAAAAGTGAGCCATTTATCCTGTTTTTGGGCGATATCGCCGTTTTTGTAGTGGCTCTGTGGCTGACGCTGTTTGTGCGTTATGGCGAAGTGCCGTCGGGGAATCTTTTTTTCAGCCATTTGGAGCCGTTCTCCATACTTTTTGTTTTGTGGTCCCTGGTCTTTTTTATTGCCGGTCTTTACGACAAACACACATCTATTTTAAAAAGCCGTTTGCCCGGCATTCTCTTGAACTCCCAGGTAACCAACAGCGCCGTCGCGGTTATCTTTTTTTATCTTTTCCCGTATTTCGGCATAAACCCGAAAACAAATCTTCTCATATATCTGGTTATATCGTTTGCCCTGATCCTCCTTTGGAGGATATACGGAGTCGGATTATTTGGTTCCCACCGTCGCGAAAAAGCTGTGCTCATAGGAAGCGGAGAAGAGATGAGGGACCTTCGTGACGAAATAAACGGAAACGACAGATACAGCATTAAGTTTGTTTCCTCTGTCGATTTGAGCAGTCTGGAAAGCTTTGATTTCAAATCTGAAGTTCTGGATGTTATTTACGCTGAGGGGATTTCTGCCGTTGTAATTGATTTAAAAAACGAAAAAGTCGGACCGATTTTGCCCAATCTTTATAATCTGATTTTCTCCAACGTTAAATTTATAGACATGTACAAAGTTTATGAAGACACATTTGACCGTATCCCGCTGTCACTCTTGAATTACAATTGGTTTTTGGAAAACATTTCCCTGTCGGTTCATGCCGGATATGACGTCCTGAAGCGTTTGATGGACTTGGCAATATCTCTTATTCTTGGGATTATCTCACTTGTATTTTATCCTTTTGTTTTTTTGGCGATTAAGCTTGAGGATGGGGGTCCGGTATTTATCGCGCAGGAGCGCATAGGCGAAGGCAATATACCGGTTAGGCTTATTAAATTCCGCAGTATGAAAAAAAATGACTCGGGGGTTTGGCCGACGGATGGGGACGGTCGGATTACCGGTGTAGGCAAGTTTTTGCGCAGGACGCGCATTGATGAATTGCCTCAGCTTTGGAGCGTAGTCACCGGAGACTTGTCTCTTATAGGTCCGCGGCCGGATATAATAGACCTTGGGCGCAAATTGGCCGGAGAAATTCCTTATTATACGGTCAGGAATCTTATCAAACCCGGTCTTTCCGGGTGGGCGCAAATAAAACAGGATTTGCCGCCGCACTCCGTCGAAGAAACAAAACTCCGTTTGTCGTACGATTTATATTACATAAAGAATCGCTCTTTTATGTTAGACTTGCGTATAGCGCTGCAGACTATAAAAACGCTTTTGTCGCGTTCAGGCAAATAAAGGGTTATCAGACCCTTTATTCCGACTTCGCTCAGATGCTGTGTAAGGGTATTTGCCCACAAGCTCTTCGTTCGTCGGAATAAAAACAAAAAATATAAAGATGACAGAAATAAATAAACATACAATTTTTATTACCGGCGCGGCCGGTTATGTCGGAGCGATGCTGGCCGATCAATTTTCCAAACGACCGGATGTGGGAGAAGTTGTCGCCCTTGATATGGAACCTCAGCCTAAAATTCTTGAAAAGAACCCGAAGATTTTTTGGATTACCGCCAACACCTCGGATGACTCCTGGCAGGAAATCGCGCGTTCAAAAAACCCCGACATAGTTATCCATACCGCCTGGCAGATTCGCGAACTCTACGGCAATCGCGAGCTTGAGTGGAAGTGGAACGTTGGCGGCTCAATAAATATTTTTAACTTCGCCTTTGAAACACCGGAGGTTAAAAAGCTGGTTCATTTTTCCACAGTGTCTTCTTATGGCGCGTTTCCGGAAAATTCCACAGACCATTTTTTTACCGAAGACGAACCGTTCAGAAAGAGTGAATATTTATACGCGGAGGAAAAGAGAATAGTGGAAGAGAAACTTGAGGAGACCTACAGGAAACGTTTTGGGAAACTTAGAGTGCCGGAGATTGCCATAATACGCCCTGCCGCCATAACCGGCCCGCGCGGCAGATACGCGCGCATCAGATTCGGTCTTCAGTCCGCCCTTTCCGGTTCGCTCAGGCAGCAGGGTTCTTTCCTCTATGATTTTATTTCGCTCTGGGTGTCTTGGGTTCCGGTAACGCCAAAGTGGCTCCGCCAATACGTGCATGAAGACGATATTACCGATATTGTGGCGTTACTCTCATTCTCTCCGCTTAAGCGCGGTTATGAAGTGTTGAACGCCGCCCCGCCGGGGGAAGCTGTGTTCGGCAAAGACATGGCGGAAGCTGTGGGGAAGAAGACGCTTCCCATACAACCCTGGATGGTACGCCTGGCTTTCTTTTGGATGTGGCATTTGACCAGAGGTCGTGTTCCCACAGCTCCCGGAAGTTGGAGAGGATATTCATATCCTATCGCCGTTGACGGTTCCAAGATAAGCAAAGAATACGGCTACTCTTACAAGCTTGAATCAAAAGACGCCTTTACCAAGAAAGAAGGCAGATATGCGGCGGATGCTCTTGCCCAAGACTGATAAATGAATTTTTTAATTTTTAACTTCCTAAACGGCATAGCGGTTAAGTACCCCGATCTTGACCGGTTATTTGTATTTATGGCGAACAACTTGGGGTACATTGCTGTTGCCGCTCTTGTTTATTATTTGTTTTCACACGACGAAAGAAAGAAGGGGATGCAGGAAGTTGCAATGATTGTTGCCATAGCCGGCCTCGCCTGGGTTGCGGCTCATTTCTTGAAAGATGTTTTTCATACAGCCCGGCCGTTCATCGCATTATCCGATGTTAAGAATTTGTTTCCCGGAGAATCGGGTTATGCGTTTCCTTCAGGTCATGCCACGTTTTATTCCGCGCTTGCCATGATGATGTATTTTTACCACAAGCGTATTGGGTTAGGACTCGGACTCATCGCCCTTATAATCGGAATTTCGCGCATTATTTCCGGCGTCCATTGGCCGATTGACATATTGGGCGGTTTTATTTTGGGACCGGTGATTGCGATATTGGCCTACTTTTTTATCAAAAAATACCTGTTTGCAAATCTGCCTCAAAACCGCTAGAATAGCCCAATATTATTATGCTGAAAACACGGATATTCGCTCTCGCCATACTCTTGGCCGGTCTCTCTATTGGCTACTTTTTATACGCTTCCGAGGCGAAGCTTCATGGCGCGTCAAAGCCGTGGGGGAGTTCGGCTCTCTCCGGGTTTTCGTTTAAGCTCGGACTTGACCTTTCGGGCGGCACACATCTCATTTATCGCGCCGATGTTTCCAAAGTTGCCGGGAGCGAAGTTAAAAATGCGATGGACGCGCTGCGCGATGTCATAGAACGCCGTGTGAATCTTTTTGGAGTGTCCGAACCACTGGTCCAGTTGGAATCGGGCGGTTTTGCCGGCAATGAGCAAAGGCTCATAATTCAGCTTCCCGGCGTTACTGATGTTAATCAGGCGGTGACCATGATTGGGCAGACGCCTCTTCTTGAATTCAAGACCGAACGTCCGAATGGCGCAGAAAAAGATTCTATAATAAAAGCCATTGAGGCGTATCAGAAAGCCAAAAAAGACGGGAAAGAACCCGCCTTTGACCCTCTTCTTCTCCAGGATCCAGGCTACATCTCCACTGAACTGACCGGACGTTTTCTTGAGAAGGCCACTCTTGATTTTGACCAGCAGACCGGAGAACCGACGGTGGGATTGCAGTTCAACAGCGAAGGCACGAAACTTTTTGCCGATATAACCAAATCAAACGTCGGTAAGACAGTGGCGATTTATTTGGATAATGCCCCAATCTCGTCTCCCGTAGTCCGCGAGGAAATCGCGAGTGGCAAGGCGCAGATTTCCGGCAACTTCACGCCACAGGAAGCAAAGACTCTGGTTGGGCGTTTGAATTCCGGGGCCCTTCCCGTGCCGATTGAACTTATTTCCACTCAAACTATCGGCGCTCCGCTTGGAGAGAAGGCGTTAAACGGGGGAGTGAAAGCAGGCTTGCTGGGACTCTTGGCCGTCGCAATCTTCCTGATTGCCTGGTACCGTTTGCCGGGACTTGTTGCTGTAATAGCGCTTGGTGTCTATGTGGTCATTATGCTCGCCGTGTTTAAGCTTATCCCGATAACGCTTACCGCCGCCGGTATTGCCGGATTTATTTTGTCGGTGGGTATGGCGGTTGACGCCAACATATTGGTTGCCGAACGGACCAAGGAAGAGCTTCGCAATGGACGCGACGTTATCGACGCCATAAAAGAAGGATTTTCGCGCGCCTGGTCTTCTATTCGCGACTCAAATATTTCAAGCATGATAACCGGCGTTATGTTGTTTTGGTTCGGGACGAGCCTTATACAAGGATTTGCGCTCACTTTCCTTCTTGGCGTCCTTATATCAATGTTCTCCGCCATTACCGTAACCCGCACATTCCTGTTTTCGCTCGGAGTTACGAAGCGTACCAAACTTGCTTCTTTCTTATTCAGCAGCGGATTTAATCTGAAATAAATTTATGTTTATCGTAAAGTATAAAAACTTGTTTTTCGCCATCTCGGCCGTTCTCGTGGCCGCCGCTTTGGGCGCGATGGTTGTAAAAGGGTTCAATGTCGGCATTGATTTTAAAGGTGGTTCAATGATTGAGGTTAGCTACACCGATGCCCGGCCTGATATTGCGGCGCTAGAGGAATCAATCAAGGACAAATTCCCCGGTTCCCATATGCAGCTTGCGGGGGAGAAAGACCTCATTGTCCGTACCAAAGACCTGAGCGATAAAGAACACACGGACATAATTGAAGAACTCTCGCTTAGCGGCGCAAACCATCTTACGGAAAAGCAGTTTAGTTCGGTTGGACCGACCATAGGCAAAGAACTCCGTTCCCGCGCCTGGGCTGCAATGATTGCGGTCTTGCTCGGCATTGTTCTCTTCATCGCTTTTGCCTTCAGGAAGGTTTCTTTACCCGTTTCTTCCTGGAAGTACGGTTTGATTACTTTGGTGTCTTTGGTGCACGACGTAATCATTCCCGCCGGTATTTTCGCTTACCTCGGCAAAGAAGTTAATTCTCTTTTTGTGGTGGCGCTGCTTTCTATACTCGGCATTTCCGTGCACGATAAAATTGTCGTGTTTGACCGCATCCGCGAGAACTTGAAGCTTCATACGGCCAAAGAGTTTAGTGATACTGTAGGGAAGAGTTTGGAGCAAACTTTCGCCCGTTCTATAAACACCTCTCTCACCATCCTTATCGTCTTAGGCGCGCTCTGGTACCTCGGTCCCGATTCAACCCGCGATTTCTCAATGCTCCTGTTTGCCGGTGTCGCCATCGGTACCTACTCGTCAATTTTCTTTGCCAGTCCATTGGTTGTTCTTGCCGAGAAACTACAGATAAAGAATAGAAGTAAAAAATAGAGAAGCGACAGTCCCGTAGTGAACCGGGCTTGTAGAGGTTCTACTACTTTGATTTCAAGGGGGGGGGGTAGGGTTGATTTTCTCAATAAATAAGCTTAAAAAAGGCCTAAAAAGGCCTTTTTTGCTGCCCTTGACTTACGTTTCTCACCGAGTATACTAGTGAAGCGTCTAGAGGTAGACGGCTTTTAATTTGTAATTGCCCGATACTTTCTGGAACGTGTGAACTTTGACAAGATCCATAGTGCCCGATGGCTTGAATAACCGTCGGGTAGAAAGGATCCACATAGTTAGTGCAAAATCACAACTCCGCCGGAGACAGCCTGTCTCTGGTGGTTAAAAAAATTCCAGTTTTAATCGAGTAGATTAAATTGGGACAAAGAAACCCGCCTCGTTTTTTACAAAACGATTCGGGCAGGTATTTTTTCTTTTGTTCCGCCTAATAATTTTTCGAAATTTTAATTTCACAAAATTTTCATTTAGAGTTTGATCCTAGCTCAGGATGAACGCTGGCGGCGTGGATAAGGCATGCAAGTCGTACGGAACTTTTATCGTCAAGGATGAGATTACATCAAAGTCTGAGATATCAAAAGTTTAGTGGCAAACGAGGTAGTAATAATTAGGAACGAACCCGAAAGTCAGGAATAATCTGTCGAAAGACAGACTAATACTTGATATCCCGTGAGGGGAAAGATTTATCGCTTTCGGATCGGCCTGATGAGTATCAGCTAGTTGGTAGGGTAATGGCCTACCAAGGCTATGACGCTTAGGAGACCTGAGAGGGTGACCTCCACCGATGGTACTGCGACACGGACCATACACCTACGGGTGGCTGCAGTCGAGAATCTTCCACAATGGACGCAAGTCTGATGGAGCGACGCCGCGTGATTGATGAAGGGCTTCGGCCTGTAAAGATCTTTTATAGGGGATAAAGTTTTGATCGTACCTTATGAATAAGGGGTTGCCAAACTCGTGCCAGCAGCAGCGGTAATACGAGTGCCCCGAGCGTTATCCGGAATTATTGGGCGTAAAGGGTATGTAGGTGGCAGTGTTAGTCTTCTGTTAAAACCCCGGGCTTAACCCGGGATCGGCAGGGGAAACGGCACAGCTTGAGGTTGCGAGAGGTGAACGGAACTCATAGTGTAGGGGTGAAATCCGTTGATATTATGGGGAACACCAAATGCGAAGGCAGTTCACTGGCGCAAATCTGACACTGAAATACGAAAGCGTGGGTAGCGAATGGGATTAGATACCCCAGTAGTCCACGCCCTAAACGATGTTCTCTCGCTTTTTGGAGTATCGACCCTCTAAGAGGCTTAGCTAACGCGATAAGAGAACCGCCTGGGAAGTACGGCCGCAAGGCTAAAACTCAAAGGAATAGACGGGGACTTGCACAAGCAGTGGATCATGCGGTTTAATTCGATGGTAAACGAAGAACCTCACCAGGGTTTGAAACTCACGGGAAGACTAGTAGAAACATTAGTCGTCTCACAAGGACTCGTGGGCAGGTGATGCATGGCCGTCGTCAGTTCGTGGTTTGAGCTGTTCCCTTAAGTGGGGTAACGAACGCAACCCTCGTCGTCTGTTATAAGTGTCAGGCGAGACTGCCCAGCCCAGTGTATATAAATGAAAGTTTGTATGTACCGGGCTGGGAGGAAGGGGAGGATGACGCCAGGTCAGCATGTCCCTCTGATACCCTGGGCTACACGCATGATACAATCGCCACTACAACGGGTCGCGACGAGGAAACTCTGAGCTAATCCTAATAAAGGTGGCGCCAGTTCGGATTGAGGTCTGCAACTCGACCTCATGAAGCCGGAATTGCTAGTAATCGCAGGTCAGCTATACTGCGGTGAATACGTTCTCAAGTCTTGTACTCACCGCCCGTCACGTCAAGGGAGCCGGGAGTACCCGAAGTTCCCGCTTTTGCGGGACCTAAGGTAAGTTCGGTAACAGGGACGAAGTCGTAACAAGGCACGGGTAGCGGAAGCTGCTCGTGGATTAATTCAAATTGAAAATGTTCGAGATTTATTTCGAATTCTTGGCCGGTGTTTATGCTTCACAAGGGCATAAATGGGTAATTATTGCCAAAACCCTAATTCGCAATACATTGCTCTGGATGTACCAGAGCAGAAAACCTAGCGTGGGAACGCAAAGGTTGGACGGAACAAAAGAAAGAATATTAACCCGCCTAAATTTTTGCGAACAAAAATTTTGGTGGGTAAGCACTAACTATAAGTCATCAAAAAAACGCCCTAAATGGGGCGTTTTTTGATGGGTGGATAGTGGTATTGACCCTGTAGTAGATTTTGGCACTGCGCCAAGAGGCGCGGGCATAGCCAGTGCCAAAATTCACTACGGGGTTGACTTTTTAGCCGAAAGGTGCTTTAATTAAGGAAGGTCAACAACAGGAGATTGATTATGATGTATCAAGGTCATCCGTTTACACAAGGGTTGCCGACTGGCGTACAGCGAGTCATACAGAGCCTGATGGGGGTCGTCAGCCTGGTCGTCGTCGTTGTCCTTGTCGTCTTTATGGTCAAGGACTTAAAGAGCAAGCTCGATGCTCCCCAAGTCTACGTCTCCAATTCAACGGGGGAATGCGTGAAAGTTGTTTCGCCAAAGGGCGAGCAGCCATGCAAGCCAGGAGACGAAAGGAAATATGAGCGTGTCTGGGTGAAGTAGCTCACCTACGCTCAAGCAACAAAATGGGCCGGGTTCGTAATGAACCCGGCCCTTTCCTATTGTCTCGGCGCTCTTTGCAGCCGGTCGTTCAAAATCTCGTTTAGGACGCCGCGTAATTTGCGTCCCAGGCGGCCGCTTTCGAATTTCGTTTCCAGGTGCGCCAGAACGCTAGACAGCGTTTGGAGCCTGGTTGTCCCGAGTCTGCCCGCTTGGCGCAGCTTTTCCAGCTTCTTCAGTTCCAATATGAATCGTTCCTGGTCGGATGATTTGAGAGATATCATCCAGTGGGTGTCCTTCTGCACCCTTTCTTTGTCTGATAATCTGCCGGCCCTGACTTCGCCGCGCTTCGTGTTCCTTGTGGTCATTTGCCCCATACGCGCCGGAACCGCAGATTTCATTACCAGTATTCTGCACATTGTTTGTTATCCTCCGTTAGTTGAACATATTGCACCCGTACTGCCTGTTTAAGATGCTAGCATAACCCGAAAAGTTTAAGCAATACATTGCTGAAAGACCGGTTTTTTGCTACATTTGCATTGTTCTATAGGGTTTCGAGGGTGTAGTTCCCCTGTGGCAGGGCAAAGCTCACTACGGGGCAGGCAGTACGATGAAACATCATATATAATTTATTTCCTGCGCGCGCGTGTAGTTCAGTGGTAGAACGCTGTCCTGATAAGACAGAGGTCGAAAGTCCGATTCTTTCCACGCGCACACAGGATGTAAGTTGTTGAAGGGCGTTTTGAATGCCTTGAAATAGAAGAGGATAGTAGTAAAATGAAGTTATGAAAAACAAAAAATTCACAATCTGGGAGGCGATTGATTTTGGCTGGAAGTCCGCGGAAAAGAACCTTTGGTTCCTGGTTGGGCTGTTTCTTTTGGTGTTTATGTTATCTTCGGGAACAGGCTGGTTCCCGGGCAGTTCTTTCGTCATTTCTATTTTGGGCGGCATCTCAATCCTGACCGCGGTGCTTGATATTTACGCCGGCAAAAAAGCCGCCGTGGAAAATCTTTTTTCAAAATACAACCTGATACTCCAATACCTTGTGACATCCGTGCTTTACTTGGCTATGGTTTTTGTCGGGTTGGTCCTGTTTATCATCCCCGGGATATACGTTATGCTTAGGTTCCAATTCTATAAATTCCTTATTGTTGACAAGGAAATGGAACCGATTGAGGCGTTGCGCGGAAGCGCTCAAATGACAAGAGGTCATGTCTGGCAGCTTTTCGGTTTGCTCTGCATTTCTGTGGCGTTAAATATCTTGGGACTTCTTGCCCTGGGTGTCGGGTTGCTCGTGACGGTTCCCGTGACGTTGCTTGCATATACTTTTGTCTACAAAAAACTCCTTGCCGAAGAACATCATTCTACGGTAGCATCGTAGAGAACAGCAAAATAGTGGAATAACCGAATATTCAAATATTTTATTATTTGATTATTTTGATATATGCCGAGGTGGTGAAATTGGTAGACACGTACGCTTCAGAAGCGTATGTCGAAAGACATGGGAGTTCAAGTCTCCCCCTCGGCACCATGAGAATAAAAGTATATTTGGCTGGCCAGGCTGACGAATACGAAAACAATTGGAAGAAAAAATTTGGCGACATAGGTGTGTGTGATTTTCACGACTGGGAAATACACTCAGATCAAACGTCACCAGACACATATTTCCCAGATGATTTAAGCGGAGTTAAAAATTCCGAATATCTTATAGCAAACCCAGGAGTAGTTTCATCAGAAGGCACATGGATAGAGGTAGGCGCTTTCTACGCTTACAAGACTAAATCACCAGGAGAGTTTTGTGACAGTTTAATTATTATTTGGAGCGAGAATAGGAATCCTAAATGGTCTCTTGATTTTGTTAAGAAAACTGGACATGTTGTTTTAACGGTTGAAGAAGCTAAAGAAAAATTGCTTGAGTTATTAAGTAAAAGATAACTGATTTATGAAACTCCTATACGGCAAACCGACCGCCGAAAAGATACTCGGCGATGTAAAAAAGAAAATTGCGGAGTCCGGGGTTACGCCGGGGCTTGCTGTTATTTTGGTTGGAGACGATAGGGCTTCGCATATTTATGTTTCTCTCAAGGAAAAAAAAGCCAAAGAAAACGGTTTTTATTTCGAGAAGCATGTTTTTCTTGCCGACGTTAAGACGTCCGAGATAACGGGTCTCATTGAAGAGCTGAACGATAAGCCGAATATTCACGGTATTCTGGTACAGCTGCCTTTGCCTACGCACACGGACACGGAGGCTGTTATTGCCGCTATTGCTCCCGTAAAAGATGCTGACGGATTTCATAAAGAGACAATCAGGAAATTTCTGGACGCCGACGTGGAATCAGCGCCGGTATTCCCGCAGGCGATTATTGAAATTATAAAAGAAAGCGGTGTCTCCCTCTCAAACAAAAAAGTCGCGATTGTTGTAAATTCCGCATTGTTTGGAGGAGTGCTTCAAAAAGCACTAGAGAACATCGGTCTTGCGGTTCGGATAATTCAGCTTGCCGAGCTGTCTCAAAACATCAGCGCGTTGAAAGAAGCGGATATTATTGTGACGGCTTGCGGCAAGCCGAAACTTATAACGGGGGGTATGGTCAAAGGTAACTGTCTGGTCGTTGATGGAGGAACCTGCGAGCTCCATGGCAAGACTGTCGGTGATGTTGATGTGCAAAGTATGGAAAATACGGATGTTGTTTTGACCTCTGTCCCGGGCGGGGTCGGACCACTTACAGTGGCTTGCCTGTTGCGCCGCGCGGCAAGGCTTGCAGGGGTGGCGGTCTAGCGGGTATTCTGGTGAATGCGTATGGATTATAAGAATTATTTCAAAAACAAGAAAATAACCGTAATGGGCCTCGGTCTTTTAGGCCGTGGGGTGGGGGACGCGATTTTTTTGGCCGGGTGCGGGGCGAAACTTACGGTAACCGACTTTAAGACCAAAGAGCAGTTGGCGACATCAATCAAGAAGCTCTCAAAATGCAAAAATATAAAATTTTCTTTAGGTGGGCATAAGCTGAGGGATTTTAACGGTAAAGATTTTGTACTGAAAGCCGCCGGTGTGCCGATTGATTCGCCGTATATAAAAGAAGCGAGAAAAAACAAAATTCCGGTGGAAATGAGCTCGTCTCTTTTTGTCAAACTGGCGGGGATACCCATAATCGGCGTGACGGGCACGCGTGGTAAATCTACAGTCGCTTACCTTATACATCACATACTAAAATCAGCCGGCAAAAAAGTTTTTCTGGGGGGTAATGTTCTTGGTGTTTCCACACTGTCTTTTTTGCCTAAAGCCAAGCAGTATGATTACGCCGTGCTCGAACTTGATTCCTGGCAGCTGCAGGGGTTTGGCGAAAGCAAGTTGTCTCCGGACATATCGGTGTTCACGACGTTCTTGGACGATCACCTTAATTACTATGCTTCGACTTCGCTCAGCACAAGCCGCAAGAAATATTTTACGGATAAGGCCGGTATTTTTAAGTATCAAAAAGGTGACGATTTATTGATTGCCGGCAAACAGGCGTATCCGTTTATAAAGAAATGGGGCAGTAAAGTTCGCGGGGAGTTGGTTGTGCCCGAAGAGTCTTTGCCTCGGGGATGGAAAATAAGTTTGCCGGGCAAACACAACGAATACAACGCGCGGTTAGCCGTTGAAGTCGCGCGTTCTCTCTGGATTCCTGACGCGGTAATCAAAAAATCCCTGGCCACATTTTCTTCCGTGCCCGGACGGCTTGAATTAATCCGCATGGTGAAAGGTGTGCGAATCTACAACGATACCAACTCCACAACGCCAGATGCCACTATCGTCGCCCTCCGCGCACTTGGCGGTTCAACCGCCAAGTTGAAGAAGATAGTATTGATAGCAGGCGGGGCGGACAAGGGGCTTGAAATGAGCGCGCTCGTAAAAGAAATTCCAAAATACTGCAAAGAGGTGGTATTACTTAAGGGGAGTGGTACAGAAAAAATTAAGAATAAAATTAAAGGAAAAGAATTTGATAATTTTAAAAAAGCTGTTCAATATGCTTTTGGCAAAGCAAAAAGGGGAGATGTATTATTGCTCAGCCCCGCCTTTGCTTCATTTGGTATGTTTAAGAATGAATACGACAGGGGGGAACAGTTTGTTAGATTAGTAAAGAAGTTGAAGTGATGGAAGAGAAAATAAAAAATATTTTAGAAGAAGCTATTCAGGGCCGTGTATTCCCCGGAGCTACGGTCGGTATACTTCATAAAGACTTGTCGCGGAAGTTTGTTAGCGCCGGGAGATTTGAATATGACAGCTCTTCTCCGCCGGTATTGGACAGTACCATTTATGACACAGCTTCTATCACAAAATCAATTCCCATTGCCCTGACTGCGCTCATGTTTATTGAAAAAGGATTGCTGTCACTAGAAGATAGAATAATCAAATATATACCCGAAATTATCATAGAAAATGCTGAAAAGGCTTTAATAAGACATCTGCTGACTTATACGTATGTTTTAAAAAAGAATTCTGACCCCAATTTTTCCTACGAGCATTCAAAGGCTGAAGATATTTTTGGTTTCCTTTTCAAAAGAGAATTTGAATTTTTACCTGGGACTCGTTATCAATACAGCAATACTCCTTTAAATCTTTTGGGAATAATTCTTGAAAGAATATCGGGAGAAAAGCTTTATAGTTTGGCGGGGAAAATTGTTTTTGGTCCGCTTGAGATGAAAACTTCCACTTTTTTAATAAAAGACAAACAAAAAATTCCTCCGACCGAAATTGTCTCGTGGAGAGGAAAGATTCAGGGCGTAGTACACGATGAAACCGCTTATATTCTAGGGAAAGAGGGTTTCAATCCCGGCTGTGCCGGACTGTTCTCTACCACGGAAGATATCCTAAATGTGGCAGAAATGATTCTGAACAATGGTTCTTTTAGGGGAATTAAAATTTTTGGTTCGAAAACTATTGGATTAATGAAGGCAAACGCTCTTGGTGACATTGGTGAGTGGTGTGGTATAGGATGGGAGCTAAATCAGCTTAGGTTTATGGGGGACTACTCGCATGAGCAGATGATTGGTAAAACTGGGTTCACGGGCACATGTTGTATTATTGACCCTAAGCAGTCTAAGGCGCTGGTTATCTTATCAAACCGAACTTATCCAAAACGCCCCATAAATGGAGATGCTATCAATGAAATAAGACGCAGCATTTCAAATGTGGTATTTAAATCATGAATGAAATTAACTTAGATAAAATTAAGCACGTGCACTTTATAGGCATCGGCGGAATCGGTGTTTCAGCTGTGGCTAGGATGATGCTCGTCCAAGGTAAAAATGTTTCCGGTTCGGATGTGTCCGAGTCTAGGGTCACCAAGGAACTCATGGAACTCGGCGCGCATATTTCTATCGGACATAAAGCGGGAAATATTCCAAGGGAAGCTGATTTGATGATCCATACCATCGCCGTCTCGCCGAATAATCCTGAGTTTGAAGAAGCTACGCGCCGCGATATTCCGGCTTTTTCATACCCGGAATTCCTCGGAATAATTTCTGAGAATATGTTTACTATTGCCGTTTCCGGAACGCACGGGAAGACTACCACTACGGCGATGCTCGCGGATGTTCTTTGGAGTGAGGGGATAAACCCCACGGTAATTGTGGGTAGTCTGTTAAAAAATGCCGGGAGCAATTTTATTGCCGGAGATTTTCCGGCTCATATTTTAGGCGAGGAATATGATAAGGGGGTGTTGGTTGTTGAAGCCTGCGAATACCGACGCTCGTTCATAAATTTGAATCCGCGCGTTCTTATTATTACAAACATTGATAACGACCACCTTGATTACTATAAGGATATTGGCGATATAATTTCGGCTTTTAATGAGGTTGCCTGCAAAGTTCCGGAGAATGGTTTTATTATCGCCAATACCCAAAATTCTTACATTAAGAGGGCTTTAAAAGGAGTGAAGGCGCAGATTATAGATTATTCCGTTTATGACGCTTCGGACCTTAGTTTAAAGGTTCCCGGAACCCATAACAGAGAAAATGCCAAAGCTGTCTTGGCTCTGGTATCGGTGCTTAGATCTGACCCGGCTAAAGCCGAAGAGGCTCTCGATGACTTCTCTGGCACTTGGCGGAGATTTGAATTCAAGGGCGGGACGAAAGGTGGTGCTATTATTTATGATGACTATGGACATCACCCGACAGAAGTTAAGGCTACGCTTTCCGGCGCGCGGGAGAAATTCCCGGACCGCAAAATTACCGTTGTTTTTCAGCCCCATCTTTATTCCCGCACCAAACTTCTGCTTGACGATTTTGCCCGCGCTTTCGGCGATGCCGACAATGTCATTCTTGCTCCGATTTACGCAGCTCGGGAAGAATTTGACCCGAACATAAATAGCGAGATGTTGGCCGAAAAAATACGCATGTTGAATGGCAGCGTCAGCTCCTTTACTGATTTAAAAAATATCGTTGAGTATTTGAAGCATAGCCTTAAACACGGCGACATATTGATCACTATGGGCGCTGGAGATGTTTACAAAGTGGGGGAAGCATTGACAGAATAGTATTTTTATTACATACTACGAAGTAGTGTTCTCAAAATGTTTTTGGGCTTGTCGGATAAATATCAACCGGAGAGGAAGATGAAGGAATCAAGAAATCCGTTTAGGCACACTAGGCTGTGCGCCGGGTGCGGCAGGCCAACAGCGCTCCTTGTTCACGACGGCTGCGCGGAAAGGTTTGCGAAGAAGGCCAAAAATAAGCCCGCAAGAAAGGCCAGGAAGAAAACATCCTATCCTGAGGGGTTTATAAAAACCCTAGAATGAGTTTCCAGATTTTTGATTGAGCCCCGCTTTACGCGGGGCTTCGTTTTGTGTACGTTATTCATATGTCCACTCTATATATCGTCGCCACTCCAATCGGAAATCTTGAAGACATTACTCTCCGGGCTATCCGAATTTTGAAGGAAGTTGAGTTGATACTCTGCGAGGATACGCGGATGACTAAGAGGCTTTTGAATAAGTATGAAATCAGCACACCGACTATGAGTTATCACGCCCAGTCCAAACTTTCAAAGGTCGGAAAAATTTTTGAACTTTTGGAAGAAGGGAAAAATCTGGCGCTTGTGTCTGACGCCGGCACTCCGACTATTTCCGACCCCGGGGTTCTGCTCGTTTCTCAGGTAAAGGAAAAATTCGGCAGTGAGACAAAAATAGTGCCCGTCCCGGGGGCCTCAGCTGTCATTTCCGCCCTGTCGGCTTCAGGCGTACTATCCTCAGAATTTACTTTCTTGGGCTTCTTACCGCACAAGAAAGGAAGAGAGACTTTATTTAAAGAGATCGCTGAGGCGAAAAGAACAACGGTTTTTTATGAGTCTCCGCATCGCATAATGAAGACACTCGCATCTCTTTCATCCCATTTGGAAGCCTCGCTTCCAAGCAAAAGAAAAATAGTGGTTGCGCGGGAATTGACTAAAATACATGAAGAGTTTCCGGAAGGAACCCCTGCGGAACTATTGGAATATTTCAATAAAAATAAGGAGAGAGTTCGCGGGGAATTTGTGGTCATCGTATCCGGAAAGTAGGTTTTAAAGATGTCTTAGGTTTGCTATAATCCTCCCATGTCAAAAAAGCGAACGATTATAATCTTGGGTTTATTGGTGGCGCTTTTGCCGTTTTCCGGCATTCCAAGGGGAATACGCGAATCACTTTCGGCTTTAGCGGGTCTTGTTATAGCGGTGCTGGCTTTTCTTTTGAAGCGTAAGATTGAGCGGATGGCTATGGGGGAGAGCAATGACACTTTTTCACAAAACAGCGTTTACTCGGTTCCTCAGGAGGGAGGAGAAAAAGAAGCAAAAAGCTAAAGCCCCGCTTAATCCGGTCCAATAATGAAAAGAATTTTTAAGGGGAAACATTTTTTTGTCGGAGCGTCCCTCGGCGTTTTTGCCGTGGCTGGTTATTTGGGACTGTCATTTATACCAGGCGAAACATACAGTTCGGAAGGCGGGTTGGAGGCGCTTGCGACTAGCTCTGCAGACAAAATTGTTGAAGTAAAAAACACGGATGGTAAAAGCGCTAATTTCCAGGCAGTTGCGCATATGGAGACACCAGAACCGCTCAAGGCGATTTATATGACCGCCTGTGTCGCAGGTACTCCGTCCTGGCGCGAACGTATGGCAAAATTGGTTGAGACGACGGAATTAAACTCAATCATTATTGATATCAAAGATTATAGCGGCGCCATCTCAATTGAAACAAATAACCCTATCTTTAAGGATAATGTCGGCAAAGGTTGCCGGGTAAAAGATATGCGGGAATTCGTGTCGTTTCTGCACGACAAAGGCATATATGTAATAGGGCGTATTACCGTTTTTCAGGACCCATATTACACAAAAGCTCACCCGGAACTGGCGGTGAAAAAAATGTCCAACAAGGAAGTTGTATGGAAAGACCGCAAAGGACTTTCTTTTATAGATGTCGGAGCCAAGCCTTATTGGGATTATATCGTAGAGCTTGGCAAAGAATCTTACGATATGGGTTTTGATGAACTGAATTTTGACTACATCCGTTTCCCGTCCGATGGCGATATGAGGGACATCTACTTCTCTTACGGCGTGGGAAAAACAAAAGCTGAGGCGCTGGAAGAGTTCTTTATATACCTTAATGACCAACTGAAGCCAATTGGCGCTGTTTTGTCCGCCGATTTGTTTGGCATGACAGCGACCAATAATGACGACCTCAATATCGGGCAGGTTCTTGAACGCGCTCTCCCGCATTTTGATTACGTGTCGCCGATGGTTTATCCGTCGCATTACCCGACCGGTTTCAACGGCTGGAAAAACGTTAATGCCCATCCGTATGACATTGTTAAGTTCTCGCTTGCTCGCGCGGTGGAGAGGACCGAGGCAACCACGACGGCGGTTAACTTTTTGGGAGCGGCAATCATATCCTCGGGAACTACCACGAAGAGTGTTATATACGCGAAGGAGCCTTACCCTAGGGGGAAAATCCGCCCGTGGCTGCAGGATTTCAGCTATCCCGTAACATATACGCCGGAGATGGTGAAAGCGCAGATACAAGCGACATATGATGTAGGCCTCACTAGTTGGATGCTCTGGGACCCGGCCAATAAATATACTCCCAGTATTTTGCTGAAGGAGTAACTTTTTGGTTTATCCCCAAAAACTATTGACCGCCATTACCCGTGTGGTAACATTTAAATAGTCGCTGCTTCACGATATTAAGCGGCTAAACGCTCTTCCCCTCGGCATTTTTGTGAGGGACAAACTCAATAGAAGAAGGAGACTATATGAAACGCAACAAACTGTTGTCCCTCGCGTTGGTAGCTCTGGCAATCAGCGTCGGCGCCTCCAGCGTATTCGCAGCCTCGAATCCGACCGTCGGCGGCGTCGATCAAGCGACCACCACCAAGACTTTCACCAACCCGGCGCCCGTGGCTGCGGGTACCAACACCGGCGCGCGCGAGGCCGTGGCCAGTCCGACCGTCAACGTGAAGCCGGCAGCAGCGACCATCAGCGCGCAGAAAGCGACCACCGCCAGCGCCAAGGACCAGATCGCCGCCAAGGCCGTCTCGCTCGATTCGGCAACCGCCACCGCCACCGCTGCGGTCAATGCCGGCCTCGTTCTCGCCGTCGCGCATACGGTCGACGCCTCCGCCAACCCGGCAGCAATGGTACCGCTGCTGAACTGAGCTTTCTGTTCTAGGGTCTTACGGCCCAACCCCCCTCTTCGGAGGGGATTTTTGTTTTGTGCTAACAATATTTTCATATATACTTTTAAAATAGACGCGAGGAGCTAGAAATCAGAAGTTGGGTAATCTAACTTCCGATTTCTAACCTCTAATTTCCAAATGTCAGACCAGGATAAAATCACATATATCGGGGAGACCGATTTTCGCAATAAAAAAATAAAATTTGGCATCAAGGCCAAAGATCGGACGCGCCATGTTTACATCATCGGTAAGACGGGCATGGGTAAGTCCACGCTTCTTGAAAATATGGCGGTGCAGGATATTGTGAACGGCGAAGGCATGGCTTTCATAGACCCTCACGGTGGCACAGCGGAAAAGCTTCTGGACTATATCCCCGAGAGCCGCGTCAAAGATGTTATTTATTTTGCCCCGTTTGACGCGGATTACCCGGTTTCTTTCAATGTGATGGAAGACGTCGGCGCCGATAAGCGGCATCTGGTGGCAAACGGACTCATGAACGCTTTCAAAAAAATCTGGGTGGATGCCTGGAGCGCCCGCATGGAATATATTTTAAACAATGTCCTCTTGGCTCTTCTTGAATACCCCGATTCCACGATTCTAGGCGTCAACCGCATGCTCTCCGACAAGGATTACCGCAATCTGGTGGTGGCAAATGTTACCGATGCTTCGGTAAAGTCTTTCTGGGTGGATGAGTTCGCCAAATATGGCGACAAATATATGCAGGAAGCCGGCGCGGCGATTCAGAATAAAATAGGACAGTTTATCTCCAACCCGCTTATAAGAAACATAATCGGCCAGCCTAAATCTTCCTTTGATATAAGGAAGATAATGGATGAGAAAAAAATTCTCATCATGAACCTTTCCAAAGGAAGGATGGGTATTGAGAACTCTACGCTCTTGGGCAACATGCTGGTAACCAAAATTTACCTCGGGGCAATGTCGCGCGCGGACGCGTCCGCTTCTCTGTTGCAAAAACTCCCAAATTTTTACTTCTATGTTGACGAATTTCAATCTTTTGCCAACGAATCGTTTGCCGATATTTTGTCTGAGGCGCGCAAATATAAGTTGTCGCTTACCATAGCGCACCAGTATGTGAATCAGATGCCGGAAGAGGTAAGAGACGCGGTTTTCGGCAACGTGGGTTCTATGGTTACTTTTCGCATCGGTCCGGAGGATGCCGAATTATTCGAAAAAGAATTTGCCCCTGAATTCATAGCGGATGATTTGGTTAATCTGGGGTTTTCTCAGATATATCTCCGTCTTATGATAGACGGGATAGGTTCCAAGCCGTTTTCCGCCACGACATTGCCTCCGATCGCGCAGGAGAGAGAGTCCCATAAAGACGAGGTCATAGATGGGACCAGAAAAATTTACGCGACTCCGCGAACGAAGGTTGAAGGATTCATAAACAAATGGTATGAGTCGGTTGCGCCGCCCAAAGCGCCAAGGGAAAGGAAAGATAAAGACGCCCCGGAGCAACCCGCTTCTCCGCGCGAATTCAAAAACGATGTGGCCGGATCCGGGTCAAGGCCGGCTCCGGATAAAAAACCGGTCGACCACATTATCCGGGAAGAAATTAAAGTCGGACATACGACACCAGTTGCTCCTCGGGAAATCCCGCATGAGGCCCAAAAATGGCCCACGATGAATGATAAAGCGGGTGTGAGTAATGTCGATAGAACGCCCAAAAACAGGCCGTTTATAGCTAAAATAGAGCCCAAGCCGATAACACCTGTTTCTTTGAGTCAGCTTAAGCCTGAGGCTGTAAAAGGGCAGTCAAGGAACTCAATGGCCTTAAAGGAGGCGTTGGCTGCCGCTCTCAAAGAAAAAGTTGCCGTCCCGTTTTCATCCGAACCAAAAAAAGAAGTTCCAACAAGCAGTGTTCCCCAAAATATACCTGAGGCTACGGATGGCGGACTAAGACAGGAAGAAAAAAAGTGGGAAGAGATGAAAAAACATCACGATACCCCAAAAGCTCCAAAGGAAATTCCGGAAGATGTTTTGAGAAAAATATTAAACGAATAAAAATAAGTGTTCTGTCGTGAACTACAGAAGCATAATAATTTTTTTATGTTTTGTTCAGTTGATTGCGCCGTCTCCGGTGCGCGCTGGTATTATATTTTCGGAAATAATGTACGACTTGGACGGTTCTGACACCGGCCGCGAGTGGGTGGAAATTTTCAACGATAGTGGCAGCAGTATTGATTTAACCGGTTGGAAGTTTAATGACGGATCCAATCACGTACTTAACATTCCGCCCAAAAATGGAAGCTCGGGTTCCATGGTGGTTCCTTCCGGCGGATACGCTGTCTTTGCGGGCGATGCCGTCGTATTTTTGAGCGAATACCGCGGATTTGCGGGAACTGTTATCGACACGGCGATGAGTCTCGGTAACTCAAGCTCAACGCTCTCGATTATTGATTCAAACGGCTCTGTTGTTGATTCTGTTTTATACGATAAATCCGCCGGCGCGAACGGAGACGGAAACTCTTTGCAAAAAAATATAAACGGCGCGTGGGTTGCCGCCGCGCCGGTCCCTGGCGCGGGGTCGTTTGTTATTTCCGGTCAAAACGAGACAAGTTCTCCTCCCGATAATGATATTTCTCCAGCGCCGGTATCTTCGGGGGGAGGGGATACAAGATGGTTGGTGGAGCCGCAGGTATTTGCCGACGCCGGCAAGGATAGGGCGGTTATTGTAGGCGCTTCAGCTGTGTTTGAAGCCAAGGCATTCGGTCTCAAGAAGGAGCCGCTTGATAACGCCAGATATCTTTGGAATTTTGGCGATGGGGCTATCGGGGAAGGAAAAATGGCCGAACACACATATCGGCACCCCGGGGATTATTTGGTTGTGGTGGAAGTTGCCTCAGGCTATTACTCGGGTGAAGACCAGCTTAAGGTGCGGGCGGAAGCTTCGCCGCTTTCGGTTTCGGCGATTACTGACGGCTCGGGTTATTTTGTGGAACTTTCCAATCCCTCAAACACCGACATCAACATTTCGCACTGGGGGCTCGCGCTCGCGGATAAAGTTTTTGCCATCCCCAAGAACACTTTCGTGATGGCGGGCAAAAAACTTATTTTCCCGAATGAAGTAACCGGACTTTTGGTCGGGGCGGGAAGCGCGCCGGAGCTTCGTTATCCGAATGGGACTTTGGCAAGCAGGTTTGGCGAAGTAAAAAATAAATCGGCTGAGGTGGCTGTTCAAATGACGCCAAAATCGGAGCAGCAGGGGATTTCCAATAGAGATATGCCGGCGGATAATGGAGTGAGAATTGCTCAGGCGGAAGAAAACGATTCAGGGAAGGAGAACATGGCCGCCGTATCAGAGAGTTTGCCGAAAAAATCTTCAACAAAATACATTTGGCTTTTCGGGGTAGTTGGTATTTCCGCCCTGGCTCTCTCGGGGGTGTTTTTGGCGCGCAGGCTTGAACAACCGAATGACAGGCTTAAAAAACTCGCGGATGAAATAGAAATTATTGAAGAATAGCCCCGGTAGTACCTGCCTGCCGACAAGTAGGTAGGGAATTTGGCAAAGCAGGCCGTAGTCACGGCCTGCGCATTACTCAATTGCCAAATTCACCACAGGGTTCGGTTGGAAAAGAAGGAATTTTAGTATATTGTCATCTTGTATATGGGAAATACAAAAGGAAAAGTTTGCTTGATTACCGGCGCCACTTCGGGTATTGGCAAAGAGGCGGCTATCGCTTTGGCCAGGTCCGGCATGAGGGTGGTTTTTACCGCGCGCGCTGAAAGCCCCGGCGAATCAACCAGAAAAGAAATAAAAGAAAAGACCGGCGCGGATGCGGATTATTTATTGTGCGATTTATCGTCTTTGGATGAAGTAAGAAAACTCACGGAAGAGTTTCAGAAAAAATATAACCGTCTTGATGTCCTGATTAACAATGCCGGAGTGGGTGAGACAGAGCTTAAATTTTCCAAAGATAATATTGAAATGGATATGGCGGTGAATTATTTCGCGCCGTTCCTTCTTACCGGGCTGCTTCTGCCGGCGCTTAAAAAAAGCGCCCCATCACGCATCATTAACGTTTCTTCCATGATGCACGCGGAGGGTCATATTGATTTTGATAATTTGACCGAGGGTAAAAATTTTGAACGGTACGACACATATGCTCAATCCAAACTTGCCCTTCTATTATTTACACGCAAACTCGCGGCTGATTTGAAGGGGACAGACGTTACGGTCAATGCCATGCACCCGGGAATAATAAACACGAAGATTACGAAGGAGTTAATGAATGAAACCAACTTTATCGTTAAATCTTTTTTCCGTTTAAAAATGATAAGCGAAGAAAAAGCCGGAGATGGTATCGCGTATCTGGCGACTAACCCTAACGTTGAGGGGATGACTGGGGAGTATTTTGACAGGACGACAAGAAAGCGTTCGTCTGATGAATCTTATGACATGGAGATTGCAGAGAGGCTTTGGGCTGAAACGGAGCGTATTTTGAGACATTATTGACTTTTATTTTAGGAAAAACTATCTTAATTACGGAAACACCCCGTCAACCAGGATTAAAGAGGTAGCCAGATATGACAGTCGCCATCATTGATTTGCCGGATGGAGTTACCAAGATTTTGCACAGGGACAGCCACCGCATCGTCCTTCAGTTCCAGACCGCTAAAGACCTGGACGATTTCAACAGGGGGCTAAACGAAGCTCAGAAGTCTGAAGAGCAGCGCTATCAGGAAAGCCTGGAGAGAAACCCGGAGTTGGTCGGGCTAGGAGATTCCCCGGAGCCTTCCCGCGCGGAATAGCGCGTATGCGGCAAAAAGCCGGGTCTGACCCGGTTTTTTTATTGGTCAACAAAGCTGTTTTTTGTTAGAGTATGGGGTATGAAAAAAGTCCTTATTTTAGGCATAAACGGCTTCATTGGGCACCATCTTTCAAAGCGCATTTTGGACACCACCGATTGGGAAGTTTACGGCATGGATATGCAAAGCGACCGGGTGTCGGAATTTTCTTCAAATCCAAGGTTCCATTTTTTTGAGGGTGATATTCTCGTAAACAAAGAGTGGATTGAGTACCACATAATCAAATGCGATGTTGTTTTGCCTCTTGTGGCCATCGCCACCCCCATGAGTTACGTGAAGTCTCCGCTAAAGACGTTTGAGCTTGATTTTGAGGCAAACTTGCCTATTGTACGCGCAGCAGTCAAATACAAGAAACGCCTGATTTTTCCGTCCACTTCCGAAGTGTACGGCATGAGCGATGACGCGGAATTTCATCCTTACGAATCAAATCTTGTATTGGGTCCGATAGATAAGCAGCGCTGGATATATTCCTGTTCCAAACAAATGCTCGACCGCGTTATCTGGGCATATGGGCAGGAGCAGGGGTTTGATTTTACCTTGTTCCGTCCGTTCAACTGGATTGGAACCGGACTGGACCGGCTTTCCGCCAACAAGGAAGGCAACTCGCGCGTTATTACCCAATTTTTGGGAAACATTGTCCGCGGTCAGAGTATCCACCTGGTTGACGGCGGTTTGCAGAAGAGAGCTTTTACTTACATTGATGACGGTATTGACGCGCTTATGAAGATTATAGAGAACAAGGACAGCATCGCGACCGGCAAGATTTACAACATTGGACACCCCGGCAACAACTGGTCCATAAAAGAACTTGCGGAGAAGATGATTGCTTTAGCGAATGAATATCCGGAATATCAAAAATATGCACATGAGGCAAAAATTACAGACACTACCGCCGAAGGATATTACGGTAAGGGTTACCAAGATGTAAAAAATCGCGTGCCTTTTATCGAAAATACCAAGGGTGAACTTGGATGGGAGCCGAAGGTCGGGATGGAAGATGCCCTGCGCATGATTTTTGACGGTTATCGCAATCAAGTAGAGGAAGCGAGAGGGCTTGCTGATCTCGGTGTTTAATTTTTTCACCTCTTAATATTTATGGCACAGCCAAAACGCATACTATTTTTTTCTTTGACCTACTATCCTTTTATTGGCGGAGCGGAGGTGGCCATAAAAGAAGTTACGGACCGTATCCCGGAAGAGAAATACAGTTTTGACATGATTACGCTCCGTTTTAACAGCGATCTGCCCCGGTTTGAGAGGTTTGGTAGCATAGATATTTTTCGTATTGGTTTCGGACAAAAAGGCGCCAAGATACAGGATTTCAATAAATTCCCGTTGTTTATAATGAAATATTTGTATCCGTTCTGGGCTTTGGCGGCAGCCGTTGTCCTCCATAGGCGAAAACCGTATGATGCCATTGCGACGGTCATGACTAGCTATGCTTCTTTTGCGGCGCTTTTCTTTAAGTTTTTATTCCCGGGAGTTCCTTATATTGTGCGTCTGGACGACGGCGACCCGTTTGAACATTATCGCAAGAAAGCAAGAATCACAGGCCCTCTTTTTGGGAAACTTTTTACCAAAGCGGATTTTGCGGTTACCGCCTCGACGTATCTTTCAAAAATGGCCAGGGAAATGGGATATAAAAAAGAAATCGCCATTGTGCCCAACGGAGTAAACGCCGAGCTTTTTTCAAAAGAGTATTCTGCGGAAGAACTTAATAAGCTTAAGAAAAAGCTCGGCAAAAAAGATGACGATTTTTATCTTATAACCACGTCGCGATTGGTCAAGAAGAATGCCTCTGATGACGTTATCAGGGCAATGCCGCTCTTGCCTCAAAATGTTAAATTTTTGATACTTGGCGTTGGTCCGGACGAAGGAATACTACATGAGCTTGCCGGTAACTTAAACGTGTCTGACCGGGTTATATTCCTTGGACAGATAGGGCGCGATGAAATCCCTAAATACTTGAAGATATCGGATATTTTCATTCGCCCTTCTCTTTCGGAGGGATTCGGCATTTCATTCGTTGAAGCGATGATTGCGGGGTTGCCTGTCATCGCGACTTCGGTCGGCGGTATCACCGATTTTTTGGTTGATAAAGAAACTGGATTATTTTGCGAAGTCCGGAGTCCGGCGAGCATAGCGGAAAAAGTTAAGTTAATTATTTCCAGTCCGGATTTAAGAGAACACATCGTGAAGACTGGCGCGCGCATGGCCCGCGAGCGGTATGATTGGAATTTGGTAGCCAAAATGATGAAAGAAAGTGTTTTTGACAGGGTGTTTAATGAAGAATAAAACATGAAAATCCTAATCGCGACCGGCATATATCCGCCGTCAATCGGTGGGCCGGCGACATATTCCAAGATACTTTTTGACGAGCTGCCGAAGCGGGGGATTGGCGCTGCGGTGTTTTCTTTTGACGAAGTCAGGCATTTGCCGAAAGTAATCAGCCATATCGCTTATTTTTTCAAAGTTCTGGCGCACGGAGTTTCGTGCGACATTATTTATGCTCAGGATCCAATCTCTGTCGGTTTGCCGGCGCTTTTCGCCGCAAAAATTTTGAGAAAAAGGTTTTTCCTGAAAGTGGTCGGCGATTATGCCTGGGAACAGGGCGCCCAGCGCTTCGGGGTCACCGATTTGTTGGACGAGTTTTCAAAAGAGCCGTTATCGGGCTATTCCGCCCCGGTGCGGTTTTTACGCAAGGCGGAATCTTTTGTGGCCCGTAGAGCCGAGAGGGTGATAGTGCCGAGCAGATACTTGAAAAAAATTGTTACTAGGTGGGGGGTCCCGGAAGAAAGAATTTGTGTAATTTATAATGCCCTTGAGGGGGTTGCCGAGCCGGGCAATGAAGAGCATCCGAAGATTCTTTTGAGCGGGAAATCGGTTGTTTCTGCCGGCAGACTGGTTCCGTGGAAAGGATTCCTGTCTTTGGTTGAGACGATGATTGAACTCACGAAAAAATTTCCTGATCTGAAACTCTATATCATCGGTGACGGTCCGGAACGCGAGACGATAGAGAGGAGAATAAAGCAACTGGAACTTGGCCGAAACGTTCATTTGGTCGGCGGCGTTCCGCAGAAAATGCTTTTTGAATACATAAGAGCGGGGAGTATTTTCGCTCTCAATACCGGCTACGAGGGATTTTCACACCAGCTTTTGGAGGTTATGGCGCTTGGAGTGCCGCTTGTGACAACGAACGTCGGCGGCAATCCGGAGATTGTAAGAGAAGGGGAGAATGGTCTCTTGGTTCCGTACGACGACAAGCGCGCGCTTGCCCAAGCTATTGAAAAAATGCTTCGCGACGAAGATTTTGCCGCGAAATGCGCCGCTTCGGGCAAGAGTACCGCCGCTTTGTTCACAAAGGAGAGAATGGTAGGCGATTTGGTCAAAATACTTGCATGAAAGTTTTAATGATTTCAACCGACAGGAAAATATTGGAAGAAGGAAGCGCTGTTCGGGCGCGTATGGTTTTATATGGGACGATTTGTGATGAACTTCATATAATTCTGGCTTCTGTCGGCGGTAGAAAAGAGACAGCATCAATCTCCGGAAATGTTTTTGTGCATCCTACGGCCTCTCTATGCGCCGCGTTTTCCAGACTGTCTTTATTTTTGTCATCAAACCTTATTTCTGCGGATCTGGTTACCGCGCAGGATCCTTTTGAGACCGGTTTTGCCGCTTGGTACATGTCAAAAAGGGTTGGTGCCAGGCTCGAGATTCAAATCCATACCGATTTTTTGAGCCCGTATTTTGGGCGGGGATCATTTATAAATAAAATCCGCGTTTTAATCGCAGGAATTGTTTTGCCCAGAGCTGACGGAATTCGTGTCGTATCTGAACGTATCGCGAATTCACTCGGTACTTTGCGCTTGTTACCGGGCGCCAATATTACGGTTCTCCCCATTTACGTTGATATTGAAAAAATCAGGAATTCCCAAGTGATTTCCGATTTGCGCAAAAAATACCCGCAGTTTGATTTTATGATACTGATGACCTCACGCCTCACGAAAGAAAAAAACATTAGTCTGGCCATTGAGGCAATGCGCGAGATCATAAATAGGCATCCCAAGGCCGGGCTTGTTATAGTCGGTTCAGGCCCTGAAGAAGTGGAACTTAAGCTGCTTGCTAAAAAATACAATCTGCAACCCAGTATTGTTTTTGAGTCATGGTCTGATGATGTCATCTCATATATGAAAACCGCGGACTGTTTTCTGTTAACTTCAAATTATGAAGGGTTCGGGCTCTCTCTTGTTGAAGCAGCCGCATCCGATTGCCCCATTATTTCAACGGAGGTGGGTATCATTGGCGAGCTTTTGCGTCCCGAGGAGGATATCTTGGCTTGCCCGGTTGGCGACGCCGGCTGTATCTTGGACAGGTTGGAACGCCTTATGAATTCTCCCGGTCTCGCCCACCAACTTTCTTTAAAAGCCCAATCTTCGTTTAAGCCACTTATAATGAGCAAGGAGGATTATTTAAAGAAGTTACGCACGGCTTGGGAAAAGTGTTTTTAGTTTGTTATACTACCCGGGCTTATAAGGGTTTGTTTAGATGCTATATGCCAAAAACCGCAAAAAAATACAAAAAGATTTTAGTGACAGGGACGGCCGGTTTTATCGGATTTCACCTTGCCAAGGAGCTGCTTAGAGACAAGGACTGCGAGGTTGTTGGCATCGACAGCATAACCGACTATTACGATGTCCGTATGAAGCAAAAACGTAATGAGGTTTTGAAAAAATACTCCAATTACACATTCTATAAAGTTAACCTGGCTGATTATAAAAAACTTGAAAATATAATCAAAAAAGAGAAGCCGGAGGCTATAATCCATCTGGCGGCCCAGGCAGGAGTCAGGTATTCTCTTACCAACCCGTGGGCTTACGAACAGTCAAACTATTTAGGGACACTCAATATTTTTGAGGCATCGAAAAATTTCGGCATCAAACGTGTGCTGTTTGCTTCCTCAAGTTCGGTTTACGGTTCCAACAAAAAAGTTCCATTTAGTGAGAAAGACATAGTTGACCACCCTATTTCAATTTATGCCGCATCCAAAAAGGCCAACGAAGTTCTTGCCCATTCATACCACCATCTTTACGGCACAGAAACTGCCGGCATGAGATTCTTTACAGTCTATGGCGAATATGGCCGGCCGGACTTGGCTCTTTTCAAGTTCACTAAAAATATTCTGCTTGATAAGCCTATTGATGTCTATAACGGCGGCAAGATGATGAGGGACTTTACGTATGTTGACGATATTGTTGCCGGGATTATCGGGATACTGAACAAGAGGGATTTAAAGTACGAGATTTACAATTTGGGAGGCGACAACCCCGTGTCTCTTATGGGGTTCATAAGACTGATTGAAAAATTTTTGGGAAAGAAAGCTAAAATCAATTTTATGCCGCTTCAGCCGGGGGATGTGACAAAAACGATGGCGGATATATCAAAAGCCAAAAAAGAAATAGGATTTGAACCAAAAACGCGGATAGAGGATGGTACCGAGAAATTCATCCGCTGGTTTCTGGAGAATAAGAACTGGCTTCTTAAGCTGGAAGACCCCAAGCAGTAGGTTTTCTAAGGGAAATGCCGGTTTGGCAAAAACGTTTGATTTAATTACAATAGCCCCCATGGATAAAAATAAAAAAATTGGTTTTATCGGTCAGGGATATATAGGCAAAAACTACGCCGACGATTTTGAGAAACGCGGCTATTCGGTTGTGCGCTATGCTTTAGAAGAACCTCATATTTCAAACAAAGAGAAGATCGCGGAATGTGACATTGTGTTTATCGCCGTGCCGACCCCGACAACTCCGGAAGGATTTGACGACCATATCGTTGACGAGGCCATTAATCTTGTTGGCGCTGGCAAAATTGCCGTGATTAAGTCCACGGTTCTTCCGGGCACTACGGAGAAACTTCAAAGGGCGCATAGCGGTGTCTTGGTATTAAATTCGCCGGAATTTCTTTCGGAAGCGACAGCGGCGCATGATGCGGCTCATCCGGCGCAAAATATTATCGGCATTCCCGAGGACACGGCCGGGCATCGCGAAGCCGCGGAGCTTGTCTTGTCTATTTTGCCGGAAACACAGAGTTCGCTCGTGTGTAAAAGCGCCGAATCCGAGCTTTTCAAGTACGCGCATAACATGAGCGGCTATGTGCAGATTGTGCTGTTTAATATTATTTATGATTTGGCGCAAAAATTAGGCTGTGACTGGGAGCCTATTCAGAAAGCGATTGAAGCGGACCCGCTTATTTCCAACCGATACGCGCGGCCGATTCACAAAAGCGGAAGGGGCGCAGGAGGTCACTGTTTTATAAAAGATTTTGAAGCTTTTTCGAGCCTTTATCACAGCAAGATTGCTGACCCGCTCGGGGACAAGGTAATGGCCGCTTTGAGGGAGAAAAATATTGATTTGCTGAAAAAGAGCGGCAAAGATTTGGATTTATTGAAAGGAGTTTATGGCAATTAGATTATTAATCATTACGCAAAAAGTCGATAGGAATGATCCTATATTGGGATTTTTTCACAGGTGGATAGAAGAATTTTCAAAGAGTTGCGAAAAAATAACGGTAATTTGTTTGGGGGAAGGCGAGTACAGCCTGCCGGGTAATATAAAAGTTTTATCTCTGGGAAAAGAAGGAGGTGTGTCTGGCTTCGTATACCTGTTTCGTTTTTATAAATATATTTTCGAGGAGCGCAAAAATTATGATGTTGTTTTTGTGCACATGAATCAGGAGTACGTTTTACTGGGCGGGCTACCCTGGCAATTTATGGGAAAGAAAATAATGATGTGGAGAAACCATCCGGGTGGGGGTTTTTTAACGGATATGGCTGTGTTTTTGTCCAACAAGGTTTTCTGCACTTCAAATCAATCATATACTGCGCGTTTCAAGAAAACACAAATCATGCCGGTTGGTATAGACACATCATTTTTTACCGATAAAAAGGGTGAAAGAATTAAAAATTCCCTACTTATTCTCGGCAGAATTGCCCCGGTAAAAAAACAGGAACTTATTATTGACGCGCTTAAAATATTGCGCGAGAAAGGAACCTCTTTTACTGCCCATTTTATTGGGGACGCTCTTCCAAAGGACTCTGATTATTATGATATGCTCCAAAAGAAGGCGTCCGAGGCTAGCATGTCGGAATCGGTTTCTTTTAAGAAGTCTGTTTCAAACATGGAGACACCGGATATTTACAATAAGTTTGAAATATTTATCAATGCCACGCCAAGCGGCAGTTTGGACAAAACAATTTTTGAGGCAATGGCCTGCGGGGCGTTACCCATGACTTCCAATAAAAGTCTCATTGGGGTTATTGACCAGCGGTCTATTTTTGAAGAAGACAACGCCAATGATCTGGCGGAAAAGATAAAAGAGTTATTTATTCTGAATGACGAGGAGAAAAATATTTACCGCATAAAGAACCGCGATTTTGTTGTTGACGATCATTCCCTGAAGAGTCTTGTGGAAAAAGTTGTTTTATACTGCGAAGAGAATGATTTACAAAAATAAAAAGGAACTGATAGGAACCCTGGTAAACTCAAAGGATACAATTCTTGATGTTGGGTTTTGGGGGCAGGGTCAGACTATTGATAATCCGAAATGGCCGCATCGTTTTATTTTGGAGAAAGCTGGAGGCGCATATACGTATGGTTTAGACGTGGATTTTGACGAAGGAAAGCTGGGGAAGATAAATGACATTTCTCATTACAAAAAGGGAAGTGCGGAAGATTTCCAAATAAGCCTAAAATTTGATGTTATTTTTGCTGCTGACCTAATTGAGCATTTGTCCAACCCCGGATTATTTCTCAAGTCTTGTCGCGATAATCTAAAGGATGGCGGCAGTTTGGTTATTACAACCCCGAATTGTTTTAGCCTTTTCAATATTGCCGAAAAACTGACAAAAACCGAGCCTACGGTTAATTCCGACCATACTATGTATTTCAATTCAAAAACACTAAGAACTCTGTTCGCGAAAAATGACTGGAGTATTGTTTCGATGGATTACTTATACAGTCTTGATACAGGCTACGTGGAAAGTTGGAAAAAGAAATTTTTGAATGCTATTTACCACGCACTTTCTTGGTATACGCCCAAATATATTGAAACATTGGTTATTGTGGCTAAGCCGGATAATCTGGCTAAGGGGTAGACGATGGAGATTCCTTGTTGGTCATTTTTTGAGTAAGATTATGTGATGAATAGAACTGAAAAAAGATTTGAAAATGCTGTCATATCAAAAACATTCCGAAAGATTGTAAGTACTTTTGAATTGGGACACAAAGAGGTGTTAGATCTCGGTTGCGGTTTTGGGGAACATCTGTCGTTATTTGGCGATGGTAGTATCGGCGTGACGACAAACATGAAAGAAGTTAATGAAGGTAAGGATAGGGGATTATCAATTATTTATGGAAATATCGAGGAGCTTGAAAAACTTCATATTAAAGATAGTTTTGATATTATTTGGGCTAATAACTTTTTTGAGCATATTTTGTCCCCGCACGCTTTTTTGGCAAAACTTAGGGGTGTTGCCGGAAGTGACACCAAATTAATTTTAGGTGTCCCGGTGATACCGCCACTCCAATCGCTGCTTATTTTCTCCAAATTCCGCGGAGCGCTCGCCAGTAATCATATAAATTTTTTCAACAGAAAAACTCTTTTGCTTACGGTATTGCGCGCGGGATGGCATATCAATGACGTCCGTCCGTTTATATCGGGCTTTGCTCCGCTCGACAGATTTCTTGGTTTATTTGCCCCCCATCTGTATATAGTCGCGCGTAAGAATGAATCATTTTTATATCCGGAAAAGAAATTGCAGGAATGGAAGGGGGTTGATTACTACGCCTCATTTCTTAAGGACACAGGACAATTATGAATAGAAAGCTGATTTACATCGCCAATATAAGATTACCGACGGAAAAAGCGCACGGCATTCAGATAATGAAAACCTGCGAAGCTTTTGCTCGTGCGGGTTTACGGGTTGAACTTGTCGTACCGTGGCGGAATAATGAAATAAAAGACAGCCCGTTTGATTATTACGTAGTAGAAAAGATTTTTGGTATCCGCCGGATTTTTTCTCTTGACTTGGTTTCATTTGGGAAAATTGGTTTTTTGATACAGCTGGCGACTTTTTCCGTCGCGGTTCTTTGGAAAATCTATTTTGGGCGTGACAAAAATCAGCAGACGTTTTTTTATTCCCGCGACGAACTCCCTCTTTTCTTACTGTCGCTTTTCCCGTCGCTACGAAACCACATTGTTTGGGAAGCTCATATGGGACATATGAATATGTTTATATACACTCTTATCAAGCGTCATGTTCCGGTCGTGGCTATTTCCAATGGACTTATGGAATTGTATCGTTCTTGCGGGGCAAAAAATATTTTGGTTGCTCCTGACGGCGTGGATTTGGGGCAATTTAGTGTTAAGGAAAATAAAAAAGAAGCCAGGGCGGAGCTTGATTTACCGGAAGACAAACATATTGTTTTGTACACAGGTCATCTTTATGTGCGGAAGGGGGTTGATACGCTGGCGCAGGCTGTTTCTAAGCTTAGCGATGACACCTGCGTTGTTTTTGTGGGAGGGACAAAAAAGGACACAGAATCATTCAAAAGTAAGTATGGAGATATAGAGAATATAATGATTCTGGGAGGTAAGCCCCATAGTGAAATTCCCATGTACCTTCGAGCCGCCGATGTATTGATTATCCCGAATAGCGCCAAAGAAGAAGACTCGCGACTCTATACTTCACCGATGAAGCTTTTTGAATATATGGCAAGCGGTGTTCCCATTGTTGCTTCTAATCTGCCGTCGCTTAGGGAGGTTTTGAATGAAGAAAATGCTATATTGGTGCAGCCGGATAGTCCGGCGGATTTAGCTGACGGCATAGTTTCTGTTTTTAGCGATGAAAAAAAATCTGCGATATTGGCAGAGAAAGCCCTAGAGGACGTCCTCCGATACAGTTGGGCAAAACGGGCGGAAGCGATTATAAGTTTCATATATACCAATTGAATTTAAAAATAAAAATCAAAAATTTTTTTCTTATGCTCATGAGCTGGTATTTTCTGAAAAGTGTAATTTCAGGAGGAACCACGGCTCTTGTTGACCTATCTCTATTGTTTGTTTTTCGGGAGATACTACACGTGTCTTATTGGTTATCAGTCAACACTTCTTTTGCCGTTGCCATCGCAGTTAATTTTTCCCTTCAGAAATTCTGGACCTTTTCCAATAAAGATTTAGATTCTGCGCACAAACAATTTATTAAGTTTTTTCTGTTGGCGATGGGGAATATGGCTATGAATAGTTTGCTTATGTATGTGTTGTCAATCGTGTTTGGCCTTTGGTATCTCGGGGCGCAAGTTATTACAATAGGTACGTTGGCAATAGTAAATTTTGTCTTGTACAGGAATTTTGTTTTCAAATAGACATTTCCTCCGCTCCTATTTTTAGTTTTTGCCGTATTTCTCCGCTTCTGATAGAATTCTGCCATGAAGCTATCGGTCATTATCCCCGTCTATAATGAAGAAGAGAACATAAAAAAGCTACACAGGGAGCTTGTTTCTGTCATGGGTGACATCAAACTTTCTTATGAGATTATTTGGGTCAACGACGGTTCCAAAGACGCTAGTCTGGCGGTGCTTGAGGAAATAGCAAAGATTGATGCGAATTCAAAGATTATAGATTTTGCGCGAAATTTCGGACAGACTGCCGCAATGTCGGCCGGTATTAAGCAGGCGACGGGAGACATTATTATACCGATGGACGCCGATTTGCAGAATGACCCGGTTGATATTCCTAAGTTTTTAAAAAAGATTGAAGAGGGCTACGACGTAGTTTCTGGCTGGCGCAAGAATCGCAAGGACGCCCTTCTCTTAAGAAAGGTTCCTTCATGGATTGCAAATTCAATTATCGCCGCCATTACCGGTGTGCGTATTCATGATTACGGATGTTCAATGAAAGCTTATAGGCGAGATATTATCCAGGGAATTATTCTTTATGGAGAGATGCATCGTTTTATTCCGGCATACGTGGGTTGGCATGGAGGCAAGGTGACCGAGATTGTGGTCAATCATCGCCCGCGTATTCACGGAGAGACTAAGTACGGAATTTCGCGTACCTTCCGCGTAATTCTTGACCTCATTTTAATAAAATTCCTTTCAAAGTATATGAATCGCCCCATTCATTTTTTTGGGGGGATAGGTTTTATGTCTCTGGCTCTTGGCGGGATAGCCGCTATCGCCGCGGTTTACCTGAAGTTGTTTAATTCGATATCCTTTATCACGACTCCGTTGCCTATCTTTTCGGCAATGCTGGTGATCGTCGGCGTGCAGCTTATTGCCATGGGCGTTATAGCGGAAATGCTTATGCGCGTCTACTATGAGTCGCAGGGGAAACAGCCTTATTCCATTAAGAAGACCATGAACACCTAAAGGTATGTGCGGTATAGCGGGATATTCAGGGGAGGGGGATACTCTTATTCTAAAGAAAATGGCGGATACGCTGCGCCATCGTGGGCCTGATGATGAGGGATACTACTCTGATGGACGCGTGGGGTTGGCTCACAGGCGTCTTTCCATTATAGATTTAAGCCCCGCCGGACATCAGCCGATGACGGTGGAAAAAGGAGATATCCAGGTTGTTTTCAATGGGGAGATTTATAATTTTGGGGATTTAAGGAAGGGCCTTGAGTCTCGACATAAGTTTACGGGCCATTCAGATACTGAAGTCATAGCTCATCTGTACGAAGAAACCGGCGAAAAAGTCTTTTCAAAAATAGACGGGATGTTCGCGATTGCCATTTATGACAAAACCCGCAGTAAACTTTTTTTGGCGCGAGACCGCATGGGCAAGAAGCCGCTTTATTACGGAATATTTGACGGTACCCTGATCTTTGGATCCGAATTGAAAGCTCTGATGGTTCATCCGAAATTTGAAAAAGAGCTTGATATAGTTTCCTTAAACAAATATCTCCAATACGAATACATACCGACACCCCATACCATGTTTAAAAATGTCTGGAAGCTTGAGCCTGGACACTATGCTTCGTATGACGGCACAGTACTTACTAAGACTAAATTTTGGGAGATATCTTTCGTGGGGAAAGAAATAGAAGCTCCTTCGCTTAAGGATTCACTCGAGCGTCTGGACACGCTGCTTTATAATGCCGTGAAAAAACGCATGGTAAGCGATGTTCCGCTTGGCATTTTTCTGAGCGGCGGGATTGATTCAAGCACCATCGCTTATTACGCGCAAAGAATAGCCCGCGAAAACGGAGCAAAACCGGTTAAAACATTTTCCATAGGCTTCAGCGAAGGCAGTTTTGACGAATCCGCTTATGCTCGTCAGGTATCAAAATATTTGGGTACCGAGCACGAGGAGAAGATTCTAAGCGCCAAGGATTCACTCTCACTTATACCGGACATAGCGGATTTTCTGGACGAGCCCCTTGCCGACGCGTCTATTATTCCGACTTATTTGCTCTCGCGCTTTACGCGTGAACACGTGACGGTTGCTTTAGGCGGCGACGGGGGAGACGAGCTCTTGTGCGGTTACGATACGTTTCTTGCTCACAGGCTTGCGGATATTTACGAAAAAATTCCCGAGTTTATGCGAAAGGATATTTTTGAAAAACTGATTCCGCTTCTGCCGGTTTCGCAAAGAAATATGAGCTTTGATTTCAAGGCAAAGAAATTTATCGCCGGTTTTTACGGTGATAAAAAATATCGCAATCAGAGATGGCTGGGTGCTTTTGATAAGTCAGAGCGCGCAGAGCTTTTTTCGAGTGAGGTTTGGAGAGGGCTTGAGGGGGCTAATGAGTTTGATGACATAGATCGCTACTTGGCGGAATGTCCGAGCGATGATTACTATAACCAGCTTATGTTTATGTATCTCCGCACCTATATGATGGACGATATTTTAGTGAAGGTTGACCGGGCCAGTATGTACAACTCTCTTGAGGTGCGCGCGCCGTTTCTGGACACGGAGGTTGTTAATTTTCTCGTCAAACAACCCCTGTCATTTAAGTTGCGCGGTCTTACTACCAAGTATCTTCTGAAGCAACTCATGGAAGATAAGTTACCTAGTGAAATAGTGTATCGCAATAAAAAAGGTTTTGGGATACCGCTTACAGAGTGGCTCAAAGGGGAGTTGAAACCTCTTGTTAAAGAGACATTAAGCGAGGAAAGCATTAAAAATCAAGGTTTGTTTAATATGGAGTATATTGATAAGCTTAAAAAAGAACACTTCTCCGGCCAGAAGGACAACAGGAAACAGTTATGGGCGCTCATGGTTTTCTCCTTATGGCACAAAAAGTGGATGGAATAATTACGAACATTATGAAAGAAAATATGAAAAAATTGAATCTCGGATGCGGAGTTTCCAGAAAAGAAGGGTACGTAAATATTGATTGGCAAAAAGAGACCAATCCTGACGTTGTGCATAATTTGAATGTTTTCCCCTATCCTTTTCCTGACGATTTTTTTGATTCCATTGAGGCCTCTCATATACTTGAACATTTAAACAGTCCGTTTGATGTTATGAGGGAGTTGCGCAGGATTTTAAAAAAGGGAGGATCTTTGTATATTAAAGTTCCTCATTTCAGCCGCGGATTTACTCACGCGGAGCACACCCACGGATTTGATGTTACTTTTCCTCTTTATTTCAACAAAAATTTTACCAAATCGGGATTTTTCGGTGTCGAATTTGATTTAGACATGATGAAACTCCACTGGCTGGCGTTTTTCCATCTGATGCCGTATATGGGCTATGGCAGTACCACTATATTTATATTGAGGATAATGAATTCCGTCGTCTCTTTTTTTGCGAATCTTTCCCCGGCCTTTGCGAGCAGAATTTGGTGCTTTTGGGTCGGCGGTTTTGATGAGGTGGAATTCTGGTTCCATAAGTAAAATATCCCCATGGTTTTTATTGCTGTAAAACTATTTCTGTTTTTATTTGCAGTCATTTCTTTTGGCTATTTGGCGAGTTTTCTTTTTTTGAAAGAAAGAAAAATTTCCACCCTTATTCCGTTCTCTGTCCTTATCGGCGTAAGCGGATATGTATTTTTCGTCAACACATTTTCTTATTTTGTCGGAGTTAAGGAGGTTGTGTGGCTGGTATTACTACTATTTGTACTGTTTATTTTTTATCAAATTTACGCAAAGGGGATAGGGGGATTTCGTCCGGAAATTGATTTAACAGGGAAAGAGTCTAAAATTCTTTTTAGTCTGGCAATAATAATTTCAATAACATCGGGGATTGTCGCCTTAAGAGCCCTTGACCCGGACGGATACGTTCATTTGACATTTTCCTCAACTATAAGTGAAGGGAATTTCCCTCTTATGAATCCGGTAGATCCAGACACGCTTATTCCGTATCACTACGCGCCGGATTTGCTTTCTGCCGCGATGCATAGAGTAACCGGCGTCTCGCTATTGTGGGGTTACAATATTCAGACTTTCTTCTTTAGCGGCCTGACTTTTTTACTCGCTTTTATTTTGGCTTTTTATGTGACCGGAAGATTTTACACTTCAATAATTGCGTCTTTGTTTTTCTTCTTTGGAGCGGGGGCTCTTTTTTTGAATATTACACACGGATTTTCTCCCCTCTATCACAAGTATATTTTGGGTGAAAACGCAGTTGGCGCATGGAAATTTGTGGCCGAGATGCTTTGGCCTAAGATAAATAATTTTTATACTTATGCAATTAGAAATTACACAACGGTTATGGGCACGCCGATAATGCTTTCTGTCATATACTTATATTTTAAATTCATTGATGAAGGCAAAACTCAAATCAAAAAAATAATTATTGCAGGACTCCTTCTCGGTTTTTTGGCATTAAGCCTGGAAACAAATTTTGTTATACTGTCGTTCGTTTTAGGGCTATCCCTGCTCTATAAAATCTATTTGTTGTCTTGCAATAAGAACGATGATTTGAGAGAAAGGTATCTCAATGGCGTAAAAGTAATAGTCCTTGTTTTGTTCATAGGTTCGGCAGTTGCGTATATGCAGGGAGGGGTTATAACCGCTTCTTTGAAGAGCGATAAAGGTGTCGTTGCCGGCCAAAGCTCCGGAGTTGGTGGGCGGCAGAGTTTTGTCTTGAATGGCAACCCTTCAGAACTTATAATTTCGCGTCAGGGAGAAGACAAGGTTCCAATATTTAGTTTGACCTTTTTAAAAGAATTCGGCCTTACTCTTATTTTGTTTCCGTTGGCAGTTTTTGTTTTCAGGAGAGATAAAAAAATATTATTTTTATCGTCAGTCGGCCTGACAGCTTTTTTGATTCCAATTTTCGTTATCTACGCTTCTTGGCCAGGGGAATTGGCCAGGGTATTTGTTGTATCTACTACAATTTTTTCTTTTGTTTCCGCTCTTTTTATCTGTCTTCTCTACGGTAAGTATAAAGAAAACATAAAAATTAAATCTATTTTGATTACCATCTCTTTGATGGTAATATTTGGTGGACTTTCTTTCCAATTAGTTTCTATGGTTACCCCGTACAGTAATTTTGGCAAGATTAGAGTTCCTTTTGCGGCGAGTCTTCCCGCGCTTTCTGATACTGACAGCAGGGTTTATGAATGGGTACGCGCCAATACAGTCAATTCATCCAGGTTTTTCCCCTACAATCAAAGATTAATAATTGAGACGGGCAGAATGTCTCCAAGCGATATCGTTGGATTTGTCCCGAAGTATAAAATTCCGATTTACAAAGATATTGCTGATAATTGCGGGACAGATTCAATAAAGAAACTGGGAATAAATTATTTTGTCTTGTCTCCGGGCGGTTTTTCCAAGGAAAGTTTTCTAGGCAAATGTTCCTCACTTAATTCCGGTTTAGTTTTTAGCGTTAAGGAGGGCGGGGATTATCGGGAGATTTACCAGATAAAGAATTAAGTAATTGCTATGAATAGCTCTAATGAAATAGTCCAGGACAAAAAAACGGCTGACGCCTTCGCCAACTCGTGGAACAATTTACCGTCAGGTTCTATTTATACGGAAGATCAGTTTACCGACTGGATGATGCCCTTGGAAAGGAAAGACATTGAGGGTAAAAGAGTATTGGAGCTCGGTTGTGGTAATGGGAGCCTGATGTCTCATATGGTCAGTTGGAATCCCTCATACCTTGAAGGAGTTGATTTGGGGGATTCGGTCTTGTCCGCGGAAAGTAATTTGAGGAAAACAAATTATAAGAATTGGAAAGTTACTAAAGGTGACCTCACTGAATATAGAAGCGCGGGATTTGATGTAGTCTATTGCATCGGAGTTATCCATCATCTGAAAGTCCCTGAGAAAGGTTTTGAGTCGGTTATTAAAAATACAAAAAGGGGAGGACGGTTTCATGTGTGGGTATATGCCAGAGAGGGGAATAGCATTATTGTTTATTTTGTGGACCCAATCAGAAAGGTTGTGTCCCATCTGCCATGGTGGTTTACGAAATATTTTGTCGCAACCCCTCTCGTTGTTCCTTATTACTTATACGCTAAGTTCCTGTCGCTGTTTAAAAGGAATTCGTTGTTGGAGAAATTACCTCTTTACGAATACAGTCTGTGGATATCAAAGAGAGAATTCGCTTTTTTTAGGCATGTCGCCTTTGACCAGCTTGTTACTCCGCAGACCGCTTATATAAAGAAAGAGGTAATAGAGAGTTGGCTCAATTCATGTTCGGGAATAGATAAGACAAGCACGTATATAATTATGAGAAATGGCAATTCATGGAAATTCGGTGGCAGAGTAAAAATATGAAAATTTTACTTATAAATTATGAATTTCCTCCGCTTGGAGGCGGCGCAGGTAATGCAACAAAAAATATTGCGCGGGAGATGTCTTCCCTAGGCCATTCCGTGTTTGTAATCTCAACTTGGTTCAGTGGATTACCGGAAGAAGAAGTGACAGATGGTTATACGATATTAAGAGTTCATTCCTTAAGAAAGAAAGAGGACAGGTCAAATATTTTTGAGATGTTTGATTTTGTCCGGAAAGTTATCGGAGAGAAGGATAAATTCGTCAAAAATTTTAAGCCAGACGTAATTATATCCTTTTTTGCCATACCAACCGGAATCATCGCATACTATTTTAAAAAGAAGTATGGCATACCATATATTTTATCTTTGCGTGGAGGGGATGTTCCCGGTTTTTTACCCATAAATTTAAGGTATTACCATACTATATCTTATCCGATTACCAATTTAATTTGGGAAAATTCCTCCGGTATTGTTGCAAACAGTAAAGGATTGCAAAAATTGGCGGAGAAAACGTCGTTAAGGTTTAATAAAAAAGTGGAGTATATCTCAAATGGAGTTAATACTGAGGAATTCTTTCCGGATTTGAATAAAAAAGATCCAGAAACACTTAATGTTATTTTTGTCGGACGCCTGACGGAGCAGAAGGGAGTCATATTTTTGATCAAGGCCATCGAGCGGCTTATAAAGGAAGATAAAAGCCTGAGAGGGGTTTTAAAATGTGATATCATTGGAGACGGTCCGCTGAGAAAAAGCCTTGAAATTGAAGCAGAGAATAGGGATTTACAGGATAACATTAAGTTTTACGGCTGGATTCATCGGGAAGAATTGTTGTTTTATTATCAAAAAGCCGATGTTTTTGTTCTGCCTTCATATGATGAAGGGATGCCCAATGTGATACTGGAGGCAATTGCTTCCGGGTTGGCTATTATCGCCACAGATATTGCCGGCAACGAGGAGTTGGTTTCAGACGGCGTAAACGGCTTTCTTTATAAGGAGCAATCTGATTTACAAGGTTTGATTGATAAATTCATAAAGAATCATGGTTTAAAGCATCAATTCGGAGCCTCTTCTCTTGAAAAGGCTCGGGAGTTTTCTTGGAAGTCAGTATCTGAAAAGTACATAGATATATGTCAAAAAATAAAATAGACAATAAAAAAATCTATGATGACAATTGGGCAGATTGGGTTGATATGAAAATTTATGGTCCGGCCAGCCGCTGGCTACGCGGGCTAATAGGAGAACATCTCTGTTTGATTAATACGGAAAATATAAGTTCCGTTTTGGATGTCGGGTCGGGAGAGGGGACCATTACATATTACATAGCTAAGCATTTTCCGGAAGCTGAGGTGACTGGCATAGATTTTTCCCAGTCTGGCATCAATTGTGCCTCCGAAGCTTATAATTTGCCGAATCTAGATTTTATCCAAGATGAAGACTCCACTCATCTGAAAAATAAATATGATTTAGTCGCAGCTTACGAAGTTTTAGAGCATGTTGAGGACTGGGAAGGTTTGTTGGGGAGGATGGCAGACGCGTCGAATAAATATATAATGCTGTCGTTTCCGGTTGGAAGAATGAGGTCGTTTGAGAAGATAGTAGGTCATTTGAGAAACTTTAAAAAAGGAGAAGTGGAGAATTTTTTGAGCGGAAAAGGTTTCAGGCCGGTTAATATTTTTTATGCGGGATTCCCATTCTATAACCCTGTTTACAGAGAGCTTTGTAATTTGACAAACTCCGCCGGGAATTCGTTTACCAAGGGTAAATACGGCTGGGGTCAGAAAATAACTGCATCTGTTTTTTATTTTTTATTCAGGTATTGTTCAACGAAATATTTTTTAGGCAACCAGTTTTGCGGCTTATTTGAGCGTATATGACAATAACACCGGAGATCTACAAACGTGTTCTGGATATTTACGGCAATTATTATGAGCCCATTACTGGCATATTACCCCAGAAGTTAACAGACGACGTTCTCTCTTTTAAAAAACCAATCGAGCAGATTGCTGTCATAGAAAGATATTCGGGCTCCATTAAAGGTAAGAAATTATTGGAGGTCGGATCAGGCTTTGGAATATTTGTTGTTACCGCAAGGCAGAACGGTATTGAGGCTTACGGTGTAGAGCCCGATTCCGAGGGATTTAACGGATCATATGAATTATCCCAGGAGATACTCAGTTTGAACGAAATTGACCCAGGGGTGATAACAAGCGGTATCGGAGAGGCGTTACCGCTCCCGGACCATTCGTTTGACGTCGTTTACTCAACAAATGTCCTAGAGCATGTCTCAAACCCGAGAGCTTTTTTGGGAGAGGCTATTCGCGTCTGTAAACCCGGGGGGTTTATACAAATTGTTGTCCCTAACTATGGTTCGTTTTATGACGGACATTATTCATGTTTCTACGTTCCTTATCAGCCCAAATGGTTGTGGAAAATATTTATTAAGTTATTCCACAAAAAAGACATCTCGTATATTGATACCCTGCGCACGGAAATAAATTATTTCGCGATGCTAAAATGGCTGAAGCCGTACGTAAGGAGCGGGGCAGTATCTATTTTAGGTATGGGCGAAGATATTTTTAGAGAGAGGATGGATAGTGTAGATTTTTCCGCTTGGGCCGGGCTGGAAAAAGTAAAAAACTGGCTAGCTCTTGTCCATAAGTTCAGGATTACAGAATTAGTAATATGGTTGCTCTTGGCTACAAAATCGTACTCTCCCTTGATTGTTACTATCCGCAAGAATAAATAGAAGTTCCAATACCTATGGATAAAAATATTAAATGGCAAAAGACAGGCAAGATTCTTAAGATTTTATTTTCACTTTTTCTGTTTGTGTGCGTCATCCTCGTCTTAAAGATAAATCTGCCCTCCGTACTTGTCTTCATAAAGAATATTCCGGTTGTTTATATTTTTTCAGCGCTGTTGGTTTATTTGCTCGCCGTTTTTGTGGCATCAATTAAATGGAGGTTGTTCCTCCCCAATTATTCAATAAGGCGAATTCTAAGATATACATTTGTCGGACAATTCTACTCTGTTATTTTACCCGGGCAGTTTGTTGGGGAGGCGGCTAAGGCCTATCGCCTTGGGGCCGTGAACAAAAATTTGGAAGAGGTTGGCGCGTCCGTCTTATTGGATAAGGCCACAGGTATATTGGGCATACTTATCGTCGCTTTTGTAGGAATTGTCTTTACTGGATCGTTTCTTCCTCCAGCCTTGCTCTATATTATCTTGTTCGGATTAATTATATGTGTATTGGTTTTGTTATTGCTCCGCAGGGAAGAAGTATATGTGTTTGTACACCGAAAGATATTGTCAGCAGAAGACAGACATCTTGCGCTGAATAGTTTTTTGCGTTTCATTCGTATTTTTGTTGAACATTGGCACGAATATTCAAGAAGGACAGGCAGACTATTGCTTAGCGTATTTGCCGGGGTAATATACCAGCTCTTGATAGTTGCTTTAATTGCCATTCTGGCTTCAGGGTTAAATATTTATCTTTCGTTTTTTGACTGGTCGTGGATATTCGGCATTGTGTCTGTCTCAGTTTTCATTCCGGTTACAATAGGGGGAATAGGCTTGAGAGAGGGGGTGTTTGTTGGTCTTCTGTCCCTGCTTCATGTGTCGCCGGAATTGGCGGTATCGCTCTCCCTAGCTTCCTTTGCTTTTCAACTACTGGGGGCTTTGATTGGCGGAACATTTGAGGCGATGGAGTTAAAAAACCGTTAGAAATCCAATTTAAAAATGGAGAAAATTACCAAAATAATTCAGGAATACCGCTTTGTTTTGCTTCTAGCCGTTTTTTGTGGCGCTGTCTATGTGGCACCCCATTTGTTTTTTAAGATTACCCTTGGGAACTCCTTCCACGGCATTGAACTTACACCAAGGGATGCGGAGACACATTACCTGTCAATGCTGAATGAGGTCAAACAGGGATACCTTACCCATAGCAGCACATATTTGTATGAATATAAGGATAGTAAAGTGTCCCCGATTGAATATTCCGAGACATTTTACGGGACGATAATAAAACTTTTCAATCTTGGAGCTCCTGGATTTTATTTATTTTGCGAGTTCTTTTTTCCGGTAGTTATATTTTTACTTTGGTATTATTTTTCCTTGCTTGTTACCAAAAACAAAAGGAGCGCTATTTTGTCAGCTCTTTTTTTAATGTTCGGTACCTACATTTTAAGCAACGTAAGCATCATAAAACAATTTGATATTTTATTTTGGAAGACGGCAAACATACCTCTCCTTGCCTACGGCAGAATTATAAATCCATTACTTACATTCCCATTCTTTTTTGCCGGTCTAATCTTCGCTTATAAGCTGTTCTCTGAGAACACAAAAAAAATGGCGGTCTTTTCCGGCATAGCTCTGGGAATAATGTTTTATGTCTATTTTTACTTTTGGACATATTTTTTAGCCCTGAGTTTTTTAATGCTGGTGTTCGGAGTGTCGAAAAAAGAGTGGCAATTGGTGAAAAATATTTCTCTAAGTATTTCTATATCTCTGCTCATTGGTTCATATTTTATTGTCAGTATGATAAAGACGGTCGTTAGTTCAGTTGGGGTTCAATCCGGAGGCTCATTATCTCCATATGTTTTTGCCTTAAGCCATAATCCGTCCCTGCCGTCCTTGGTGGTTTTGGGAGTGGCGTTATTTTCTTTTTTTATTTATTTGAGGAGGAGAAAGGGGATACCATTGGAGAGAGGGGATGCATTCATCTTTCTCCTGTTATCTACTGCCGTAGTTGTTGTTAATCAGCAGATAATAACTGGACGGTCTGTTGAACCGGGACACTTTCATTGGTATGCGAATGTGCCGGTTTTCTTTTTAACTGTAAGTTATATCATTGTCGACTTGTTGGGAAAAATAAGAATAAGATATCTTGGCAAAACGTTATTTATAATTTTATGTTTATATCTAATCACGTTTGGCATAGGTACACAGGTTTCCGGATATAAACAGAGGTTTGATAATTTTTCTTATATTCAGAAATACGGAGCTGTCTTCGACTGGTTCAATAGGAATACGGAAAAAGAATCGGTTATTTTTGGCGGAAACGGATTTTCGGATCTCACTCCTGCATATACCCAAAATAATGTCTATTTTGCAGCTTACGGGGCTTACTACCCGTCTAATCCGCTCGAACGCAGAATTCATACCGCATACATTTATTATTTCTTGGATAATAAAAAGGAGGACATTTTGCAAAAGATTTATCCATCCTTAACTTCAAATGGCTGTGTCAGCGCCGGATGTGTTGATTCTGACATTTTTGCAAAAACTATGGCTAATTATGGAGAATTTTTAAAGACGCCATTTTATGAAAATTTGAAAAAATATAGGGTAGACTATATGGTCTGGGACAAAAACACGAACCCTTCATGGAATTTGGATAAGTTTAGTTTCTTAAAACCAGTCTATAATTATGATAATGTTCTGGTTTATAAAATTTTAAACAAATGATCGGCAAGCTCAATAACATTTATATCCTGATCCTCTGTTTCATCTACGCGATTTTTCGCGGGAAGGCGACACGCAAGGCGGTGAATCCGCGGAAGATTCTTATTCTCCAGATGGCAAAACTTGGGGATATGGTTTGCACTACACCCATGTTCCGGGCGGTAAAAGAAAAATATCCTAAGGCGAAACTGTATGTGGTCGGTAATTCAATCAATAAAGAAATTCTTCTTGGGAACAACGATGTGGACGAGTATATAGTATGGAACAAAAATAACTTTTGGGAATTGGTTAAGCGTTTACGCGGGGGAAAAATAGATTTCGCCTGTCAGACGGGGCCAATCTTTGATTTTCTGGCCATGTTTTATCTGGCCGGCATTCCATCCATAGCTACTCCGAAAATAGAAAATGGTTACTGTCCGTGGGAAACTAAGGCCTATAAACTCTTGCGACGATTCGCGACACTTATACCGCACAGGATGGGTTCATATGCCCCGAGGGAATATTTACGCCTCCTTGAGCCCATAGACATATATACTGACAATACGACAAAGTATCTGGCCTTTTCCAAAGAAGCCGGAAAAAGGGTTGAAGATATTTTTATTGAGAACGGAGTCGGGAAAGAAGAGTTTTTGTTTTGTATTTCTCCCGCTGCCGGAAATAAGATAAAGCAATGGCCGGCTGGGAGATTTGCGAAAGTGGCAGACCATATTTATGGAAAATACGAGACGAAAATATTTATCATTGGCGCCAAGAATGATCGGACCGAGGTTCTTGAGATGGTTTATAACTTGAATAAGGAAACAAAAGTGATAAACCTTTTGGATAAATTAAGCCTAGAAGAGCTGAAGGCTCTTATGTCAAGAATGAATATGTTCGTAAGCGTTGATACCGGCCCGATTTATATTGCTGAAGCTTTTGGCATACCGACGGTTGATATAACAGGCCCCATAGACGAGAATGAACAGCCGCCGATTAGCAAGCTAAACCGAATTGTTAATATAAAAAACAGGAAAAAGCCGGAGCTTTATGTAATGAATGCGAGAGTATATGATGAGGCTGAGGCGAGAAGGCAGACAGAGGAAATAACGATGGAAATGGTCACAGATGAAATTGATGATTTATACGGTCATATAAAGAAAAATGATAAAAAAATTAATTAAGAAAGGTTTGTTAACTGCCGGTCTTGAGATTAAAAGAAAATTAAAAGGAGGCCCCGACCCAATACATCTGTGGGAAACGGAAGAGCATTTTAATTCTTTATACAGCCAGGTTAACACGCACACTCTGGTCAGTCGGGTTCGTTGCTTCATACTCTATAAGTTTTTTAGCCATACGAGGACACTTCCTGGGGACGTGGCGGAGGTTGGCGTTTATCGCGGCGGTACGGCAAAGTTTCTGGCTTTGCTTAATGGAGAATATCAGTTAAATAAAAATATTTACCTTTTCGACACTTTTGGCGGAATGCCTGAAACTTCCGCGGAGAAGGACCTTCATAAGGAAGGTGATTTCTCAGACACCTCATTAGAAGGCGTTTTGGCTTATCTAAAAGGATTACAGAGGATTTCTCTTCATAGGGGATTGTTTCCTGGGACAGCCGGTCCGGTAAAAGATAAGAAATTTTCATTTGTCCATCTTGACGTTGATATATACAAATCAGTTCTTGATTGTTGCGATTTTTTCTATCCCAGGATGGTACAGGGAGGAATTATTATTTTTGACGATTACGGTTTTGTCTCTTGTCCGGGGGCCAAGCTTGCGGTTGATGAATTTTTTAAAGACAAGAAAGAGACACCTGTTTATTTGCAGAGCGGCCAGTGTCTTATTATAAAACTATGAGCATGGCTAAACTTGATTGCATTGTTTGCGGAGCCCGCGGCCATGAAATTACGATAAATAATCTTCCGATGCTTATTTGTGATTCCTGCGGGCTGTTTTGGCGCGCCAGTTTTGATTTGCCGGAAAATTTTTATGAAACGAGGGAGTTTGAGACGGAAAAAAGGGGTAAAATAGAGGCCCGTTATGCCAACTCGATTGGGAGAATTGAAACATTGCGAAGATATGCTGATGTGAATAATTTATGCGATGTGGGATGCGGAGAAGGGATTTTTCTGAAAGCCTTAAATGATTTGGGGTATAAAAATGTTTTTGGTTTAGAACCTAGCCTGGAGGCGCGTGATTTTGCCGTACTCAATAATTTAAAGATAGTTGCAGGCGGTATAGAAAATCTTAGCGAGTCATTTTTTACCAAGAACGATGTCCATACTGTTACAATATTCCACGTTGTTGAACATCTGAAAGACCCGTATGCATCGCTTAAACTGATATACGACAACCTCGGTAAGGGCGACAAACTGGCTATTGAAACGCCGGATATGGACAGCTATGCCCTAAAGAAAAGTAATTATAAAAATGAACTCATAAATCCGGAGCATCTTCACTACTTTAACAAGACCAACTTGAAAAAGCTTCTTGAGAAAAGCGGTTTTACGGTTATTGCTTCCGGCAACAGGGATTTCAACGAAAAGAATATGAGCATTCGGGAATCTTTGTCCAGACTCGGATTTATTAATGTTTCGCCAGACAAAAAAGACTCTGGCGCTAAATATGGAGAGGCAAGTTTGGGTGTTAAGGATGGTAATGATAGTATATTCAGAACAATAGTCAGAAGGACTCTTTCTTCCGTGGTGGGTTTTTTGGGACGCGGTAATTACCTTTGGATAGTTGCTCAAAAATAATGTTTACTCTAAAAATAAAAAAATGAGAGAACCGAAAAGTTACACAAGAGAAGTCTTAAAAAATGTTTTGCCTAGGTATTGCAGAGGGAAGACCGTTGATGTCGGCGCCGGCCGGGCAAAGTACAAAAATTACATAAAGAAATACGCGGAAAGTTACATGACAGTAGACGACCTCTCCTCTGATTACCAGTTTGATGCTAAGGAGACAAAACCGGATGTAATTTCCAGCGTTTTTAACATGCCTTTTGAAGACGGTTCATTTGATACCGTTATTTGTACTGAAGTGCTGGAACACGTTGAAGACCCATTTGCATTAATGAAAGAGATATCAAGGATTCTCAAAAAAGGCGGTCACGCTATTATTTCATCGGTATGGATTGCCGCTTATCATAAGGAGCCGAAAGATTATTGGAGATTTAGCCCTGATACCTATCAGATGTTGTGTGATAAATATGGCTTGGAATTAGTGGAACTGCATAGACAAGGAGGAATATTTACCACAATCTTATATTTAATCAGGAGAAATATAGACCTAAATACAGTATTTCTAAAAAAGGTTCGCTTGGCTCTTGGGCGGATAAATATAGTATTTGAACTTATCGCTGAGCAGCTGGACAAATTGTTCGTAACTGAAGACGCAGCGGGCCATCTTATCGTGGCGAGAAAAAAATGAAAATACTAATTCTTTCAGATGATTTCCCGCCTAAAAGTTTTGGAGGCGCGGGTATCGTGGCGTTTGACCAGGCTCGGGAATTGGCTAAAAGGGGGCATAATGTGAGTGTCATCACGACGACACGGGAAAGTCGCGATGATGGGGTTATTATTTACGATGGGCTAACCGTGTATCGCATACACACTGATTATAATGAACGGTGGAGGGCATACTTGTCTCTTTATAATCCACGGACGGTCAGTCGTGTTGATAAAATTCTATCTGAGTTCAGTCCGGATGTAGTCCATGCGCATAACGTGCATTACTTCTTGTCTTACCATACCCTTTCGCTTGCCCGCAGATATGCCAAAGCTGTTTTTTTAACCGCGCACGACGCGATGTCTTTTCATTACGGGAAACTGTACCCAGCTCAAAGTGTTTCCCCGGATGGAGAAAAGGAGTTTAATTACAGGGTTTATGCCTGGCGCCAGCTTATGGTTTACCGTTTCCGTTTCAATCCGTTTCGTAATATAGCAATCAGGTATTATCTGAAAAAAATTGATCGTATTTTCGCCGTTAGTCATTCGCTTGCTGAAGCTTTGCGACAGAATGGGATTTTTGGAGCGAAGGTTCTTCATAATGGTATTGACGTGGAGCGTTTTGTTGCCTCTCTTAATAGGGTTGCGGAATTTAAAAGGAAATACGGACTTCAAGATAAAAAAGTTTTATTTTTTGCAGGACGGATTAGCCGGGCTAAAGGAGGGGACAAGGCACTAGCCGCACTTATAGAAGTTTCTAAAGTCTTGCCGGAAGTTTGTTTATTGATAGCCGGTAAAACTGATGCCTATGTGCAAGAACTCACAGAGAAAGCAAAAGGGGCCGGCGTTTCCAAAAATGTTGTAGTCACAGGGTGGCTTACACGCGAGGAAATAGTTTCCGCTTATGGGGTTTCGGATATCGTTCTGACCCTATCTGTTTACGCGGATCCGCTGGTCTTGGTTAATTTGGAGGCTATGGCGGCAAGGAAGCCTGTTGTTGGTACTTGTCTCGGAGGTACCCCGGAAGTGGTTGTTGACGGCGAGACGGGTTATATAGTGGACCCGAATAATATTGCGCAGGTTGTTGATAGGATCAGCTCTCTGTTAAAAGACCAGGCGTTGGCATTCAAGTTTGGAGACGCCGGATATGATCGTGTTCTGCGCGAATTTTCTCTGTCCGGAAAGGTTGATGAGATTGAGAAAAATTACAAAGAAGTGCTTGCTGGGGGAAATAAAACAATCTATTAGGTTGCCTAAAAAGGATTTTGCCATAATATACCCCCAGATTGACTACGGGGCAGTCGCGGGCCCTCTTCCTTGAGCGGTTAGCTGAAGTGTACTAGAATTACACGCATTATTATGAAAAAGGAGGATATTTTAAAGAAGGTTGTATTTGCCCTAAGGAAAGAGGAGGAGGCAGTCTCTGGAATCCACAAGCTTTTAAATAGGAACTTTTTTAAGGCTGTTGATATTTTGGATAATATCAAAGGGAAAATAGTAATCTCCGGAATCGGCAAGTCCGGGCATATAGGCATAAAAATCGCGTCGACTCTTACCAGCCTTGGAGTCCCATCTGTTTATCTTAACCCGGCAGAGGCTATACACGGAGATTTGGGATTGGTCAGCGCCGATGACGCCATACTTGCCATATCTTCAAGTGGTGAAACAAAAGAACTGATCAGAGTAATCAGGCATATAGAAAAGCAGCTAGGAATCCCGGTCGTTTCAATTACGTGCAATCCCAAATCTTCGCTGGTTAAGGTGAGTGAAGTCTCTCTGGTTTTTAGAGTAAGAGAAGAGGGGTCTCCATTTAATTTGGCGCCTATGGCGAGCACCACGGCCAGTCTGGTAATCGGTGACCTTTTAGCTACGGCACTAAGCGTGAAAAATGGTTTTAGCAAAAAAGATTTTGCGGATTTTCATCCAGGCGGTTCGCTGGGTCTTAGATTAACCAAGGTCCGCGATCTATTGAAAAAAGGGAAACCCATGCCGATTGTTAAAGAAAGCGACAGTTTTGGTCGAGTGCTAAAAGTGATGAGCGATAAGAAACTTGGCATTACTGCGGTTATTGATAAAAAAAGAAAGTTGGTTGGAGTAATAAGCGACGGAGACATAAGACGCTTCCTCCTTACGGGGAAGTTCTCCGATAGGTCACTGGCCCGTGACGCTATGTCAGCCGGCCCTAAAGTCATTAAGGAAGAGGAGTCGCTTGAAGAGGCTCTTGTAAAAATGGAGTCTTATAAAGTGACATCATTGTTTGTGACAGGGAATCACGGCAATCTTTTAGGTATCGTGACAATGCATGATATTGTTGAAAACAAGATATTATGACAGCCCTATAGAGATTCCAGAGGTAAAATTATTAAAACAATAATCACTCTGGACGGTCAATTTGCATAAAATATATGTCTGACTTTCCACAAGCCCTAAGCAATCTTAAAAAGTTCAACAGTCTTATTTTGACCAACAAGGAGCTTGGTCGTTTTTTTGTTTTTGGAGATTACAATATGCTTCAGTCGTATCAGCTGCCTATCCTTGTTGATTTTCTGTCCTTGGATGATAAGAAAAAAAATAGTACCGGTCTTGTCAATAAGTCAGCGGAACAGACTGCGGGATTCCTTGTGCGCACGCGCCAGTTAGTGGCAATTTTTATCTCTATGCTGTCGTATTTATTTCTGGTGATTAGCCGCCGAAGAATTTTAATTTTTGCAGCGGATAAGAATACTTTCCCTGCTTATCAGTGTGATTTTAGGATGGTTAATTTGTTTAGATATTTATTTGATAAAAAAATTAAATTTGTTGAATTTTTCCACACTATTTTTAGGGAAGATTTTACCGTCTCCGCAATTAAAAGACATAGACCGGCTATATATTTGGAAGCGATTGATGTTATCTATAAACTTTTAAGCAATTTGGGATTTTATAAAAAAGAAATTAAACCACTTATTGATTCAATTGACCTTACTTTGGCGGGAGATGAGGCCTTATTTTTCCGCGAGCTTCTGATGAAATACGCCAATTTGACCAGTCAGTCGCTATTTCGGGTTCGGTTTATGCGTAACTTGCTTAAGTTTACCGGTGTTAAAATATTAATAGCGGCAGCCGATACCAGAAATTACAACGAATTGGTCGCTGCCTGCAATGTATTAGGTATTGAAACTTACGGATTTCAAAGCGGTAATCTTACCAAGTATGATGTTGGTTACCTAGACTGTTGTGGTTCAAAAGGCAGACTCATGAAGCCCGGGAAGATGATTGTTGAGAGTGGTTATTGGAAAAACGAATTGCTACGTCTGGGAACTTATTTTAAAGAAGATGAGATTGAAATCGGAGGTAACATGAAAGAAGATTACTTTATGGAAGCTGAATTGACGGGCGGTGATGACAAGAAAAATAATGGCTTAACGGTTTTGATTCCCTATGAGATAGCTGCTCCTAAGAATGAAATTTTGGAATACATTAAAAAACTTTTATCCTGCCCAAATGTCAGAGTGGTATTTAAATTCAGGGCGGACAGGGATTTGGTCGAACAAGCGCTTGAATACGGTCTGAAAGATATTTCAGGGAACTTGGTTTTGATAACCGACATTAAGGAGATAGAGAATTTTGATATAGTTGCAGGCACCTATTCCACGTTTCTTTATGAAATGATAGGAAAATTAAAACCGGCAGTAATCTTTAAGACTAGCTTGGATTACGGAGAAGGGATGGTGATAAATAAATTAGCGGACGAGATCGATATTAAAGACAATGATTTCTGCGGCAAATTAAGGGAAATCGGAGGTACGAGCGCTAATATCTTAACAGCTAGGAGGAATAAGCTTTATGGGGATTATGTTCCGCTTGCGTCAACTCTAAATAAAATGTTAAAACTCTAGGAACCATTTTAGCGGATTAAACATAAATTATTGATTTTCATATGCGTAAATACATCAACAAAATAGCAGAATTCTATTATCGTAAATTTGACCTCGCTTTTTTGAAGCGTTTCCATCCGTACTATGATGATTATTCAAGAGAAGAAGACTATGACATTTTATTTGATGGCATTATCAAGAGAACTGAGAGCAAGAGGACCGAACCTAGTCTTTGGAAAAGAGACAGGTTTTACAACCTTTATAGCGCCCTTGATTTGGTCAAAGATATTGATGGAGATATTGCGGAGTGCGGTACATACAAAGGAGTATCCTCGTTCCTCATCTGTTCAAAGCTAAAAAAATATAATCCGGAATTCACCGGTAAGGGCGTAACACTCATTGATTCATTTGAAGGTCTAAGCGCACCAACGAAAGAAGATAAATTGCCGCAAGAGCTTACTGGACTTTTTACGGCTACTGTTGAGAACCTCAAAGAAGTCCTAAAGGATTTTCCAGATGTTACCATTTATAAAGGCTGGGTACCGGAGGTACTTAAGACTATTGAAGAGCGAAAATATAAATTCGTGCACGTTGATGTTGATTTAGTAGAACCGACTGTAGGCGCTATGGAATATTTTATGCCCCGTATGGTGGAAGGTGGAGTTCTCGTTTGCGATGATTACGCAAGCAATGGGTGGCCCGGGACAAAGCCAGGAGTAGACAAGTTTATAGAAAAGAATAATCTAAAAGCGCTTCGTCTTTCTTCGAGTCAAATCATAATTATAAAATAGGAGAGGCGAACTGTTTGGAACCCCAAAATTCTTTTTCTAGGTTTTAGGCAGGCTTTTTTAGTTGCCATACGATTATGTTTATAATGAGAGAAAGCAGAGAGTTTAGAAGTTGAGCCACTACCAGTCCGAGAATCCCCCCCCAGACACCAAGAATTATATAAAGTAAGATTCTTATGATGCTTTGAACCAGGTTATTGATAAACATCAATCGTGATAATTTTTGGGCTATAAATAAGAGGTTAATATATCTATTCGGCATAGCAAATACAAAACTTATTGCTAAGAGCTGTGAATAAAATACTGAATCAAGATATTTGGGTAGAAGATATTTAAAAATATATGGGGCGATAATCACGTAGGCGAGTGCGAATATTATGCCGATAACCACACCTTGGGAAATTCTTATATAAAAAATTTGGTTTATTTCCCCAGTCTTTTTCGTAGCTAATTTGGGGAAAACAATGTCAAGCAAGTTTTTAATAAAAGAAATGGCCCTGTTCGGGATTGCCATTGCCAGAGTATAAACAGCGAGCTGGGCCGGTCCCCAAAAATGGCTCAAGATAATACTGTCTATTTGAGAAGCGATTGGGCCGATAAAACCTATTGCTGTCATTTCTCGCCCATATTTTAGTACGCTATCGGCTGGCGCCAGAGGTGGTTTAAAGATGCGAATGGTTGTGTAATAAAAAATCCAGTTTGCCACTAAGGTCGCGAGCGAATAGGCAATGATTAACCAAATAAGTTCACCGCTTAGCATAATCGCAATAACCATGCTTACTGCATATATGGAGACTGAAATAACGCTGAATATGTTATTCAAGCCGAATTCTCGTTTACCCTGGAGATAAGCGCCGTAGGTATTAAAGGCGGTGACTAGGGGTGAAGAGACACCCATTATGAAAAAAACAGCCGCGAAAATTAAGTTGCCGTTCAAAAAATAATAAGCACCTAAGACCCAGAAAGCGAACAGCATTATCAGACCCCACTTAAGCTGATATTTAACGGAAACCCTTAAAGCCCCTTCATTTCCTGTTGCGACCGCCTGAGCGACCGCTTGATTCATTCCGGTAAGCGAAAAAATGTTTAAAATCGCCGCTATGGAAAGAAGGTACCGGTAAATACCGTAAGTTTCTTTCGGTAAGAAATTGGCGAAAAAGATTGTTAAAAAGAGAGAAATTATACTGGTCGCGGCTTGTCCAAAAGTTATCCAAAAACCGCCTTTGGCAAGATAGACCATGTCGGTCTTGAAGTATCTTTCGCTCCAACGCAGGATATCCCAGGCTTGCAGTTTGAGTCCTTTCATATATTACCGAATAGTAGTCTATATAAACGTTTTTTTCTAGTCTAAAGTTACATTTATGATATAGTTGTAAATGTTATGAACTTAAACACATTTCTTAGACGCGTTGTATTAGCAGGTGTTTTTGCCGCATTGTTTGTTCCGCTTGTTGTTTCAACAGACCTTTTATTTCCGTTTATTGCCGGGAAGAATTTTGCTTTTCGGATTATTGTTGAAATAATTCTGTCGGCCTGGGCGCTGCTCGCCATCCGCGACGCACCGTATCGTCCCAAAAAATCAATGATTCTTTGGGCGTTTGCTATATTCGTCGGTGTTCTCGCATTGGCGGACTTTTTCGGGGAAAACCCATATCGGAGTTTTTGGTCCAATTATGAACGCATGGAGGGACTTATCGGGCATTTGCATTTGCTGGCCTATTTCCTTGTGGCCACTTCGGCGCTTGCGACTGAGAAATTGTGGCACAGATTTTTCTACACTTCTTTTGGTGTAAACGCGGCAATTATTTTTTTCAGTTTTTTCCAGTTGGCAGGCTCGCTTGCCATCAACCAGGGTGGAGTCCGCGTGGATGCGACATTTGGCAATGCGACCTACTTGGCTACGTACTTGCTGTTTAATGTTTTTCTATTGGCTTTCTATTTGTTTCGGAGTTACGAAACAAACGGGGGTGATGAAGATAAAGGTATCCGCGCGACGCTGGCAATCCTGGGCATTGGTCTGGGTTCGCTCATCGCGGCCTATGCCGCCAAGGTTCCATCGTATGGTTATTTTCTTATTATAGCTGCCGTACTCTTGGCTTATTATCCGCTATCGTTATCTTTGCGTTTATATAGCGGAAAGATATTTTTGTGGCTGCTTCTGTTGGCTGACCTGTTTGTTTTGTTTCGCACGGAAACTCGCGGAGACATACTCGGTCTTTTGGGGGGCTTAGGCGCAGCTGCCTTACTTCTTGCTATATTTAATTGGAAAAACAAGCAGGTGCGCAGTTGGTCTGTGGGAGTTATCGTCGCGCTCGTAATTTTCATAGGTCTTTTTGTGGCCCTGAAAGATTCATCGTTTATAAGAAATAATTCCACTCTGGCGCGTTTTGCTTCCATCTCTCTTACCGAGCAGACGACAGTATCCCGATTCACGATTTGGAATATGAGCTGGCAGGGTTTTAAGGAACGCCCAATTTTGGGCTGGGGTCAGGAGAATTTCATAGTTGTCTTCAGTAAGTATTACACGCCTGAAATGTGGAACCAGGAACCGTGGTTTGACCGTTCACATAACGTATTTTTTGACTGGATGATTGCCGGCGGGTCTCTCGGAATACTTTCTTATCTTGCGCTTTTCGGCGCCGGACTTTACACGCTCTGGCGTTCGCGGAAATTCTCTCTGACGGACAAAAGCGTGTTGACCGGACTTTTGGTCGGATATTTTTTCCAGAATCTTTTTGTCTTCGACAACCTTACGAGCTATCTGATGTTCTTCTCGGTACTCGGTTTTGTTTCTGTTGCCGGCCATATGGGTGGCGGAGAAGACATACATGTTCATAAGGAAAACAAAGAAGATAAAGAATCTTTGGACAATGCAACTTATATAGCCGGCCCCGTAATCCTCCTTGCGTTTATTGGCATTATTTATTACGCCAACGCGAGACCGATTATCGCT
>JBAZYZ010000002.1:0-55662 GCA_041659085.1 Minisyncoccota bacterium
TTTCCCGGACGGGCTAAAAACGCAGGTGGGTGAACGCGGGGTCCGTCTTTCCGGCGGAGAAAAGCAGAGGGTCGGTATCGCAAGAGCGTATGTTTCGTTACTTGCGGGCGCGGAAGTACTCGTCTTGGACGAAGCCACTTCAAGCCTTGATTCGCAGTCGGAAAAGGTGGTGCAGGAGTTTATTGAGCGGTTGCGCGGCGAGAGAGAAATAATTATCGTTGCCATCGCCCACAGACTCTCAACCATCCAGAAGGCGGACGTGATTTGCGTCCTTGATTCCGGACGAATTACGGAAACCGGCGACCACGACCAGCTTCTCAGAAAAAACGGCCTATACAAGCGTCTTGTCGATTTGCAAAAACTTGGCGAGATACGCGAGTAAGGAAACGTGTGAATTGAAACCCCGCTTTAAGAGCGGGGTTTTTTCTATAACGGCAAATCAAATGCCCAAAAACCCGCGCCGGTCAAAATCAAAGAGGCCGATATCGCAACGGCGAACAAATAGAAGCCCAGACTTTGTTTGATGAGTTCTCCGTGCCGGATTTTGACATAAAGTCCGCTCAAAGAGATTACCAAAATAATAGCGGCAGAAATTTGCGTCAGAAAGCCTGCTATAAGACCGAGTCCGCTAATAGTCTGTACTAGGCCTAAGATCCAGGCCGTGACCTTGGGGTTCGGGGAATTGAGGGAAGAAAGGATATGGGCTGTCTGGCCCTTCCGCGCGATTTTCATATATCCCGCGTACAAAAAGATGGCGCCCAATATGAGACGGAGAAGAAACGGTCCGATGAGTCCGAAAGCAAGAAGCGATGGAAATGTGTTCAACATGGTTGTATCATAGCAAATTATGGCTTGCCTCGCCAAAATTTTAATAAAATTTAAGCGGGCAAGCGTGAATTTATGCGGAAATTAGAAACAAAAACAATTTATCTTATACTGCACAACATTCGGAGCGCCTACAATGTCGGCGCGATTTTTCGCACGGCAGACGCTATCGGCGTGAAAAAGATTTATCTGACCGGGTACACGCCCGCGCCATTGGACCGTTTTGGAAACCCCAGGAAAGATATTGCCAAGTCAGCCCTTGGCGCGGAAAAGACTGTTCCCTGGGAGTGGTCAAAAAATCCGTCAGCGCTCGTCAGAAAACTAAAAAAAGAAAAGATATTTGTCGCGGGACTGGAACAATCCGCGAAATCCGTAGATTACAAAAAGTTCCGTCCCGGGGCGCGGACCGTTCTTCTTGTGGGAAACGAGGTGCTCGGCATTTCAAAACAGCTTCAGGGCAATTGCGACGCGCTTATAGAGATCCCCATGCGCGGCGGCAAAGAGTCTCTCAATGTTTCGGTAGCCGCCGGCGTAGCGCTTTACAGGCTGTTTGATATTTAGGCGGTTAGTAAACGTATGCGCCGATTGGAGTGTTTCCTTTGTCGTAAAACTCTATAGTGTCGTGATCTGCCCATAGTTCAGTGTTTGAGCCGAGATACACGCGCCACTCACCCTCTTCGTCTTTTTGGAAATCGATATTCTTTTGTTGGTCAATAACACACTGATTGTAAGTGACGCGGGTGAATATAAAGTCGCGGCAGATAGGGGAAATTGTTTTGGGCAGGGTGGATATCTGCGCCTTACATGAGTCCATGTTGTTTATGTAATTCAGGCAGGCGTTGTTCAGCGGGTATTTTTCCAGTGTGTCCGGAAGTATCGGTGAAGGGCAGGAGTCTTTTAGCGCCGGCGTAAAATTTTGGAATTGAGACAGGTATCCGCTGCAGGAATTTACCTTGAAAGAATCTCCGACGGGGGACTTGCCGGAAATCAATATTGCCTTTTCTCCGCGCGCTAAATAAATGTCTCCTTTTTCATTGGTCTTGCCGGAAACAAAGACGGAGGCCCCTTGGGGTATGACCGCGCTTCTTCCTTTTGCTCCGACGAGTTTCCATCCTGTGATATTAATCGGGGTGTCGCTTTTCCCCATTATTTCCAGATATTCTTTTTGCGGGTTTCTTTCACTGAGGTTTGGGCGCGTTCCGAGGGCGACCTGTCCCCGGTTTATGGGGGTATTCAGAGTTTCCGGAATATCCAGTTTAACGTCCGGCAGTTTGCCGTACGCCTCTCCCGTGCTGAGCGGAGACGGCGGTTTCAAGAGATAACCGTTTTTTGATTCGTAGCGCGAAGGTCCGCCGGTTATAACCCAGACAGCCCAAATTACTATAACGATTATGGCGAGCCACTTTAAATCTGCAATCGGGTCAGATAAGTCCATTTATTTACCGTTTATTATTTTGATGTTTCGGGCAGAAATGAGCGCTTCTTCCGCCGACTATTTTCCTTTCGATTATACCACCGCAGCCGCGCTTTTCGCATCGTTCTCCCTTCTTTTGATAAGCATGATGTTTTTCCTGAAAGTGTCCTTTTTCGCCGAAGATGTTCCGGTAATCGGACATTGAATCGCCTCCGAATTCTATCCCGCCATTCAGCACTTCCTTCATGGCGATGAATAATTTTCCTAAATCGGGGACCTTGATTAAACCGACCTTAGTTTCGGGATGTATGCCGGCGCGCCAGAGCATCTCGTCGGAATAAATATTGCCGATGCCCGCTATTACCGTCTGGTCCATCAAGACTGTTTTTATTTTTCCGCGGGGTTTTTTCAGTAACCTTCCGGCGAAAACTTCATAATCAAAACTTTTTTCCAGAGGTTCCGGCCCCAGATGGGCGAGGTGGGGGGAATGGGACAGGGTGTTTGTTTTCCCCAGTACAATTTTGCCGAATTTTCTGGTGTCGGAGAAAGCCAGGTGTTTCCCGTTGGAAAGGGAGAAAACCGCGTGAACAAAACGGTTAAAAGGGTCATTTAATGGCCCACTTTGCGCCGGCACCCATTTTTTATTTTTTATTTGCCATTTGCCGTATAAAAGATGCCCGGTCATTTTCATGTGGATGATTATGGTGGTGTCGCCGGAGAGGTTTATCAGAATGTGTTTCCCGCGTCTTTTTACCGACACGACTTTTCTGCCTGCGGTTTCTTTTTTAAATTTCGCCAACGTGTCCCCGCGGAACATTTTTGGCCAGTCGGTCCAGACGTTTGTGACAATTTTCCCCGGCAAAACAGATTGCAGGCCGCTCGCGGTTGTTTGGACTTCGGGAAGCTCAGGCATAAGGACAGTTAAAAGGAAAAATGCGGAAGTTGCAAGCTGCGGAATATTATCTTTGCTATAATATATTTCATGCGACATTATTTTGTGATTGCTTTGGCGGTTATTTTTTTTGCGGTCTCGGCGCTTTTGATCAGCTACAGCGACGGAGTCAAATATATCGGCAGGGCTGTGGAATTTGCCGGAAACCAGCTGGCCGCTTTGGTTACCCACAACCCAAAATCCGTTGATTACCTCAAGGGTAAATATCAGTCGGCCGGGCAGGAAATGCCGGAAAAGAAAATCCGCATCCTTGTAATGCCGGGGCACGAGCCCATGTATGGCGGGGCGGAATTCAGAGATATCAAGGAGCGCGACTTGAACGTTGAGTTGGCAAATAATCTGGCCGCATTTTTGGGGCAAAATACCAGGTATGAAGTTCTTGTGGGGAGGTCAGCTGATTCATGGAACCTTGGTCTTGCAGAGTACTTCAGGTCTCAATGGGATGAAATCATCGATTGGCAAAAGTCATATCGCGAGGAGATGTCGCGCTTGATCGCTATCGGACAGGTTCCTGAATTAAAGCCGAATTTCTCCAATCCGGATGCCCCGCGGGATGTCGCGCTGCGTCTCTATGGGATCACCAAATGGGCGAAGGAGGAGGATGTCGATGTTGCGATTCATATTCACATAAATGATTATCCCGGACACGGTTTATGGGAGCGGGGGCCGTATTCCGGTTTTGCCATATATGTTCCGGCCAGCCAATACCTAAACAGCGTGACAACCCATGCTATTGCAGACAAGGTTTTTAATCGTTTGAAAAAATACAATCCGGTCAGCAATCTTCCGGGGGAATCCGTCGGTATTCTTGATGAGCCGGAAATGATTGCAATCGGCGCCAACAATACGGCTGACGCCGCCAGTCTGCTCATAGAGTATGGCTATATATACGAGCCTCAGTTCTTAAGCCCAGAGATCCGCAGCTCGGCTCTCAAAGACTTGGCGTACCAAACGTACCTTGGTTTGCAGGATTTCTTTGACCCGGCCAGCGCCATGGCTATTGCCCGGACCTATGACACATTGGTGTTGCCTCACGCCTGGACTGCGCCGATTAAGGAATCGAATCGCGCCAACCGGGATGTTTTTGCTCTTCAGACAGCTCTTCTGTTCGATGGTCTTTATCCGCCGGTGGGCAAGGACAAGAATGAATGTCCCCGCACCGGCAGAATAGGTTCTTGCACCAAGGCGGCGGTGGCGGCCTTCCAGGAAAAATATGGGATTATTGGAGGGGAAGGAAATGTTGGCCCGAAAACTATTGAGGAGTTAAACAAATTATACGGGGCCTAAAAGGAAAAATAAAACCCGGCTGAAGCGGGGTTTTGCTTCTTATTTTTTTAGATTTTTCAGTTCCTCTCTTACTACCGTCGCGTCATCCCACTCTATCTTTGTTCCGTTCGGCCCCATCAAATATGGGTCTGTGCCTTTGCCTGTGATTAAGACGGCGTCACCGGTTTTGGCGCGCCTTAGTCCTTCGCGCACGGCTTCGCGCCTGTCCGTTAAGATTATCGGTTTTTTGTTTTTTATTCCCTCCGCGATGGATTCCGCGATTTCTTTCGGATTTTCGTCGTAGGAGTCGTCGTCGGTCAAGATTATTTCATCGCAGTAGGCGTCCGCCACCCGTCCCATCTCCGGGCGTTTCCACTTGTCGCGTCCGCCGCCAGTTGCCCCGAAGACGCAAATTTTCCTGTGGTTCTGGAACACCTGATACAGTTTTTCCATAGAATCGGCGGTGTGGGCGTAATCCACGATTACTTTGAAGTCCTGTCCTTCATCTATATCCTCAACGCGCCCGCGGATGCCCCGGAATTTCTCTATGGCGCGCCTGATTGTTTTGTCGTCTATGTTTTGCGATTTGGCGAAAGTGACCGCGGCCAAAATATTGTAAAGATTGAACTCTCCCGACAGGTGAGAATGTATCTTTTCTCCGCCCAGTGTGAAATCTATGCCGCTTTCGTAAAGATCAAACGGTTTGGCGTCCTCAATGGAAAATTTGCGTTTGTCGCTTACTTTAAAATTCAGAAATTTGCCGGCTTGTTTGTCGTCGCCGTTTGCCACTATGACTTTTTTGTCTTTGGGGGATTTTTCAACCTCGCGCGCGATGGAGAGCTTGGCTTCCAGGTAATTTTCAAATGAGCCGTGGGACTCTATGTGCTCCGGTGAAATGTTTGTAAACACAAGCCCGTTTAAACAAATGAACTTGTGCCTGAAAAATCTCGCGCCCTCTGAGGTTGTTTCGACTATCGCGTAATCGCATTTGGAGTTGGCGGCCCTACGCAGTATTTTCTGAACGAAAAACCGCCCCGGCATGGTCATCTTAAAGAGATTCCGCTCCTCTTCTTTTCCGACTTTAAAACGCAGAGTGGAGATTATAGCTGTAGTGTATCCGGCTTCCTCCAGAATGGCGTTTACTATCTCCACCGTACTGGTTTTTCCCTTGGTCCCGGTCACGCCCAAAACGTAGAGCTTACGTCCCGGGAAGCGATATAGGAGAGCTCCAAAGAGAGCGAGGGAGTAGTGGTACGCCGGCTGAAAAAACCGGTAGAGTTTTTTTGGTATGAATCTTTCTATCCCCCTGAGTATTTTTTCCATCATTTTATTTTCCATTCCCAAGAAGCTTGAGAGCCTCCTTTACCCGAGACCCGGCGCCCAAGATTTCGCGAGGCACTTTTTTAAGGGCGCTCCGCGCTTCGTGCTGTGAATATCCAAGCGACTGGAGAGCTTCTATGGCGTCTGCTTCTTCCTGGAGTTCGGGCGTTCCGGTGTCGGTCCATGCGCCAAGTTTGTCGCGGAGTTCAATTATTATTTTCTCCGCGGTTTTCCGCCCGATGCCGGAAACTTTCGTGAGATACGAACTGTCGCCGGAGGAAACCGCCTTTTTGATGTTTTCAACAGGGGCTATGTTCAATATGCCGAGCGCGGAGCGCGGTCCGATTCCCGAGATGCCGATGAGAAGTTCAAAGAACTCAAGTTCCGCTTTTTCAATAAAACCGTACAAATCCATCGCGTCTTCGCGGACAGCGAGGTGAGTCCATAGCCTGATGGCGTCTTTTTTCTTGCCGGCCAGGCGCAGGTTTTCCATAGACAAGTAGACCTTATATCCGACACCGCCCACATCCAAAATAACGTAACGCTCGCCCGTAAACACCACATTCCCAGTAAGTTGCGCAATCATAGGCTTATAATACTAGAAAGTTGTCTTTTTGGCATATATTTGGTACGATGCCGCTTACATATGGCATTAACTAAAACAGCGCGAAAACAAATAAGAGTTTCAAAAAGGCGTAAGGTTCACAATGACCGCCGGATGAAAGTGATGAAGAGCACCGTAAAGGATGTCCGCAAGCTTATCGTGGGTGGGAAGAAGAATGAAGCTGAGAAACTCTTATCCTCCGCTTTTAAGGCGCTTGATAAAGCGGCCAAGCGCGGAGTTATAAAGAAAAACACCGCTTCCCGGAAGAAGTCGCGTCTCGCTAAGGCCCTCAAAAAAATCTCTTAATGAAATAAAAACCGCCCCATCTGGGGCGGTTTTTGGTATAATTGTGGGATGGATAAAAACCTGACGCCGCTTGAGGCGGAAGAAAAAATAAAAGCGGGGGGCATCTCTGTCCTCGATGTCCGCACGCCCGAAGAATACGCCGAGGGGCATATAGGGGGGTCGCTTAACATGGACGTGTCCGAGCCGTCTTTCGCTCAGGGTATTTCAGTCCTTGATAAAAACAAGGAGTATCTCGTGTACTGCCGGAGCGGGGGACGCTCAAGCACCGCGCAGGAAATCATGGCGAAAGCCAGCTTCCGGAATGTTTATAACCTGTCCGGCGGCATCATCGCCTGGAACAGAAGGGGTTTACCGATTATTAAATAAACAACAAAAAAAGACGACATTCATTTGTTTCCCATTATATGTTATATGTTATGTGTTGCTGATTGAGTATGCCCTTGTCGTTCAATGGATAGGACACTCCCCTGCGAAGGGAGAAATGCAGGTTCGATTCCTGCCAAGGGCACAAAAATAGCGGAGCGATTTTGCGCCCTTGAGCACGAGAACTGCTTCTCGTGCGTGCAGGAATCAAAAAGGTTGAACGTATCGTAACGAGCCTTTGGTGAAGTGAGATGCGAAACCTGTACCGTTCCCGTAGGGAAAGATAAGTGTAACCACGGTCCTGCCAAGGGCACAAAAAATAAGCGTACTCGCGACCATGTCAATTAGTGTTATTGTGTTGGTATCCGCCCTCGTAGTTGAATGGATACAATACCTCCCTCCGAAGGAGGTGGTGACGGTTCGATTCCGTCCGAGGGCACTGTAATTAAAATCCCAAAAAATCCATTATTGATTCGGATATCGGCACGGCGTGCTCCTCCTCATGGAGATTGTTGAAAAGGATTTCTTTTATTTTTTCGCTGTTTGCGGTGCCTATGGGAATGATAATCAGTGGTAGAATCGGGCGTTTTAATTTGAAAAACAGCTGGGGCGGCTGCATTTTGTCGTTAATCCAAAATGACTCGATATTCTGGTATGTGTAGAGTTTTTTGCCTATTTTTATGCCGCGTTCATCTATCCGGAATTCTTTTTCTTCCGGTGGTTGGTAAGAATGTACCGCAACGGAGAAAGCGGAGACGATTATAAGAACGGCAAACAGATAATTTTGGAAAATAATAGCGGCGATTGCGACAGCGATGGAAACAATGACAAGCGCCCAATACCAGTCGCGGGTCTTCTCTCTGTATTCGTATTCATAACCGCGCCAGGAAACCATCGGCTGGTTTTCTTTTTTGGTATCGTGTTTATCCACGCCCTAACTTTAGCATTTTTGACGGTAAACAAAAATGCCTTTATTGGCGGATGGGGTGAGATTCGAACTCACGGTGGGTTGCCCCACTCTTGTTTTCAAGACAAGTGCGTTAGACCACTCCGCCACCCATCCATCCGGAACAAATTTAATCTAACATGGACACTGCGTTTTATCCATACGCCCTTTTTGCTATAGTGTCCTTATGCGTAACAACATTGTCCATCCAGGCGCCGACGAGCTAACGTATGAAATACGCGAGATTGTGGACTTTGGAAACGAACTCGAGAAACAGGGTGTCAAAATGGTTTGGGAAAATATCGGAGACCCGGTTGCTAAGGGCGAGAAGCTGCCCCCGTGGATGCGCGGAATTATTAAGCGGATTATGGACGAAGATGACAAGGTTTTCGGTTATTCGCCGACCAGCGGGCTTCTGGAAACAAGGATATTTTTGGCAAACCAGAGGAAGAAGGAAACAGGCATAGACATAACCCCGGATGACATTTTGTTTTTTAACGGGCTGGGTGACGCCATATCAAAAGTTTACACATATTTGAACGGGCACACCCGGGTTATCGGGCCGTCGCCCGCCTACCCGACGCACTCTTCGGCGGAAGCGGCACACTCCGGTTCACATCATATAACTTACGAACTAAACCCGCGTCGCAATTGGCTGCCCGATTTGGAAGAATTGCGCAATAAGGTTAAATTCAACCCCAATATTTCGGGGATTCTTATAATAAACCCGGACAACCCGACGGGCATGATTTATCCGAAACGTGTTTTGGAAGAAATTGTGTCAATTGCGCGCGAATTTGATTTATTTATAGTTTGCGACGAGATTTATTCAAACCTTCATTACGGCGGGGAGAAAATGGTTCCGCTTGCCTCGGTCATAGGAGAAGTGCCGGCTATCGTTATGAGAGGTCTTTCCAAGGAAGTGCCATGGCCCGGGGCGCGTTGCGGGTGGATAGAGATGTACAACAAAGACAGAGACCCGTTTTTTGCCCGCTACACGAAAACCTTGCTTGACGCCAAACGCCTTGAAGTGTGTTCAACAACGCTTCCCCAGCGCGCCTTGCCTCTGATTTTTTCACATCCGGAATTTGGCGGCTATGTCGCCGGAAGGAATAGCAATTACGAAAAGCGCGCCAATATTGCCTATGATATATTCCGGTCAGTTTCAGGCATTATTGCGCCTAAGCCCGCAGGGGCTTTTTATATGACAGTCGTGTTTGAAGACGGCGCGCTAAACGGCAGGCAGACACTTCAAATACCTGAAGATAAGGTCAGAGAAACGGTCTTAGGGAAGACAAATAAGCTGGATGGGAAAGGTTTTGATAAACGTTTCGCCTATTACCTCATGGGGGCGACCGGCATATGCGTTGTTCCTCTTTCCGGTTTCAATTCCGAGCTTCCGGGGTTCCGTCTGACACTGCTCGAGCCGGATGAAAAAGTTTTTGAAGATACAATGAAGATTATAGCAAAATCTATTAAGGAATATTTGAATTCGGCGTAAAACATATGGCAAAAATTTTAGGAATTGACTACGGGGCCAAGAGAATAGGGGTGGCGATGTCGGACGAAGGAGGCAGGGTTGCTTTTCCGTTCTCTGTTGTTCCGAATGACAAAAACGCGTTGTTCACGCTCCGGAGTCTGTGCGGGGAAGAAAAAATCGGGAGGATCGTGGTAGGGGAGTCTTTGAATTCGCGCGGCGAAGACAACCAGGTTATGGCGGCGGCCCGTTTGTTTGTTGAAACTCTGGCGGAAGAAACCGCGTTGCCGGTTTCTTTTGAGCAGGAGTTTTTGACTAGCGTGGAGGCTCACCGTTCGTCGTTTGAGGAGCAGGGGAAGAAGGGTCGCCAGGAGGTTGACTCAAGCGCCGCCGCGCTCATACTTCAAAGATATCTGGATAAACAAAAATAAAATTGCAATGAAAAAGCAAAAACTGGAAGACAATCCGTTTGAAGAAGAAAAGATAGCCAGGGAGTGGATTATAAGTGTTGAAAATGAAAAAGGACTAATTAGAGATAGGGAGATTTACCCGGAACTTTTTGAATGGACAAAGAAAAATAACCCCAAATTGCTCGTAGAAATTGGTTCTGGTCAAGGAATTTGCTCAACTAAAGTTAAACTTGGGCGCAGCGCAAAATATGTTGGAATAGAGCCGTCTCGGCCACTTGTTGCCCGCGCCCGGGATATTTATAAAAGTCATAATAAAAAGTTTTTGATTGGTAGCGCGTATAAACTACCCTTACGTTCTGGCTCTGTGGATGGCGTGTTTTCTGTTAATGTGTGGTTCCATTTGAAAAACCTCGATACTGCGGCAAAAGAAATAAAGAGAGTACTGAAGAAAAATAAGCGCTTTTATATTATTACTGGCAACCCAAGTACTTATGAAATATGGGAGCGCTTCTTTTTTGATTATAAAAAAAAGAAAGGGGTGTTGGATGGTAAGGTTAGGGTCCCGATACAGCACCTTTCAAGAAACATTTTTTTTCTCCATTCTTTGAGTAATATAATAAAATCTCTTGAGGTAAATGGGTTAGCGATAGGTAGTGTTAAAGTGATTGGCTTTGCGAAGAGAGATAAGATGAGGGGAATTTTTATAGGAATAGAGGGTTATAAAACATAAATATGATAACAATAGATGATTTTAAAAAGTGTGAAATAAAAATAGGGACCATTCTATCGGCGGAAAAAGTGCCCGATGCTGACCGGTTGGTGAAACTTTCCATTGACTTGGGAGAGGGAGCGCCCAGGCAGATTGTCTCAGGTATCGCTGAATTTTTCCCGGACGTATCTGTGCTGATCGGACGGCAGGTTCCGGTTTTGACGAATCTCCTCCCCCGCGCGATCCGGGGCCTCGAGTCAAATGGCATGGTGCTTTATTCCGTGGGAGACTCTTTTCTTACGACAGTCTCTCCGGGCGATACTGTGCCGAACGGAACACCTGTCAGGTAGTGTGAATATTTTCCTACTTTTTGCGGAGTTAATGCCGTATAATTATGGTCTAGATGGATAACATTTTAACAAAACTTTTCCCGATAGGCCGTTCCGCTAAAACACCGAAAGTCGGCTTGGATATCTCCGGGCATTCTCTGCGTTTTGTCGAACTTTTACCGAGGGGTAAAGGGTATGTGCTGGGACACTTTGGTGAGAAGAAAATACCCGACGGTGTTATGCAGGACGGAAAAATAAAAGATATGGAAGAGTTAAAAACGGCTCTTAGTTCGCTGCGCTCCAAGTATCGCATGGCATCAGTCAATGTTTCCGTCCCGGGAGGCAAGACTCATTTTATCCGAATGGGTTTGTCATGCGCCGATGGATGCGATGTGCGCGCCGCCGTAGAATCGAAAATCGGGGAGCATCTTATTTCCGGCAGTTCAGGAGATTTTGTTTTTGACCATGCTGTTATTTCTCAAAACGAATCTGAATGCGATGTTGAAGTGTCGCTATTCCCGCGGGAAATCAAAGAAGACTACATGAGACTGTTTGAAGGCACCGGACTTACGCCGTCTGTTTTTGAATCCGAGGAAAAAGCCATAGGGAGGTCGGTGCTGCCGCGCGGCGACAAAGGAACACGGATGATTATAGATTTTGGACGGATTCAGGCGGGTGTTTTTATAGTTTCCAAAGGCATACCTATGCTCGCGGCAACGCTCGGTTTGGGGGAGCAAATTATTATTGACGCCATAAAAGAAAAATTTGGGGTATCCGAAGAAAAAGCCGAGAGAATGAAACGGGAATACGGTCTTGTTAAAAGTTCCAATGACAGAGATTTTTTCCTGACACTCGCGCGGCCGCTTTCAAAGATGAAAGATGAAATAGATAAACTTTTTATATATTGGCGCAACTATTCCGCGGAGCAGGGGAAGAAAAGTGAAAAGATAGAAAGTGTTATTTTGTGCGGCGCCGGGGCAGGCCTTCCCGGGCTTTCGGACTACCTTTCCGCCAATTTAAGGGTCCCGGTAAGTGTGGCCAACGTGTGGGTGAATGTTAACTCCTTTGACGAATATATTCCGGAGATTCCTTTAAATGACTCGCTCCGCTACGCCGCGGCCATAGGCCTCGCCTTAAGGGGTGTTTACGAAAGAGAGTAAACCGTGTAGCGTATATTAGTGAATAGTAATTATGTTAGCGTTTGTGCATTGCCCTCGTAGCTTAATGGATAAAGCAGGACTCTTCTAAGGTCTTGATGGGGGTTCGATTCCCTCCGAGGGCACTTGAACAAAGTGAAAACTATAGAACCCAAAAAATATAAAATAAGAGTTGTCCGTGGCGCATTTGTTGATCCAGATCTCCTAGATGAGCTTGGTGCGAAGACAATAGAAAAATTAGAGCATGGTGGTTGGGAAAGTATTGACGAGGTTGTTGTTGATTTAGGGCGAATCAAGGAGTTGCAGAAAAATATGACACGGCACTACGATGATACTGTTGTTCCGTGGTACATGGATGGGTATGATGCCAAAGACAGAAATAAATTAGTTGTCGCTTTTGGAGCAGATGATGGAGAAGGAGGAAAAATTTTTAAATTTTTGAGAAATGATAAAAGAGAAATTGGCGAAGTGGTGAAATACGGGATAAGTAAAGGTATTCCAAAGGAGCAAATGGATTTTGCGGATATAGATTTTTGAAGTTACTTATAGATAGATGACCAGGCCAAGGACATTTTTTATCGCCGCCGCTAAAAAAATTTCTCGACCCCGACTCGTGGTTTCGCCTGTTGACGAAACATCACTGCGTCTCCCGCAAACTAAAAAATCACGGGTAGCCGTGATTTTTTCGCGTTTGTGGGCGGTAGAGGACTCGAACCTCTGACCTTCGCTGTGTAAAAGCGTTGCTCTACCAACTGAGCTAACCGCCCAAGATAACTTACAACCTATAACCTACAATGAAAATGTAATCACGGCAAGGTTATTATGATCCTGTAACTAATCGCATCTGCTTCGGGTATTTACTGATATAATTATTTCATATGAATGAACGTCTTGAAGCGAAAATAACCGGACGCGTGCAGTTTGTCATGTTCCGGGATTTCGTTAACCGGAGGGCCAGAGCCCTTGGTATTTTGGGCACAGTGGAAAACATGGAAGACGGTTCGGTTTTTGTGGTGGCTGAGGGTGATAGAAAAAAACTTGAAGAGCTTCTCGCTCAATTGAAAAAAGGTTCTATTTTTGCTAGGGTTTTATCTATTGAGGCGAAATGGCTCCCCGGGACGGGTGTGTTTAAGGATTTCAGGATTCTTTTTTATGGCAGACAAAACTGACAATTACCCCAAATCGATAGGCATTATCATGGACGGTAACCGCCGCTGGGCCAAGGCTCGCGGTTTTTTGCCGATGAAGGGGCACGAGGCCGGATACGAGAAGTTCAAAGAATTTATCCGCTGGGCCAAAGGTTTTGGAATTGAGACTGTTTATGTTTACGCCTTTTCAACAGAAAACTGGAAGCGCCAAGAAAACGAGGTCGATTACCTGATGAGCCTGTTTACCAGAGTCATAGGCGCTGACGCCAAGGAGTTGATCGGGGAAAGAGTGCGTGTAAAATTTGTCGGACAGCTTGATAAGTTTTCTCCAGCCATACGTCTGGGAATAAAAGCTCTTGAAAGGGCCACGAGTAAATTCGCCGGGACAACTCTTGTTGTCTGTGTTTCTTACGGCGGCCGGGCGGAAATCATATCCGCGGTGAAGGAAATGGCAAAGAAGGAGGGTGCGAAAAACATCGCCAAACTTGATGAAAAGACATTTTCAAAATATCTTTGGACGGCCGGAAGCCCGGACCCGGAACTTATCATAAGGACGAGCGGAGAAGTAAGGACGTCAAATTTTCTGCCATGGCAGGCGGTGTACAGCGAATGGTTTTTTACCAAGACACTATGGCCGGCGTTTACCAGGCGCGAGTTTGAGAGCATACTCCGCGATTTTGCCAAGCGTGAAGTGAGGCGCGGAAAATAATTTTATGGATATTCCCGAAATACTCTATGAGGACAAAAATGTCTTCGTTTTCAATAAGCCGTCCGGGCTCATGGTTCACGCCGACGGACGCACCAAAGAAGTCACGCTGGCCGACATGCTCCTAAAAAAATACCCCAAGATGAAAAATGTTGGCGAGCCGGCGCGTTTTGTCGGGAGCGGCGGCGAAGAAAAAACAATCTATCGTCCGGGAATCGTGCACCGCCTGGACAAGGATACCTCAGGCGCGCTTGTTGTGGCGAAAAACCAGAAATCGTTTGAGTTTCTGAAAAAGCAGTTTCAGGACAGGGTTATCGCGAAAAAATATCTGGCCGTCGTTTACGGCAACGTAAAAAACGACAGGGGTGTCATCGACCGCCCTATCGGACGGAGTAAAAGCGATTTTAGGAAATGGTCGGCGACGCGCGGGGCAAGGGGCGAGATGAGGGAGGCGGTGACGGAGTATAAAGTACTGAAGCGTTTCTCCGACAAAAAAGGGGAACGGTTTACTCTGCTTGAAGTTTCCCCCAAGACCGGAAGAACGCACCAAATACGCGTTCACTTGAAGGCGATAAATTATTCCATCGTGGGGGATAAGTTGTATGGCGGTTCACGCCCCGCGGCTCTTGGTTTCGGGCGCACGGCGCTCCATGCCGCATCCGTTTCTTTTGAAACAAGCCCCGGCAAAAAGGTTAGCGTGGAGGCGCCGCTGCCGGAAGATTTTCGAAAGGTTGCGGTCGCGTCTTAGGTATGGTACATTTTCCCCATTAAATAGAGATGGCGACAAAAACTACAATAAAATTAACACCCGTTGACACTGAGGCTCGCCAAAAGCTCGGTATTCATTCTGGCGATACCGTTCGCGTATGGTCCAAGGTCAAGGATGACAAGGGCAAGACTCGACTTCAGGCTTTTGAAGGGCTGGTTCTTTCAGCGAAGCACGGGGTTACAGCAGGAGCCACTTTTACCGTCCGCCGCGTGGCTTCAGGCGTGGGTGTGGAGAAGATATTTCCCCTATACTCGCCGATGATTGACAAGATTGAAGTTATCAAGCGTTCCCAGGTGCGTCGTTCCAAGCTCTACTATGTGCGTGACAAAGCGGCCAAAGAAATCCGCCGCAAGTTGTCAGGCGAAAGAAAGATAATCCACAAGGTCGGAGGTGTCGCGGTAGTGGCCGAAAAAGAACCAGAATCCGAAGTTGCTGAATAGCAAAAATGATACTAGAATAAAAACTCACCAAACGGTGGGTTTTTAAATAAAATATGCGCGGGTGGCGAAATTGGTAGACGCACTACCTTGAGGTGGTAGCGCCAGCAATGGCATGGAAGTTCAAATCTTCTCCCGCGCACAAAGTATAAAAAACGTGCTTTGGGCAGCACGTTTTTAGTTTTATAGGACGGAGCACGCCGGCGCGAGTCGGGGTGCGCATAAAGCTGCGCTTTGAATGGCACGTTTTTTGTTTTACAATACAGTCACGTATGACTTTAGGCACCAAGGTTCTTTCTTTAATTTCCATAGTATTGCTTATAACCCTCGCTTCGGGTGTTTTGACTATGGATTTTGCGCTGGCAAAGTTTGTGGTGTTTATCTCGTCCTGTTATTTGGCGGTCGTCGCATGGCGCACAAAAGAAAAGATGTGGCTTGTGTTTTTCGTGGCTGTAGCGCTTATTTTTCTTCCGGTCATTAAACTTTTTAGTTTTTCGTATGCCGTTTGGCGGACGGCAGACGCAATAGTTGCAGCAGGATTCGCTTTCTTTATATATCGCTATTATGACGGTTACAGGAAAGGGAGCGCTTTTGAAAAATTTGTCGCATCACGGCTGTTGCCGGAAGAATGGGCTATAGAAGATTGGACAAAAGACAAGTCTCGCGGACTTAAGCGCCATGTGGAATCGGATATGAATCCGGATCTGACGGTGCGTAACGTAAGTACCGGTAAAAGATTCGCCGTAGAATGCAAATTCCGTTCGCGTTTTTGGAAAGACAACGAAGGAATCACCGGTATTTTTTGGAAGGCTTACAATCATGATTTTTACAGAAATTACGGCGACAAGGAAAATATAAAAGTAAAAATAGTTTTCGGGGTCGGAGGTAACCCCAAAAACCCGTCCAGATTATTTGTCGTGCCGATTGAGAGCCTGGAGGAATACAAAGGCAAAAATATACCGGCCCAGTATCTTCAAAAATTTGAGAAAGACATCAAAATTCCGCTGACCCTTGATAACCCGCAGACAAAAGTTTAAATAGCAATGTTGTTTTTCTCGGCTTCTTTCAGCGCCACTTTAAACCAATAGGTGTATTTGTCGGGATTTTGGTCCATGTCTTTTTTCAATTCATCTATGGTTATCCATTTCCAGCCATCCGCCTCTTCGGGGTTCAAAATAGGAACACCGTTATATTCTCCCAGAAAAACATGAAGAAATTCATGCTCTCTCAGTCCATGGTCTAGATTCGCCTCGTAAGTGAAATTAAAAATTTCTTTAAGCGTGCAATCAAACCCCATTTCTTCCCGGAGTCTGCGATGAGCGGCGTATTCCAGGTCCTCCCCGTATCTCGGGTGTCCACAGCAGGTATTTGTCCACAACCCTCCGCTGTGATATTTAACGACTGCTCTTTTTTGGAGCATTATTTCCCCGTCATTGTTTCTGACGATAATGGAAAACGCTCTGTGAAGCAGTCCCTTCTCGTGCGTTTCCAATTTGCCCATAACGCCGATTTGGGTGTCGTTTTTGTCCACTAATACAATCCGTTCTTCATTTTGCATATTTTGCTAATATATCAGATATGAATAAGCTTGCCGAACTCAAAAAATTGGAAGAGGAAATCATTGCGGACACAAGCCTGCCGCTTAATACAAACCTTGTGTTCGGCGAAGGGAGCGATAACGCCGAAATACTTTTTATCGGTGAGGCGCCCGGAGCGGAAGAAGACAAACAAAGAAGACCTTTTGTCGGCCGGTCGGGGCAGTTGCTCAGGAAAAACATCAGGGATATTGGGCTCAAAGAAGAAGATGTTTTTATTACGAACATCGTCAAACGCCGCCCCCCGGACAACCGAGACCCGAGCCCGGAGGAGATTGAGAGTTATAAGCCGTATTTGGCGAGACAGATTGAAATAATAAATCCGAAAGTTATAGTCACTCTCGGCCGTTTCTCGATGAATTACTTTTTGCCGATGGCTAAGATTACCCGCGACCAAGGAAGACTGTTTCCGTTTGGAGAAAGATTCGTTTATCCGGTCCTGCATCCCGCAGCCGCGCTTCGGGGGAATGAGATGATGAAGATGTTCACTGACAGCTTCAGGCGTTTACCGGCTGCGGTCAAGAAATGCGATGAATTTACCGGGGGAGATAAAAAGGCGCCGCAAGCAAAGTCTGCGGCGCAAAAAGAAAAAATACCCGAACAAACAGGGCTTTTTTAGGGCGTGTTACAATAAGGTTATGCTTTACACAAGGAAGGGAGACGCGGGGACAACCGGGACGTTCGGCTGCGACCAAAGGATATCCAAGAGTTCGGCGATAGCCGAAGCGCTCGGCGCATTAGACGAGATAAACTCGCTCCTTGGGATATGTAAAGTGAAAACTAACGGTTTGCAGCTGACAGCTAGTAACAGAAATGCGGGAGAGGTGGTGGGTGAAGTTCAACAGAACCTTTTTATCATCCAAGCGGAGATGGCGGGAGCCGAGAAGACGATTATGAAAGAAAAAGTTGAAGCGATAGAAAAAATAATTGACGATATGGAAAAAGAGCTGCCGCCCATTACGACATTTTTTGTTTCCGGAGGGACGGAGCTCGCGTCGACATTTGATTTTGCCCGCACGCTTGCGCGCCGGGCTGAGAGACGGGTTGTTCAAGTGTCTGAAGAGGGGGATAGGAAAGTCGGCGGGCACACGCTTGCGTACCTGAACCGCCTTTCAAGCCTGCTTTATGCTCTGGCTCGTTACGCTAACCACAAAACGGGGATAGAAGAAGAAAAGCCGAGTTATAAATAATCCGCGCAAGACAAATTCGTGTTTTTATTGTAGGTTATTAACTGTTGGCAGTTAATTTATATGGTGCCTATAGTGTAATGGTTAGCACTAGAGATTGTGGATCTCTCAGTCTGGGTTCAAATCCCAGTAGGCACCCCAAAATAAAGAGACGAATGCGGATGCATTCGGTGATTATATTTTTGGAGTAGATACTGGAATTTGAAAGACGGAGGCGGGGCACCCTTTGGGTCGCCGAGTTCGGGGAGGAAGTTCTTAGCGAGTTTACGAGCTTAGAAACTTGACCCCAAATCTAGAGTAGGCACCCAAAAATAACAAAACCCGCCTTGCGCGGGTTTTGTGTTGGGTAAGTGAATCCGTCGGTTCTAGGCGGTATCTAGTTTCCCCTAACCAGCCGGATCAACACTACGATAATCGCTAACACAAGAAGGATATGAAGGAACCCGCCAACGGTATAGGCGGTGACATAGCCGAAGAACCATAGAACAACCAAGATCACTGCGATTGCTTCTAGCATAAATTTATTGGTTAAAGTAACACTATTAATCAATTAAGTATAACATTCTTGGGCATGGTCAGACTACTGTGTTGTCAGCGCTTGTTCTGTGGCTCCGGATGGGTGTGTGTGGCTCTTCTCTGGTGGTATAATATTTTTATGGAACAAATTTCTGCAGAAAACCTGTTAAGGCTCTCCGGCAAGTCCGCCATAGTGACCGGAGGCGCCCAAGGCATAGGTCTCGGCATAACAAGCCGTTTGGCCGAAGCCGGCGCAAATGTTCTTATCGCGGATATGAATGAAGGAGCGGCGCAAAGAGCTGCTGGCGATTTATCATCCCGCGGCTATAAAGTGTCCGCGCGCAAGACGGATGTTTCAAATGAAGAAGAAGTTGGTGGCATGATTGCAGCAGCGGTTGCGGAATTTGGAGGTCTGGATATTCTCGTCAACAACGCCGGCATCTACCCCAACCGTCCGCTTTCCAAAATGACCAAGGAAGATTTTGACAGGGTTATCGCCGTAAATTTGCGAAGCGTGTTTTTGACAACGGAAGCCGGAAGCAAACAAATGATAGCCCAGGGACGCGGCGGCAACATTATAAACATCACTTCCGTTGACGCGCTCCATCCGTCAATGATCGGACTCGCGCATTATGACGCCTCAAAGCACGGAGTGTGGGGTTTCACTATGAACTCGGCTCTTGAACTTGCGGAACATAAAATCCGGGTGAACGCGATTGCTCCGGGCGGCATAGCCACTCCCGGCACTTCCGGTCCTAGCCAGGACAACCCGGAAATGAAAAAAATTATAGACGCGTTTCTTTTAAAAATCCCAATGCATCGCATGGGTACGCCCGACGATATCGGGAAGGTCGCCCTCTTTCTCGCTTCCGATATGTCATCCTACATGACCGGCAGCCAAATTGTTGTTGATGGAGGAGTCCTGCTGTCATAGACAGCAGGGACACTAATCTGAGTTTTGATATGATTGCGACATGACTGAACAGAAAATACAGATTGCGGAGGACGCATTTATTATAGCCATGAGTGTAATTGTGTCGGTTATTGCGGCGAAAAGCGGACTTGCCCATTTCGTCGTTTCCTCGTTGGATGGGCTGAGATATTTCGGCGTATTTGTAACAGGGATGTTTTTTACTTTCGTGTTTACGACAGCGCCGGCGATTGTCGTATTGGGCGAGTTCGCGCAGAACAATTATCTGCCGACGGTTGCTTTAATAGGCGGCTTGGGTGCGGTCATTGGGGATTATATTATTTTCCTTTTTGTGAGAGACAGAGTTTCTCAGGACTTGAGGTACCTTCTCAGTTTTTCAGGGGCGGAGAGGTTCACAGTCATATTCAAAACCAAATTGTTTTACTGGCTCGTGCCGTTTTTAGGGGCGGTTATCATCGCTTCGCCGTTTCCGGATGAAATAGGCGTTTCGATGCTCGGACTTTCAAAAATCGGTAGCAGATATTTTCTTTTTATTTCTTTCGTATTCAACAGTTTGGGTGTTTTTATAGTCGGTCGATTGGCGCAGCTTGCGTTATAGGGCGGCTGGTGTCCGAATCCGATTGGCGCCATTTCTTCTTTGCGTACGCCCGGAAAAGTTGTATTGTTTAAGTAATAAAAGAAATGCCTAATTTAGAAGAACAACCAAAACAGCTTCGCTCAAAGGAGTTTAGGAAGATGGAACTGGACAGGACAATTTCTCTGTTGGAAGAAGACTTCAGCACCAATCAATTGCGCGGACCTGACGAAAGAAAATTGATAGAAAGGGTTTTATCTCCCAAGGCGGGTGGTAAAATTTCCGGCAGGACGGCGCTCACGGCAGAAAAAGCTTTGGCTGGTTATGTCAGCAGACTTAGGCAGGAGAACCGTGAACTGGCGGAAAGGATTGAAAGACGCGAAAACGTGAACGAAGGGGAAGCGGAAGAACGGATAAGAAAAAATGATAAAGAAATAGCCATGATAGAAGGGAATTGCCTCACCTCTCTCGGCGAAATAAATGACACTATTCTTTTCCCGGAGGATAAATAAGGAGGTGTGATTCAAAGCAAAATAATGCAGTCACGAGCCGCCCAGTAGGGCGGCTCGTTTTTATCCGCATCTTTTTCCTGGACGCTTGACTTTATACCCCCAGGGGGTATAATGGTGCATTAGCAGATAATTATAATATTTTATGATGTACTACTATGGCAGTTTTTTCCCGTTCAATTTTTTGGGGCCATTGCTCATGATTTTGTTCTGGGGGGCGATTATTTACACGGTCTTTTTGATTGTCAGGAAAACATCTTCCCAGGGCGACAACACCCGCGCGTATGACCGTTCGATGGAAATATTAAAAGAACGTTACGCCAAGGGCGAGATTACCAAGCATGAGTTTGAAGCTATGAAGAAAGACCTATCGTAATATGGGGATGAATACTTCAAAACCTAAATTGGTCCGCAGGCTTAAGATTATAGAGGGCCAGATTCGCGGACTCCGGGAAATGATAGAAAAAGACAAGTATTGCATTGATGTCATTACCCAAAGTTCCGCGGTGAAACAAGCCCTTTCCGGGGTGGAAGATGCTCTTATGGAAGACCATTTGAACACCTGCGTGGTCCATCAGATTAAAAAAGGACAGGAGAAAAAGGCGGTGGGAGAGGTGTTAAAAGTTTATCGTTTGAAAAGGAAGTAGTTTTATGCCCATTACTCAAACATTTAAAATCCGCGGCATGCACTGCGCGTCGTGTTCGGTAATTATTGAAAAAACCCTCAAGAAAGAAGAGGGGGTGCATTCTATTGAAACGAATTATGGAACCGAGACCGCAAAAATTTCTTTTGATGACGTAAAAACTAACCCGAAGATCTTATCCGGTAAAATTGAGAAACTCGGATACTCGTTAGTAATCCCCGAAAGCCGGTCCGCGGCGGAAATGGGCATGTCGGAAGACGAGCATGCGGCGCATTTGGGTCTCAGTCAGACAAAAAATGAAAAATTGGCGGAGCTTTCCCATATGAAATGGAAAGTAGCTTCCATAATGCCGCTAGCCGCCATTGCCATTGTCGTTATGGCTTGGGATATTTTGACCGGCTTGGGGCGCGTTCCGGAAATGTCGGTTGCTATTAAGAATGTCTTCCGGTATTTGCTCCCAGTCATGGCGACTTACTCTCTCTTTGTGGTTGGCCAGCCGTATTTGCTCGGGTTTTACCGCTTTATGCGGTATGGCAAGGCTAATATGGATACGCTTATCGGGCTCGGCACTTCCGTCGCTTATCTCTACAGTATTGTTGTAAGCATTTTTGGAGAGTCTATAGGGGCTTATGTGAATACCTCGTACACGTATTACGACATAACCGTGGTCGTTATCGCTTTTATAACGCTCGGGAAATATCTTGAAGCGCGTTCCAAGATTAAGACAGGTGATGCTATTGAAAAGCTTCTAAATATGCAGGCCAAGACCGCGCTTGTAATTCGCGACGGCAAAGAGATTGAAATCCCGATTACTGAAGTCATTCACGGTGATTTTATTATCGTGAAACCGGCGGGGAAAATTCCGGTTGATGGCGTGATTACCGAAGGAGAATCTTTTGTTGACGAATCAATGATTTCCGGCGAGCCGATGCCGGTGGAGAAAAAACCGGGCGACACGATTGTTGCCGGGACCATCAATACGAGCGGAACCTTTACCTTCAGGGCGACGAAGGTCGGTTCTGAAACAATGCTTGCGAATATCATAAAGATGGTTGAAGACGCGCAGGGGAGCAAAGCGCCGATACAGGCATTGGCTGACAAGATTTCAGGCGTGTTCGTGCCGATTGTTTTGGTTATCGCTTTTCTTTCGCTGGGTTCGTGGCTCTTTATCGGTTCACAATATCTTGGGTTTGCAGGCGCGCTTTCTTTTGGCTTGGCATCATTTGTCGGGGTTTTGGTCATAGCTTGTCCGTGCGCGCTCGGGCTTGCAACTCCCACGGCGATTATCGTTGGCGTAGGCAAGGGTGCCGGCGAGGGAATTTTGGTTAAAGACGCAGCCACACTCGAGAAGCTCCATAAGGTGAATGTGGTGGTGGTGGACAAGACGGGCACGCTTACCCGCGGCAAGCCGGAACTTACCGGCATAAAGAACCGTTCTTCAAAAAGCGAAAAAGAAATAATTTCAATATTGGCGTCGCTTGAAAACAAATCTGAGCATCCGATTGCCCATGCCGTCACGGAATACGCCAAACAAAATAATATTGAACTTGCCGCGGTTTCCGGCTTTGAGATTATAAAGGGCAAAGGGCTCAAGGGAATTGTCTCCGGTGCCGAGTACTTTGTAGGTAACATAAAAATGATTTCTGATTTGAATATCGTTTTTGACAAGGCGGAATTGGAGAAGGAAACGGCTCAAGGTAAAACGCCGCTAATTCTTGCCGGGGGAGGAAAAGTTTTAGGCGTGTTTATGGTGGCGGATGCCATAAAACCTGAGGCGATTGAGGCGGTAAAGAATCTTCACAGATTGGGTATTAGGGTTGTGATGCTGACCGGTGACGATAAAAATACGGCTCTTGCGATAGCAAAACAAGTCGGCATAGATGATGTGGTTGCTGAAGTTATGCCCGAAGACAAACTAAAAAAGATAAAAGCGTTACAGGCTGAAGGGAAAATTGTGGCTATGGCGGGAGACGGGGTAAACGATGCCCCGGCGCTCGCGGCAGCCGACGTTGGCATTGCCATGGCGACAGGGACGGACGTGGCTATTGAAAGCGCCGGCATAACGCTTCTTCACGGAGACGTTTCGAAATTGGTTAAAGCGATAGCGTTATCCAAAATGACTATGCGCGGGATTAAGCAGAATCTTTTCTGGGCGTTCATTTACAACATTGTCGGCATTCCCGTTGCAGCCGGGCTTCTGTATCCGATATGGGGTGTGGTGTTAAACCCGATTTTTGCCGGACTTGCCATGGCGTTCTCAAGTGTGTCGGTGGTCGGGAATTCGCTCAGATTAAAAACCAAGAAATTATAAACTTAGCAATAGATTAATTAAAATATTATGAATAACAAAATTTTGTTAGTTATTGTAGGAGTGGCGATAGGAATACTGGGCGTCTTGTTGGCAACTTCCGCGGCCCAGCCGGGTTCAATGATGTCCGGGTGGGGGTATGGGCAAAGAATAGTCGGTACGGGTCAAATAGACAGGCATTTTATCGAGCAGATGATCCCGCATCACGACGGAGCTATCGCGATGGCAAGCCTGGCTCTTACAAAGTCTAATCGTTCGGAAATCAAAATTCTCGTGGGGTCCATCATTGAAGCGCAAACTGAAGAAATTCAGGATATGCGCGGTTGGTATGAGAATTGGTTTGGAAAAAGTGTTCCGGAAGGGACCACCGCAATGATGGGGGGAGGGATGATGTCAGGAGGCGGAATGCATATGGGGGGACGGGAAGACATGGCGGCGTTAGAAAATGCGAGTGATTTTGACCGGACATTTATTGAACAAATGATTCCCCACCACCAGCTCGCCATCATGATGGCGCAAATGTTAAAGTCTGGCACTAATAGGCCGGAAATGTTGTCTCTTGCCGACAATATCATTGAATCGCAATCGCGAGAGATACGGGAAATGCAAGGTTGGTATGAAAAGTGGTATTAACAATTCCAAACTCGCTTAAATTGAAAGCGAAGAAATTATGAACAATCAAAAAACATACAGTTTCCACGTAAAAGGAATGCATTGCAGGGCATGTACGGTATTGATTGAAAGCGAGCTTAAGGAATTGCCCGGAGTTGCGCGTGTGGAGGCGAGCTTGAGACACCACTCCGTGGAAGTTGCCGGAAATTTTGGAAGTAGAGAGCCCGAAGATATAGCAGCCTTTTTAAGCGGGCCTATTAAGAAGCACGGATATACCCTTTCGGTGGAAAAAGAAGTTCATAGGGCCGGGTGGGGCGATTTCAGGCTTGCTGTTCCGATCGCGCTCGGGTTTGCTGTCCTGTTCGTGTTGTTGCAAAAGCTTGGTGTCGTGAACTTGGTAAACACCGGTAATGTGGGTTACGGTACGGCTTTTGTGGTCGGGCTTATTGCCTCCGTTTCGACTTGTATGGCCATTGTCGGGGGACTGGTACTTTCCATTTCCGCAAATTTTGCGAAAGAAGGCGATAAGATTCGTCCGCAAATGTTATTCCATGCGGGCCGCATCGTTTCTTTCTTTGTTTTGGGCGGGGTGATCGGAGCTCTTGGTTCGGCGTTTCAACTTGGGAGTGTCGGAGTCTTTGTTTTAAGCCTGCTTGTTGGTTTGGTTATGTTGGTATTGGGTATAAACCTTTTGGATGTTTTCCCCTGGGCAAAGAAACTTCAACCGACAATGCCCAAGTTTTTCTCGTCTCATCTCATGGAGATTAAAAAAATTAACCACACCCTTACCCCACTCCTGGTTGGCGTGCTTACATTCTTTTTGCCATGCGGCTTCACTCAGTCAATGCAGCTTTACGCTCTTTCAACCGGCAATTTCTGGTCAGGCGCTTTGACAATGCTCTCGTTTTCTCTCGGAACGCTTCCGGTACTCGCGCTCCTGTCGTTCACTTCGCTTGGTATCCATAATAAAATGAAATCCGGCATCTTTTTCAAGACAGCCGGCTTGGTGGTTATATTTTTTGCGTTATTCAATATAATTAACAGTCTGGCGGCAATAGGGCTGATACGCCCGATTTTTAATTTCTGAGTTCTGATATAGTTATATTTATGAAATGGACCGTCTTAGCAATTATAATTTCTCTCGGCTTGGTTATTGGCGCTGCTTCGCTTACCACCAAAGATGAAGGAACCGAAGTTCCGGCAAACAACAACGTTGGCGTTTTGGACAACAAGCAAATCGTAGAGATAAGCGCTAAGGGCGGGTATTCGCCGAGAAAGAGTGTGGCTAAAGCCGGTGTCCCGACAATTTTGCGCGTAAACACCAAGGGCACGTTTGATTGTTCCATCGCGCTACGCATTCCAAGCTTAGGACTATCCAAAAACCTTCCGCCAACCGCGGAGACCGATATAGATTTGGGTATTCCGTCGGCCGGCATCTTGCGCGGAGTTTGCGCTATGGGCATGTATTACTTTGAGATTGATTTCCAAGCCTGAACCAGAGACGATAAAATTATTTTTTTAAACCCCCGCCTGCTATAATTAGCCGCTATACATGAGAAAGCTTTTTATTTTACCCACAGTTATTGCTGTCGCGGCTCTTGGACTGATCTATTTTACGCTTGGGGCGGAGGCTTTCATGCTTGCCTCTATCTTGTCGGTGCTTGAGGTGACTTTGTCCTTTGATAACGCTGTTGTGAATGCAAAGGTGCTTAAGCGAATGAGCGCTGTTTGGCAACAACGTTTTCTTACGTGGGGTATTTTAGTCGCCGTGGTTGGAACGCGATTCCTTTTGCCCATAATAATTGTGGCGGTTTCCGCCTGGACTTCTCCATTTGCCATAGCGGTGCTTGCCGCGACCGACTCAAGGGCTTACGGCGTTTTGCTTGAGCATTCTCACTATGCTATCAGCGCGTTTGGCGGAGCCTTTTTGTTTATGGTTTCGCTAAAGTATTTCTTTGACCAGGCTAAGGAGGTTCATTGGCTGGAAATTCTGGAAAAAAGGTTTTCTCTGTGGGGGAGAGTTGAGGCGATAGAGATAGCTCTGGTGCTTTCCGCCTTGCTCACGGTTTCTTTTCTGGTAAAGGGGGAACAGGGAACAATTCTCGCTGCCGGCATTTTTGGCATCGTGCTGTTTATTGCCATGGAGAGCGTCACTCAGGTGCTGGACACCTCGCTTTCCGGTTTGACCAAGAACGGTTTCGCTTTGTTTATTTATCTGAACATTTTGGACACGGCTTTTTCTTTAGACGGTGTGATCGGCGCCTTTGCCCTATCCACAAATCTGGCAGTTATCGCTGTGGGTCTTGGCATCGGAGCTTACTTTGTCAGAACGATGACTGTTTATTTGGTGCGCGCCGGCACCCTTGATTCTCTTGTGTATCTTGAGCACGGCGCTCATTGGGCGATTATGGGCCTTGCCGGGGCGATGCTCCTGTCGCTTGTCGCGCCAATACCGGAAGTCGTGATTGGCGGCATAGGTCTTTGTTTCATCGGCCTATCATACTGGTCTTCCAAAAAGGAGATACGCAAAAGAGTGTTACGGTAATTTATTTTCATTATTCCTCGCTGCCAAGTATAATCTCCCCATGACACAAAAGGAGGCGCTAGACATACTGAAGACCGGGGCCAACGTTTTTCTGACGGGTGAGCCCGGAAGCGGTAAGACGCACACGGTAAATGAATATGTGGAGTATTTGCGCGAGCGTGGAATTGAACCGGCGATTACGGCTTCTACCGGCATTGCCGCGACACACATCGGCGGGGTGACGATTCATTCATGGAGCGGTATCGGCATCAAGATAAGCTTGGACGCGTATGAACTGGATAAGCTCGGCTCGAGCGAATATCTGGCCAAGCGCGTCGGGCGCGCCAAAGTTTTAATCATTGACGAAGTTTCAATGCTCTCCGCCGGGACTCTTTCCATGGTGGACGCGGTCTGCCGGGAGGTCAGACGGAATTCGGAGCCGTTTGGGGGACTGCAGATGGTTTTTGTCGGCGATTTTTTCCAGCTCCCGCCGATTGTGAGAATGAATGTGGAGGAGCGGGACGAATACGCCCAAGCTCCGCTTATTGAATCTGAACCTATGGGCAGGTTTGCCTGCGACGCGCCCGCTTGGGCGAAAACAAAACCGATAGTTTGTTACCTTACCGAACAGCACCGACAGGATGACAGCGATTTCCTGGAGCTCCTTTCATCCATTCGCCGCAATACTTTCAGCGAAAGTCATATGCGCCACATTGAGAAGAGGAAAATAAAACACGCTGACGCGCCGGATAATACGCCTAAACTTTTTTCGCACAACATCGACGTGGATCGCGTGAATGATTCCACTCTCTCTAAAATTTCAGGAGCGGCAAAAACTTTTGATATGGTTTCGCGTGGCCCGGCCAACCTGACATCCGCTCTTAGGAAGGGCTGTCTCTCGCCAGAGACTCTGACGCTCAAAGCAGGCGCCTCTATAATGTTTACAAAAAACAGTCCGCGCGAAGGATTCGTGAACGGCACACTTGGGACCGTGAGCGGTTTTTCGGTTGCCGGAAGTCCTCTTGTCCGGACACGTGGAGGGCGGGTTATTGAGGTCTCTCCACTCGATTGGACGGTGGAGGAGGGCGGAGTGGTAAGGGCGCGGATTACGCAGATACCGCTACGCCTCGCTTGGGCCATCACTGTTCATAAAAGCCAAGGGATGAGTCTGGACGCGGCTGTGATGGATCTAAGCGAAGTCTTTGAATATGGGCAGGGTTATGTCGCGTTATCTCGCGTTAGGAGGCTCTCGGGACTTCATATGCTTGGCTGGAACGAGCGGACTTTTCAGGTCCACCCTGACATTTTGGCTAAGGACGAGGCGTTTCGCTTAGCTTCGGAAGAGGCCGGGTCGGGATTTGCGCAAATTGCGCCGATCGACCTTTTAAAGATGCATGAGAATTTTGTTGTGGTTTGCGGGGGAAGTCTTAAAAAGGGTGTGGAGATGAAAGTTTTCAAAGAAAAAAAGTTGGTCGCGCGCCGAGCGAAGAAAGCGGGTATTTCAACATACGAAGAAACCCTTTCTTTGTTTAAGCTGGAGTTGAGCGTTTCCGAAATTGCCGTCAAACGCGCGCTTGCGGAAACAACAATCGTTTCGCATATTGAAAAATTGTTTATGGATGACAAAATCTCAAAAAAAGGAATTGAAAGAATTATTCCCGCGCATACCCGCAAAGCCCAAACCGAAATAGAAAAAGAATTTAAGAAGAACGGCGACGGCAAGCTCGCTCCCGTCTTTGAAAAATTCAAAGGCAAATATACGTACGAGGATTTGCGTTTGGTGAGGATGTTGGTGTAGAAAACGCCGCCTTATCCCCCGGGGAATAACATTGTTATCTTTCTTCTTGTCCCTTGGTATAATATAAGCGCGCGATTTAATCAATTTTTAGGTTTTATTTATCAGTTAAAATTAAAAAATATGATGTTAGGAAAATGCGAAGGTAAATGCGAGGGGAAGTGCGGCGCACATTGCTGGTGTAAAGTTATAATCCGTGTCTTTATCGCCGCGATCTTTATTTATGCGGGTTACGGGAAATTAACCGGCATAGACGGCACAGCGGCCTATATAGCAAGCGCAGGCTTGCCTTATCCGGTATTTTTGGCATGGGCAGCAGGATTGCTTGAAGTAATCGCCGGTGTCCTTGTTGTTGCCGGATGCTGGGGTAAGCATTGCGCGGCCTGGGCTTTGATTGTCTTTACCGTTGTTGCCACTTACTTTTTCCATCTGAAGGGCGCTTTTGCCGGAGACTCTATGCAGTGGGTTCAGGTTTTGAAGAACCTGGCCGTAATTGGAGGTCTTGCAATGATTGCGGGCTGCGCCAAGTGCGGCTCTGCGGGCGGGTGCGGTTCTTGCGAAGGTGGAAAGTGCAAGAATAAGGCAAAATCCTCCGATAACTAGGGACAAAAGGGCATTAATACACAACAAAAAACCGCTGCTTGATTATGGGCGGTTTTTTGTTGCCAAGACTGCCTTATTTTTGTTATTATAGTGCCCATATGAAGCCTTCAATCATCTGGTCAATAGTAGTGATTATTCTTTTGGTTGCCGTCTTTAGCGTGGTTAAAATGGCTAAGGCTCCGGTAACGTCGGGCGTATCCGGGAGTATACCGGAAATTTCTGCTGGCGATCAAACTCGCGGACCTAAAGACTCCAAGGTTGTGGTTGTGGAGTATAGCGACTTTCAGTGTCCTGCTTGCGCCGCTTTTTTCCCGGCCGTAGACGATCTAAACAAAGAATTGGATGGCAAAATTCTTTTTGTTTACCGAAATTTTCCTCTTCCTCAGCACCAAAATGCCGAACTGGCGGCAGAAGCGGCTGGCGCTGCGGGACTGCAGGGGAAATTCTGGGAAATGCATGACGCGCTTTTTGAAAACCAGGCTGAATGGTCGGAGTCTGGCAACGCAAAAGATTTTTTTATCAGATATGCGGGAACAGCCGGAATAAATATCGAGCAATTTAACAGGGATATTTCCTCAAGGGAAGTAAAAAATAAAATTGAGGATGATTTGAGTGGGGGATTCAAAGCTAATATTAACTCAACCCCGACATTTTTCTTGAATGGCAAGAAGATGGAGGGATTTAACTCATATGATGAATTTAAAAATCTTGTCCGAGAAGCGGTACGGAATAATTCCTAATATACTTGCGGGGGCTATTCTTGTGGTCGGCTTCGCCGGCTTTATAGACGCTTCATATCTGACAGCCAAGCGGATGCTTGGTTCGCCTTTAACCTGTTATTTTTTTGGCGGATGCGACGCCGTTAACGCGAGCCCTTATTCCCTGATGTTTGGAGTCCCCCTGTCGCTTTACGGCAGCATCTTTTACCTGCTCGTTGTTTTGTCTTCGGTGGCGTATCTGCAGCATAAAAAGCCGATTTTCGGCATAGCCTTAATGATACTCACCACGCTGGGGTTTGTTTTTTCCGGCTACTTCTTGTTTCTTCAGGCGGTTATGATTAAAGCCTACTGTTTCTACTGCGTTATCTCGGTTGGAACGTCTACAACAAACTTTATCCTTATGTCTGTGGCATGGAGGAAGTATTTTTACAAGCCTGAAGTTTCAGCGTCGGTTTCTTCGGAAATTGTCGGTTAATCAAAAACAAAGTGCCGAGTGTGTTGAATTGGTTCGGTATTAATAATTAATAATGAGTAAATAACATGAACGAAATATTCAATTTTAAGGAAAAGTGGGCTGGGGAGGCGGATTACAAGAAGAAGAGATTGGTTTTTTGGATTACTGTTTTGGTGATATTGGCCTCAGCCTTTCTTGTGCTGCAGTCTGCGAGTGTGGCTACGGGGCTTAGATACATTGGTGGCGGTATCCAGCCGACCAATGTGGTTTCAGTTTCCGGTGACGGCGAAGTGTTCGCAGTACCCGATATTGCCGAGATAAGTTTTTCGGCTCACGTGGAGAAGAAAACAGTAGCCTTGGCCCAGAAAGAAGTTACCGATACCATGAATGCGGCGATTGATTTTGTTAAGGGGGCCGGCATAGCCGACAAGGATATAAAAACTACCGGTTATAACGCTTACCCGAAATATGAAACACAGACCAGCGGTCCGTGCAGCACGCAGTACTGCCCTCCGCGCAAGCAGGTGCTTTCAGGTTATGAAGTTACGCATTCTGTTTTGGTAAAAGTTCGGGATACGGACAAGGTCAGCGCAATCTTGGATGGTTTGGGCAAGCTGAAGGTTACCGATATCTCAGGTCCGAATTTTTCAATTGATGATGACAATGCTTTAAAGGCCGAAGCGCGGAAGAAGGCAATTAGCGATGCCAAGACCAAAGCGGATGTTCTGGCAAAAGACCTTGGAGTAAGACTGGTCCGCATTATTAGTTTTTCCGAGTCAGGCAATTACCCGATTTATTATGCCAAGACTATGGCGTTCGGAATGGGCGGAGATGCGCAGAGCGCTCCGACCCCCGACATTCCAAAGGGGGAGAACAAGATTACTTCAAACGTGACAATTACATATGAGATAAAGTAATCCAGTAAACAATGATAATACAAAAAACCGCTTATTTAGGCGGTTTTTTGTATTATTGACTTTTACCCCACAAAGAGTAGAGTATTAAAAAGCCCTGAGGGGCGGTTTTTTTAAGGAGAATAATTAATATAAAACAAACATGAGCTTCATAGATTATTTACGGGAAACAAGAGGGGAGCTTAAGCACGTGAGCTGGCCGACCAGAAATCAGACAATCGCTTTTACGGCTATTGTCGTTGTTGTGTCGTTTGCGGTTGCTTACTTCTTGGGGCTTTTTGATTACGGTTTCGCTTTTCTCATTGAGAGGTTTATTCTGGGACGGTAAGCGTTCGCATTTTTCCACAAACATAATTATATGTCTAAACAAGAAATACACGGAGAAAGAAATTGGTACGCGGTTCATACCTACGCCGGATACGAGAATGCCGTTATGCGCAATTTAAAACAGCGCGTGGAGTCTCTCGGCATGGAGGACAAGATATTCAACGTCGTGGTGCCAACTGAAACAATAATCAAAGTGAAAGGAGGCAAGCGTGTGGAGAACGAGGAGAAAATATATCCCGGCTATGTGCTGGTGGATATGATAGTAACCGACGATTCGTGGTATGTGGTCCGGAATACTCCCAGGGTAACAGGTTTCGTCGGCGCGGGGGTGACCCCGGTGCCGCTTAACAAGGCTGAAATAGAAGCCTTGTTTGCCCGCATGAAATCTGATACGGTAAAGCACAACGTTGATCTTGGCATTGGCGACGCGGTTATAGTTTCAGACGGTCCGTTTAAGGAGTTTGAAGGAAAGGTGTCGGAAGTGGACGAGGCCCGCGGCAAGGTTAAAGTTCTGGTTTCAATGTTCGGCCGCGAGACGCCGGTAGAGCTCGACTTTTTGCAGATTAAGAAAATTTAAATATCATGGCTAAAAAAGTAACAAAGAAAATAAAATTGCAGATTTCGGCGGGCAAGGCGACCCCCGCTCCTCCTCTTGGACCAGCCTTGGGACAGGCAGGGGTAAATATTGGAGATTTCGTGACCAAGTTTAACGCCGCCACTCAGAAAATGATTGGGGATACCGTATCGGTGGTTGTCCAAGTCTACGAAGACAGAACCTTTGATTTCCTGGTAAAGTCTCCTCCCGCTTCAAGTCTCGTAAAGAAAGCGGCCGGTGTGGAAAAAGGCTCCGGCAAGAATGCCGTTACAAAAGCCGGCAAAATTACCAAAGCCCAACTGCGTGAAATCGCTGAGAAGAAAATGGCGGACCTAAACGCCCACTCGGTGGAACAGGCTATGAAAATCATTGAAGGCACCGCAAAGAGCATGGGCATCGACGTGAAATAAGAAACATCGATGAGCCGGAGGCTGCGACCTAAATCTCTTGAGTGAAACGATTAGAGATTGGAAGTACTCTTGTGGTGCGGGAAATTATGCGTGGGTGGAGGTGAAATAATAACCCACGACTTACAACTGACAGCCTACAACAACCAACTATAAAAATAAAACCCGCCAATCTGGCGGGTTTTATTTTCTGACGGATTGTGGTAGGTATATTGACAGGGGAAAATTGTTCGGCCATGAGGTCCATATACGGAGGTAGTACATGCTTAATACCAAAGATCTTGCCGTCGCCGGCCTTTCGGCTTTTCTTGTAAGGCACGGCATCAGCACAGACTCGTGGGGCGTGGGAAATACAAAGACGCCCCGCCATCTTCTTGGCGAGGTCGTTGCCGGCGAGTGTGTCTTTGCCAGAACCGAAGACGGGAGACTGGTCAGAGAGATTTCCGTTCTAGGGCTTGATATTTTACGGGACGGCTTGGTGCTTGAAGAAGATTTCCAGCTTTTTTACGAGGATAATCGTCCGAGGAAAAGGAAGCTTGACTCGTCAACAGGAGAAAAGCTCCTGCCGGGCGAGACACCGGAGCAGGCCTTGAACAGATTGGTTGAAGAGGAGTTTCCAATTTTGCGGCTTCAACCGAAAGAAAGTTTTCGCCGCATAGGGGAGAGGTTTAGGGAATCCGACAGCAAAAGCTATCCCGGACTCACTACTCGCTATCGGTTCCACTTTTTTGCCGTGGAGCTCTCAATGGAACTTCCGCCGATCACTGTTCAGGAGTCCGATAAGCTTGTGGCCTATAAGTGGGTACCTCGTCAGGGCTAAGGGGCTTTCTGATGAGCGCGCAGACTGCTGTCACCGAAAGGGGCCGGCAGTTTTTTATTAGCGGCATAGAACCAGAGGAGTGGAAGAGCTTTCCCTTTCTTTTCTGAGTCGAGGATCTAATATAGGCCAATACCCCGCGGCCTCTGCTAAAGAGGTCTGTATTACAAAAAATTCTCCAGGTCAAGCAAAAAAGGAAGCTGCGGGCAATCTACGCCTACGTCCTTTTCCGTTATATTTACCAAAATGCTTTTTATGCCCAGTTTTTTCGGCACTTCATAGTCACTCATAATACGGTCACCAATGTAAAGAAACTGTTCAACGGGGAAATTATAATATGAAAGCCATAGGGAGTAGGCTGACCCGTCGGATTTTGAAACATCATCTCCGGTGATGATGTGGTTAAACAATTCTTCCGGTATTTTTAGCGCGGAAAGTTTTTTCTCGGCGTTTGACCGGTCAGAGCCGGTGATAAGGTCCAGTCCCGCGTAACGCGATTTCAAATTATTCAGAAATACCAGAACCTTTTCATCTTCCGGGGTAAGTACTGACGCAATATCCGCCCTTTCCAGCGCTTCCTGGACAATTTCCTTGCCATTTGGAACCTCCAGAGCCAGGAGTGTTTTGCTGCCGCTTAATCCCTTTCCGCCTAGGTAAATGTCTGTAAAGAGCTTCTTTGCTTCCGGCAGGGAAACGTTTTTGTGGCAGGCGATTTTTTGATAAATATATTGCTGTATTTTTTCGTCAACCTCAGGCATTTTGGGGTACAGGGTCTGATCAAGGTCAAAGCCTATAACTTTAATTTTTGTTTTGTAGTCAATCATTTTGTCGGTCTGTTACTTGGTGAAGGCAACATAAAAAAGCGAAAGGTTGCCTAGCGGGTACCCTAATGTTTCGCTGTATTTTGTCGCGATATAATTTAATAGATTTATATCTTCCTTTTGCTTGCCTATTGAGTGATTCATAAACACGGCCGTAGCATGGACCTTGTCGCCCATCACGTTTGCCTGAAAGTATGCCAGATAGTCTCCCTGCGGGTCCATTTTGCCCGCTTTGTACTCGGTTAGAATCGGGTTGTTATGCATTACGCCTTTTTCTTTGAGGTAGGAAACCGCTTTTTCAATCGTGTTTACACCTTCCATATTCTCCAGCCGGCCGAGAATTGGGTTATTCGGGCGGGAAGTTATTTTTTGGAGCGGAAGGAAGCAATAGGCAACACCAGTTTCGTTTGCTTTAGGAACCTTGGCGTTTTCCGCTAACTGATGCGGTCCGCTCTTTGAATCAATTTCATCCGCCGGTTTGGATGGCTCACCCATTAATTTTTTAGTCCGCTGCTCTTCGGTCAAAAGAAGTATGTTTGCCCGGCTTGAAAGCATATACATGTCCCCCGGTTTCGCGTGAAGCTCGTCCCTCACCGTAGAAACATAAGCGTCATATAGGCCGAAGACATTTTCCGGATAAGCGTTCACTGTATTGTGGGCGCGGGCGATGTGGAATGAATGCAGGCGCCCGTCCTCTAGGAAAAAGATGTCGTGAGTTAGGCACGGGTCGTGCGTGTATTTTGTTTTGCCGGTATCGGGGTCAACATAACTTTTCATATCTTCCACCGGGTCAAAACGCTGTATGATTGCCGCGCGGTTCGGATTTTCGCGGAGGACAAGCGCGGTTTTCGGCAGCTGGTCAAAGCCGAAGAAAACACGCGTCCGTTCGCCGTAGCTATAATCTCCGTCGTGGTCAAAGCGGAGCAGTTGGGCTTTGTAGGCGCTCCGTATCTCTTCCGTGCTCCGTTCTCCCTGCTTATACAAGGCTGGGAGGGAAGACAGGGACTTCTCCGTGTTGCGGTAGATTGCGAGCATTACGGCGGAGCGGGCCAATCCTTTTTGCTTGTCTCCATGCTCTTCGGTCAATCCCTGGGTGTATATTTTCATAAGGACTTGTTTGTGGACGTCTAAGAAATTATCTCCGTCGGCTATAAGCAAGGGCAGATTTTCCGTATTGATTTTGAAAATGTTCGCGAAATCCTGGATGAACGCATAATCAAGCGAGGCGGCGATGGCGGCCCGCCCGATTTGCCCGCCGATGTCCAGCCTGTGCAGGATATCCATCTCGTAGTTTTCAAAGCGGTTTTTCTCAGCTATCCATTCAAAGAGTCCGCCGATTTTCGGGGAGCGGAGTTCAAAGACCTGTTCGCAGACATCAAAGGCCAGGCACATTACCGCCACCTGACCCGCTTTAACATTTATTTTGTAGTAATATTTCTTGTCGGTGATAAGGGAAATTTTTGATTCAAGCATTATTTCTTTTTCCCCGGCAATATTTCCGGATTTTACGAAAGAAGGGAATTTAATTTCGTTTTTTATTTCTGAACTTACCCGGGCAAGCTCGGCTCCGAGATATAGCTGGTCCAGTTGGCTGATTTCTTTTTTGCGTTCGCCCAGGAATTTCATCAGAGAATATTCCAAGAGGAAATCATCCGTGCTTTTTATGAAAAATGTTTCTTCTCCCAACTTGATATCAAGGCGCAATACTCCTTTTTCATTTTGTACCCGGAAAGTAACTTCGGGGATTATCTCTTTTGCCGGGATGGCTACTTTTGGCGGCTGGAGGTGCTGGAATTCTTTCGGGTCAAGCTCAACAACGCCGCGTTTTGCGGGTTCAGAGGCTCCAAGCAGCGAGACGAGTTTGTTAAGCGAGTCGTAATATATCTTTCCTTTTTCGTTCACTTCTTTTAAGAATTCATATACTTCGTCCGGCAGTCTGGGGCGCGCCCATAGAAGATAGTCCATAATGATTTTCTTGCCGTAATCATTTCTGTACATGAACATCGGCAGAACGGTTATATTTTCTCGGAAAGAATCTACGATTTCGCCGGAAAGGTTCGGATAATGCGACGAGGCGGCTCTGCCGTTTACTATGGGGTGGTCACGGTCTTCTGTGTTTACTCCATACTGGAGCGCCAGAAGCAGGTTTGTGCTCGGAGAGAATGTCAGCGATTCCTCGGAGAAGAGTATGAGATATGCGAGTGTCGGGTGAGAGAGCGAATTGAGTATCATTCTCTCGGCCCCGTCCCGGCTCACAATGAGCGAGCCTAAGACTGAGACGAAGCGGCGCTCTTTGCCTTCAAGCTCGTTTAAGACTTGGCCGGGGGCGGTGGTGTTGGTGCATATGCCTATAAAACCATCCTTGCCTTCGGGGGGGGTGAGAAGTATCGCGTCCACTATGGGGAATTGGGGGGTTTTTGCGGTCATATTTTTGACATGAGTTCTACCATTTTTTACTGGACCATTGGTTAGGCAGCAGTTCATCCAAAGTATATTGTTTGAATTCATCGGTATCTTTGGCGAAACAGTACAGATTTATGCTCAAATCGTATTTGGAACTTATTTCAGCCAAAAACTGTCGGCAACATCCGCATATTTCACAGGGTGTGTCGGTAAATTTAGTGGACACCAAACCGAGCGCGACAATTTTTGTCTTTCCGTCCATAAGGGCGAGAATTGGCGCTGCCATTTCGCTGTGTATGCCGCCACGTTTTTCAAAACTGGAATATTGTCCAGAATAATATATTACGCTGTCTTCCGTAAGCACTGCCGTACTGTAAGCACTGGCGTTGTTGTAGGTATGGAAGCATTTGCCCAGACCCTCCACGGCGTATTTTTTTAGCTGGTCCGGTACCGGAATACTGGTTTGAAATGGCGCCTTAGATTCCGATGGGACGGCCCCCTTCACTTTCTCCAAGATATTTTGATGTGGCTTATAAAAAGGAATTATTTCGGTTACTTTTGGCACCGAAAATATTTCCTTCCCGTCAATATTTACGACCCGATATTTTATTTCTCCACCCGTGCGGACGCAAAAATCAATCATGGTTTTTACCGTAAACGGATTTACTATGAATCCTTCATCTTTTTCAACCAATGTTACGACTTCTTCCACCAGGTAGTCGCTGTGGGCTACCGCCAAAAGAAGGGCGGACTGTTCCGAAGAAATATTTAGTAGGTTAGTGTCGGAGTCAATGTTTGCTCCGCGGTATTTTCGGCCGCTTTTTGAATAAGCTACAGTGGATGTCCTGCTGCCTACCCCAACCACTGTCTTTTTAGCAACGGCTAGCGCAAGCCCGTCTTTTAAATAAGATAGTTCATCAACCATATTATAGATTGCTTCTTAGTTTGCTGACGCTCAGCTGAGCCACTTCCCAATCATAATGAAGGGTTTTTTTGATGAAGTCATTCAAGAGGTGGATCTTGTCTCTTTCAAGACGGGGATACATCTTCTCCGATTTCTTGCTGGTTAATCTGATAGTGGGAACGAAAGATACGGGGAAAGCGTAATACGGCAGAAGCGGATGCCTTTCCGATTCGGGCTCTACCAGTATGGCGGTGATGGGTTTACCTAGTTTTTCTATGGCGTAATCAATGCGGTGCGCTCCGTCGCAGACGATGTAGAAGTCTTGCTTGCCGGTGTATCTTAGCCCGTAGTTTATAATCGGCGCGTTTGAATTGAAGACATCCAGATAATCAAGTTTGCTGACTTCGTCAATGTAGAATGAATTCAGGAATCTTTTTGAAAGATTGTGCAGGTTATTGCGCGCGTCGGCTGTATACGTATCCGCGAATCGCTTGCTTATTTTATCAAGGTCAAGATACCCCGCCCTCAGTTCATAGGTATGTTTCTCAATAATAGGCGGCAATATGTGGAAATCACCGCGCCCCTCCCAATTATATTGCAACCCGTTTTTCAAATCGTTTATCCGCATTTTGTGCGCGCGGAGAAACTTATCCACGGTATCAAAAACTTCCAGCTGATTTTCATATATTGTCGGTTGGGGGGTAAAGAGGTTGTGTCTTTTGTCGTCAACGGCTATTTTGGGCGATTGCCCTATTTTCTGGGGTGGATGTATTGTGACTAATTTGAATTTCGCTTTTGCGTATGGTTTTAGCGCCGTGCCCTTCTTGTCAAAGAGCCCACGGAAGGCTACTTTCCGCATCATGGACGTAAGTTGGTCAAAGGGAATGACTCCTTTCAAGACTAGCTTTTCTTTCATTGTCTAAATATATAGGGAAGTCGACCGTGTTGCAAACCCGCCAATATGCCATGAAATCCCATTTTCCCGCCCAATCTGCTACAATGTTTTTTATGAAAATAACCTTAAGAGTTAAGCGTCTTTCGGAGGAGACAAAGTTGCCTGCGTATGCGTATCCGGGGGACGCGGCATTTGACTTATTGGCCGTGGAAGAGGCGGGACTTGCGCCCGGAGAAAGGAAAGATATTCCCACCGGACTCTCTATTGAGATTCCTGAAGGTTACGCCGGGCTTATCTGGGACAAAAGCGGAATAGCAATCAAGAATGGCGTTAAAGTGCTGGGCGGCGTTATAGATGCCGGTTACCGCGGCGAGGTCAGAGTAGGGGTTGTAAACTTGAGCGAAGAGCCTTATGTGTTTGAAAAAGGACATAAAGTCGCGCAGATGATCATTCAGAAGATTGAGCAGGCGGACATTGTTGAGGTGGAAGAATTGAGCGAGACCGACAGGGGGGGCAGGGGTTTTGGCAGTTCCGGAAAATAATTTGAAACAAATGAAAGACGGGCAAGTCAAAAGGCTTATTAAGGAAGAGGAGGGCAGACAGAAGTCCGTTGTGAATTTGATTGCCTCGGAAAACTACGTATCCCGGGATGTATTAGAGGCACTGGGTTCGGTTTTAACAAACAAATACTCCGAAGGGTATCCGGGCAAGAGATATTATGGCGGGAACACTGTCGTTGACAGGGTTGAGAGATTGGCGGGCGAAAGGGCTCTGAAACTTTTTGGCCTGGCTCATGGTAAATGGCATGTGAATGTTCAGCCGCTTTCCGGTTCGCCGGCTAATCTGGCTGTTTATGTCGCGCTTGTCCCACCAGGCGGGAAAATTATGGGAATGACTTTGTCCGAAGGGGGACACTTGACTCACGGGCACAAAGTTTCGGTTACCGGAAAATTTTGGAAACAAGTGCCGTTTGGCGTTGACCCAAAAACGGAAACTATAAATTATAGCGAGATTAAAAAGATTGCGCTCAAGGAAAAGCCGAGTATCATTGTCGCCGGATTTACGGCTTACCCGCGCGTGATTGATTTCAAAAAATTTCGCGATATCGCCCGGGCCGCAGGCGCGCTTCTGATGGTGGACATGTCGCACTTTGCCGGGCTTGTAGCCGGAGGCGCTTACCCGTCGCCATTTCTTTACGCTGATATTGTTACGACAACGATGCACAAGACGCTTCGCGGGCCAAGGGGCGCGATGATTTTTGTCCGCCGGCAAAAGACGAAAGAAGGCAAAGAAATGAGCGAGCTCATAGACAGGGCGGTATTTCCCGGACTCCAGGGTGGCCCCCATGACAATCAGACTGCGGCAATAGCGGTGGCGCTTAAAGAAGCCGGCACCCCATCTTTCAAAATATATGCCAAGCAGGTGGTAAAAAACGCGAGAGCGCTCTCGGATGAACTGAAAAATCTCGGCTGGAAAATAATTTCCGGCGGGACGGACAGCCATTTGATTTTGATGGACGTCTGGATGGGTGGAAGAGGTTTAAGCGGAAGTGAAGCCAGCAACAGACTGGAGAAGGCGGGCATCATCGTCAATAAAAATACAATCCCCGGGGAAACCCGCTCGGCTTTTGACCCCTCCGGCATACGGCTCGGCACTCCGGCCGAGACGACACTGGGCAAAAAGGAGAAAGACATGATAAAAATCGCCCGAAAAATTGATTCGGTTTTGAGGGGGAAATAGCACCCATTTATGTTAAAATCTAAATATGATAAGTGATTTTTTACGTGGAGAAATAGAAACTGTACTCAAGGGCCTTTCTCCTGCCCCCGAAACAAAGAAGTTGAAAGGCTTGAATATAAAATTGGGTGAAAGTTTTGGGGATTACACTACAAATGCCGCTATAATTCTTTCTACAGACATGATTGTTTACTCAAGTGTCGTTAAAAATCCAAGAGAGGTAGCGGAGCAAATAATCGCTGAGCTTTCAAAAAACGAAAAAATATGGAAATTATTTTCCAAACCAAAAATGGAAATTGCTGGTCCGGGATTTATAAACTTTTATTTGTCGGATGAAGCGCTGGTAGATGAGTTGAAAGTTGTAAGGGAAAGAGTAGGAAGTGGCTTTGATTTCTTGCGCGCCCAAAAAATAAATCTGGAGTTTATTTCCGCGAATCCGACAGGCGAACTTCACATCGGCCACGGCCGCGGGGCTTTTTACGGCGACGCTCTTTCCAATATTTTTTCTTTTTCCGGGGCCAAAATTACGCGAGAGTATTATATAAATGATTCAAAAGACAGCAATCAGATAGTAGAGCTCGGCAAAACGGCGCTTGGCTTGGGTGAGCAGTATAAAACTTTCAAACTGCTTGAAATAATTAAGGAAATGGATTTTAGCGGCATGGAGCCGAAAGAGGCGGGGGCTTTGCTTGCGAGTAAGGTTCAGGAATATAATCGGAATTTTATTGAAGGCAAGCTCGGCGTCAAGTTTGATGAATGGTTTTCCGAAAATTCTCTTTATGAAAGCGGGAGGGTGGAGAAGACCGTTAAGATTTTGACTGACAAAAAACTGCTTCATAAAAAAGAGGGCGAGGGCGAAGCCCTGTGGCTTCCGACGAGCGAATATGGGGATGACGAAGACAGGGTCGTGGTGCGTTCCGACGGCACTTATACTTATTTCCTCTCCGACATTGCGTACCACGGTGACAAATTCAGTCGCGGATACGACAAGGTGATAGACATTTGGGGTGCCGACCATCACGGGCACGTGAAGCGTATACAAGCGGCCAAGGAAATACTCGGCTGGAAGGGAGAACTTAAGGTATTTATAACCCAGTTGGTGTCGCTCAAAGAGAATGGAGTTTCAGCCAAGATGTCCAAGCGGGCGGGCAATGTGGTTCTGCTTGAAGATTTGGTGGATGAATTCGGGATTGACGTGGTGCGTTGGTTTTTCTCGGATAAGTCGCTTAGCACTCATATGGACTTTGATATGGTTCTCGCCAAAGAACATTCGGCCAAGAACCCGGTCTTTTACGTGCAGTATGCTCACGCGCGTATTTGTTCAATCCTGGAAAAGGCGAAAGGTGTAACACCGGACGGAAGCGGGCTCCCGGATATTATGAAAGAACCGGCTGCCCGGGCGCTTGCGGTAAAAATATCCGAATTCCCGGAAATTGTTTTCTCCATAGCGAATGATTACCAGGTCCATAAACTTACCACTTATGCTTATGAACTGGCTTCGTCATTCGCGCAGTTTTATGAGAAGGTGCGTATTGTGGAAGACGGTGGATATAACCAAGGGGCGCTTCTGCTCGCGGAAATTGCCAGAAATACGCTTGCGAAATCTCTGGAATTACTGGGAATCTCCGCTCCGGAGAGTATGTAGCTATGTTAGTATAAAAAAATGGAAGAAAAGCATAAAGAGAAGAATTCACGGGAAGTAAAAAAATCAGAAGTGGCGCTTGCGGAAGAGCGCATTTTGGCCAATTGGCAAAAAAAAGGGATACATCAAAAAATTATGGATAAAACCCGTGAGGGGAAGCCGTTTGTTTTTTATGATGGACCGCCTTTTGCCACCGGCGAGCCGCATTACGGGCATGTTCTGGCGGGGACCATTAAGGATACAATCCCAAGGTATCGGACCATGATGGGGCATTATGTAAGGCGGCAGTGGGGTTGGGATTGTCATGGTTTGCCGCTTGAAAACATAATTGAAAAAGAGCTAAAGCTTGAGCACAAGAAAGACATTGAGGAATATGGCATAGAAAATTTCAACGAAGCGGCGCGTAAAGCGGTTCTACGCTTTGATTCAAACTGGAAAGAAATAATTCCCCGGATGGGGCGGATGGTGGATATGGACTTGTCGTATAAGACGATGGACGCCACTTATAGCGAATCAATCTGGTGGGCTTTTAAGACGCTTTACGACAAAGGCTTGATATATGAGGGGCATAAAATAATGTACGTTTGCCCGAGGTGCGAAACGCCTCTCGCTCAGATTGAGGTCGCTCAGGGTTATAAAGACGTGACTGACATATCCGTTACTGTGAAGTTTGAATTGTCCGCCGATCCGGGGGTTTACCTGCTCGCTTGGACCACGACGCCGTGGACATTGCCCGGGAATACGGCGCTTGCTGTTAATCCCGACATTGAGTACGTGAAAGTAAGGGTTGACGGGGAATACTATATTTTGGCCAAGGACCGTCTTTTAATACTGAATACCGAATACGAGATACTGAGCACCTTCCATGGACGCGAACTCGTTGGCAAATCATATATTCCTCCGTTTGATTATTATGTGAATGATAACGAAATTGAAAACCACAACAGAGGTTGGAAAATTTACGGCGCGGATTTCGTAACCGCGGACAGCGGCACCGGCATCGCCCACGAAGCTCCGGCTTTCGGCGCTGAGGATATGGAGCTCTCAAAAAAGGAAAATATTCCGGTCATTCAGCATGTCTCCATGGACGGCAAGTTTAAACCGGAGGTGAAGGATTTCGCGGGACAATACGTGAAGCAGAAAGGGGACACCCAATCAGCAGACATAGAAGTAATAAAATATTTGGCGCATAAAGGCTTACTGTTCAGCAAAGAAAAAATTGTTCACTCGTATCCCTTGTGCTGGAGATGCGACACTCCGCTTCTAAACTACGCCACTCCGTCTTGGTTTGTGAAGACGACGGCTATAAGCGATAGAGTAGTTTCAGAAAATAAGAAAGTTGGCTGGATCCCGGAGCATATAGGCGGTGGACGCTTTGGCAAATGGCTTGAGAACCCGCGCGACTGGGCGATTTCCCGTTCCAGGTTCTGGGGTGCTCCGCTTCCCATATGGAAATGCGCCGAATGCGAAAAAGTCGACGCTTTCGGAAGCGTGGCTGAGCTTTCGGAGAAGGTTCCCCCGTCCGGTAATCGCTATATCGTTATCCGGCACGGTCAGTCTGAAAGCAATGCTTTGGGCATGGTCAACTGTGACCCATTCAAGGAGGACCATGTGACGGACAAAGGCAGAGGGCAGGTAGAAGAGGCGGCAGAACAGTTAAAAAAGGATGGGATAAAAATAGACAGGATCATCTCGTCGGATTTTATGCGTACCCGCGAAACCGCGGAGATGGTTGCCGAAATACTTGACGTTCCCGCCGAACACATTGTTTTTGACCCGCGGTTCCGCGAGATAAACACAGGTATCTTCCACGACAAAACTCGCGCCGAATATCATGATTTCTTCGTTTCATACGCCGAAAAATTTAAAAAGACGCCGAAGGGAGGAGAAAATTTGCTTGATGTGAAGCGACGCGTTCTCCTGGGTGTCGGAGACCTTGAAAAAACTTATCGCGGCGAGACAATACTTATTGTCACTCACGAATATGCGGCTTGGATGCTCGCTTCTGCGGCTAAGGGCGCCACAATAGAGGAGTCTGTCCGGATGAAAAGCGAACGTGGGGAGGATTTTCTGGGGAATGCCGAAACAGAAGAACTAAAATGGAAGCTTATACCGAGGAACAGGGTGGGCGAGCTTGATTTGCACCGCCCGTATATAGACGAGATTGTTTACGACTGTTCCTGTGGCGGAACGATGAGGCGAATCCCCGACGTGTTTGACTGCTGGTTTGAGTCCGGTTCCATGCCCTATGCCCAGTTCCACTATCCGTTTGAGAACGAGAAGGAGTTCAGAAGGAATTTCCCGGCTGATTTTATCGCCGAAGGGATGGACCAGACTCGCGGCTGGTTTTACAGCCTGCTGATTCTGGGTGTCGGGCTTTTCGGCGAGTCGCCATACAAAAATGTCATCGTAAACGGAATTATTCTCGCTGAAGACGGGCAGAAGATGTCCAAGCGCCTGAAGAATTATCCCGACCCGATTGAAGTGGTCAACAGATACGGGGCCGACTCCCTGCGCTACTTCCTTTTGTCGTCTCCTCTTATGCGTGGTGAGGACGTAAGCTTTTCGGAGAAAGGAGTGGATGAGGTCTATAAGAAAAATATCGCTCGTTTGAATAATGTTTATGCTTTTTATGAACTCTATCGCGGAGCGGAAGAGGGGAATGCGGATTCAAAAAATATTTTGGACAGATGGATTTTGGCAAGACTGAGTCAGATGATTAACGAAACAACCTCCGCGCTGGATTCATATGAGCTCGACAGGGCTACAAAGCCAATCGGCGAATTTATAGACGACCTTTCCACGTGGTATATACGGCGTTCACGCGAACGGTTCAAGGGGGATGACGAGGCGGATAAAAAATCCGCGCTTGAGACGACAAATTACACGCTTATGGAACTTTCAAAAGTCGTCGCGCCGTTTATGCCGTTTATCGCCGACGACTTGTATCTGAAAGTGGCTGGCGGCAAAAAAGAGGAGAGTGTGCATCTAGAGAAGTGGCCGGAAGCGAAGGAATTAAATGATGAAAGCAGGGAAATAATAGAGGAAATGAGAAAAGCTCGAGAGGTTGTTTCATTGGGACTGGAAGAGCGTGCTAAGCATGGAATTAAAGTACGGCAACCCCTTCGCATGTTAAGTACAACAGCTGCTTTTTCTGACGGGTATAATATTATTATTGGGGAGGAGCTCAATGTTAAAGAGGTCAAGTGGGACAAGAATCTGCCTACCATTCTCGCACTTGATGTTGAAATTACTCAGGAACTCAAAGAAGAGGGCAACGTGCGCGACATAATCCGCGCCATTCAGGAATTCAGGAAGAATGAGGGACTTACTCCAAATGATAAAGTGGCCATTGAAATTTCCGCGCCCAAAGAAACAATCGCGCTTGTTGAAAAACACGGAGGGGAACTTAAAAAAGCCGCCATGCTTACGGGCATAGAGGTCAAAACAGGAAAAGAGATTTCTTTTGTTGTCTTGAGAAAATGAAAAAACGAGTATTTATAATACACGGGTGGGATGGTTATCCGGAAGAAGGATGTTTCCCTTGGCTGAAGAAAGAGTTGGAGAATAGGGGTTTCTCTGTTTTTAACCCAGCGATGCCGGAACCGTTAAATCCGCGGATAGAAACATGGGTTCCGTTTCTGGCGAAGCAAGTGGGTGTTCCGGATCAAAATACTATTTTACTCGGGCATTCCATAGGTGCTCAGACAGTACTGAGATACCTGGAATCTTTTGGTGGAAATGCAAAAGTTGGCGGAGTTGTGCTTTTAGCGGGATGGGTCCATCTTACCGACGAAGCGTATGAGGATAAAGAGGACTTAAACATTGCCTTGCCCTGGCTTGAAAAAGCAATAAACTGGGATAAGGTAAGACCTTGTGCCGGTAAATTTGTCGGTATATTCTCTGACAATGATGAATTAGTACCACTGACAGACTCAGAAATTTTTAGGGAAAAACTGGGTGCTCAGATCATAATTGAGCACAACAAAGGCCATTTTAGCGGAGAAGACGGGGTTACTGAATTACCCTCCGCCCTCCAAGCGATTTTGGATTTTAACTGAGACTTTAATATAATGTCTCACTTTATCTATCGAACAGAAGCAATAATTTTGGGTGAGATGCCTAGTGGAGAAGATAATCGGCTGTATTTTTTGTTGACCGACGAACTTGGTTTCGTTATGGCCCAGGCCACCGGGGTGCGGCTTTTGAAATCCAAACTGCGTTTTCATCTGTCGCTTTTTGCCAATGTGGACGTGGAGATGGTTCGCGGAAAAAATATCTGGCGAATTGTTAACGTTTACGGCAGGGAATCAAAAGTTTTTTTCAGAACTCCCCACGCGGTTGTTTTTGCGCGTCTATCGGGGCTTGTCCGCCGCCTTGTTCATGGCGAGGAAGATAATAAAAAGCTTTTTAACGAAGTAAAGGGTGCTCGCGCGGTGTTGTCAGAAAATAATTTATCCCCGGAAGAGGAAGCAAATCTTGAGCTTGTGTCGGTGGCAAGGATTTTGGAAACACTCGGTTATTTCAGCGCCGGTAGATATGAGCCGATTTTGGCGGGTGCAATGAGCCGCGACACAGCTTCCATGGTCATTCCATTCCGCCGCGAGCTTACAAGGGATATAAACGAAGCGCTTAAGGAGAGCCAACTTTAAACATTTTAGCGCCGGAATGTTTTCCTTCAATCCGCAATTCGGGTTATAATTGACAAATGCTTGACCACAACAGAAAGAATGGCAGTGATTCCATAGAAGAGCTAAAAAAGCGACTTTATGCGCGCGGTAGTATGGGCAGAAGGTCTCTCAGGAAGGGCGGGCTTGAAGAACACGAAGAAGATATCGGCAGTGAGTGGAAAAAAGACGCTTTAATCTATTCAAACGAGTCTGATGAACCCACCGAGGAAAAAATAAGAATGGGAACATTTAAAAAATTTTTTATAGCATCATCCATATTTTTTATGATGGCTTTGGCATACGCGGCCTACCAGTTTCTTGGCGGCGGAAATATCGTTTCGGCCAAAAATATAAATATAACGGTATTCGGCCCGTCATTTGCCTCGGGAGGGGATGAGATTTCTCTGCAGGTTTCTGTTGAGAACCGCAACAATGTCCCGCTTGAATTTGCGGAAATTTTGATAGAGTACCCGAGAGGAGCAGCAAGCGCTAACGCTTCCTCCACTTTGGATTTAGTCAGAAAACAAATCACACTCAAGAAAATTCCCGCGGGTGGGACTCATCAGGAGGTGGTTAAGGTTGTGCTATACGGAGAAGAGGGCGGGCAGCAAAACATAAAGTTTACATTGGAATACCGGACACAAGGTTCCAACGCGATTTTCCAAAAAGAAAGCATTTACCCGGTTAAAATAAGTTCTGCGCCCATTAATCTTTTTTTGGATTCTCCGAAAGAGGTTAACTCTGGGCAAAATCTTTCCCTTAGGATAAAAGTATCGTCAAATGCCCCCAAAGACGTGGCTGATGTTCTGCTGGGAGTTGATTACCCTCCTGGATTTTTGTTTAAGACATCCGATCCTGCGCCGACATACGGTAATAATGTCTGGCGTTTGGGAGATTTCCACACAGGAAGTGACAGGGCGATTTCCATAACAGGCGTTCTCTCCGGTGAAAACGGGGAAGATCGGACCTTTCGCCTGCTCACAGGCTCCGCTTCTGTGGACGATGAGAAGACTATTGGCGTAATTTATAATTCTGTTTTTCAGACAATTTCCATAAAACGCGCGTTTTTGGATGCCGTGGTGTATCTGAACGGAGACTCCGCTCAAAAACAAAATATGGCTGTTCCTTCAGGTCGTGAGGTGGTCGGCTCTTTAGTGTGGCGTAATAATTTGCCGACACGAATAACTAACGCCGAAATAAGTTTGAAATTTTCCGGCAACGCCATTGACCGCAGCACCATCTCATCCCAAAACGGGTTTTACAATTCTTCGGAGGGCACGCTTGTATGGAACATGAATAACTACGGCAATTTCCAGGTAATTGAACCCGGGGAAACAGGCCAGTTCCCGTTTTATTTCAGACCGCTACCGCTCTACTCGTCCCAAAATGGCATGTTAAACGAGCCACAGGTGGTTATTGAAACGACGGTAAAGGGCAATGTCAACACAAGCAACGCCGGCGGAGGAGATGTTTCCGTCACCACAAGCAATGTTGCCAAAGTTTTGTCTGATTTGCAGGTTCTTTCGCGGGCTGCGTATTTTTCCGGCTCATTAAATAATACCGGGCCGATACCGCCGGTCGCGGAAAAGGAAACTACATACACAGTCTCTTGGAGCGTTATGAATTCGGCCAATGATGTTACCGGCGCTTCAATCACTACAGTTTTGCCGCTGTATGTCGGCTGGGCTAACCAGGTTTCTTCCGCCAACGAAGATGTTTCTTATGACGTGACAAGCCGCAAGGTAACTTGGCGGTTGGGTACGGTGTCTTCCGGAACAGGATACGGAAGCGTCGCCCGCGAAGTGAGCTTTCAGGTCAGGCTTACTCCCTCCATCCAGCATGTCGGGAATTGGGTTAACCTTACCGGAGACACGGTTCTTTCCGGAGTTGATTCATTTGCCAAAGAATCGATAGAGAGCGTTAAAAATCCGCTTACCACGATTTTAAGCAACGATTCCGGTTTCAGAACCGGCGATGAAATTGTAATGCCGCCGTCAAAATGACCCCATTAGAAGTTCGCTTTATAATGTGGTAATGTTTTTGTAACGAAAGTAAAAAAGCCTGACGGTCGCCCTCGACTGTTTTTGCTTGAAAGAATGAGTTTCTGGCGCGGCAAATAGGACAAAGAACATGAATAAACAGGCAGAATCAAAGATGGAAAAAATAGTATCGCTTTGCAAAAGGCGAGGTTTTATATTTCAAGGTTCGGAAATCTACGGAGGGCTTGCGGGCATATATGACTACGGACCGCTAGGGGTTGAATTGCGCCACAATATCAAACAGCATTTTTGGAAAAAATTTATTACGGAAAGGGATGACGTTTACGGCATGAGTGCCGCCATACTGATGCCTGAACGGGTGTGGGAAGCTTCCGGCCATACGGAATTGTTTACTGACCCGCTTGTTGAGTGCAAGCTTTGCCATGAGCGCGTCCGGGCGGATCAGCCGGAAGTTATTTCAGACCATGAGGAGAAGCATAAGAAAGAAAAGAAAATAGCGGAGTGGTCTGAACCGGGAGTATTCAATCTGCTTGTTGAAACCAAACTTGGAGCATCGGAAAAGTCTGCCACACCGGTTTATCTGCGCGGAGAAATAACGCAGGGTGTTCACGTCAATTTCAAAAATGTTTTGGATTCAATGCACCCCAAGCTGCCGTTTGGCATAGGGCAGATAGGCAAAGCGTTTCGCAACGAAATCACTCCGCGCGATTTTCTCTTCCGCCAGCGCGAATTTGAGCAGATGGAAATACAGTATTACATTAAACCCGACGAGCAGATTGGCGGAGAAGTCTTTGAAGAATGGAAGCATCATGCCTTGGAATGGTATTACAGCTTGGGATTTGCCAAGGATAACTTGAGATTACGGCAGCATGAACTAAACGAGCGCGCTCATTATGCCAAGGATGCCTGGGATATTGAATACAATACCCCTTTTGCCGGGTGGAAAGAGGCTTGGGGTATACACCATCGCGGTGACTGGGACTTGCGGAGGCATAGCGAATATTCCGGCGTTGATTTGTCATATCGCGACGAGGAAACGGGGGAGAGGTACATGCCGTGGGATATTGAATGTTCCGGCGGAGTTGACCGCGCAGTTTTGTTTGTGCTGCTTGAAGCCTACACCGAAGACGAGATGAATGGCGAACTCCGGTCATATCTCAAATTCCATCCGCGCGTTGCTCCAGTCAAGGCGGCGGTATTTCCGCTTCTTAAAAATAAGCCCGAGCTCGTGGAAAAAGCGCGCGGTGTTTACGATATGCTCAAAAAAGAAATCGGCGGGGTGGTGTTTGACGACAACGGCAATATTGGCAAGCGTTATCGCCGCCAGGATGAAATAGGCACACCTTACTGCGTGACGGTTGATTTTGACACGCTCGGTAATGACACGGTTACTTTGCGCGACCGCGACACCGGGAAGCAGGAGCGTATGAAAACCTCCGAGCTTGTTTCGTTCGTCCGCGAAGCGATAAAATAGCCTGGTATTTCCCAACTTGGAGGCTCAGCCTCCAAGTTGGCTTTCTTTTATTTGTTAATGATTAATTTATGCGTTTCAAAAAGACAACGCTCAAAAACGGACTTCGCATAATCACCGTGCCCATGAAGGACAACCCGACCGTCACGGTGCTTGTCTTGGTTGAGGCCGGCTCAAAATACGAAACCAAAGAAATAAACGGAATCTCCCATTTCCTTGAACACATGTGCTTCAAGGGAACAACCAAGCGTCCAACCAATATGATTATTTCCGGAGAGCTTGATAGTATCGGCTCGCATTACAATGCTTTTACCAGCCATGAATACACCGGGTATTACGCCAAAGCCGAGGCTAAACATTTTTCCAAGATTCTTGATGTTGTTTCTGACATTTATTTGAACCCTCTTTTTGATGACAGTGAGATTGAAAAGGAAAAAGGGGTTATTTCCGATGAAATAAGCATGTATGAAGATTTGCCCGGGCGTAAGGTCGGGAATGTTTTCATGGATTTGCTGTATGGAGACCAGCCCGCCGGTTGGCCCATAACCGGAAAGCCGGAAGTGGTGAGAAAATTTAAGAAAAAGGATTTTATCGGCTACCGCAGGAAGCATTACGTCGCCAAAGGGACGTTGGTGGTTGTGGCGGGTAATATAAACGAGAAAGAGGCAATTTCAGCGATAAAGGATAAGTTTACGGGCATTTCTTCCGCGCCGAAGGGAAAGAAAGTGAAAGTTAAAGAGCCGCAAACATCCCCACAAATTTCCTTATTTAATAAAAATACGGACCAGACGCATCTTTTGTTGGGAGTCCGCTCGTTCGACACATACAACAGGAATAATTTTGCCCTGGCCGTTCTCTCCGGCGTTTTGAGCGCCGGGATGAGTTCGCGTTTGTTTCAGAAAATCAGGAATGAAATGGGCGTAGGATATCGCATTGGCGCCGAGAATGATTCTTACACGGATCACGGCATCTTTGAGGTTTCAACGGGTGTGGACAATAAACGTGTGGTTGAAGTTGTCTCCGCCATAATGGCCGAGCTTAAAAAGCTGAAGGAAGAAAAAGTCAGAGAGGAAGAGCTCAGGAAGGTAAAGGACAACCTGATGGGCAGTATGATTTTGGGGCTGGAGTCCTCTGACTCGTTGGCCGAGTTTTACGGCATACAGGAAATAATGAGGAAGCCGATTCTGGAACCTTCCGATATGGAAAAGAAAATAAACGCCATAACTGCGGGGGACATTCAAAGGGTTGCCAATTTAATCTTCGTAAATAAATGTCTCAATCTGGCGTTAGTGGGGCCATTTAAAGAAAAGAACGTTTTTGCCGGGGTACTTAAGTTTTGATATTTCGTATTCGCGGAAACCGTGTTTTTGTATTTTTGCAAACATCCCCAAAACCCTGCGCCCGCTTATGTTTTACCGGCTGCTTCAAGTCTCCGAGTCGCTTCACCCAAGCTTCACATAAGCGCCCTCTTCGTATAGTATTAGGTCATGTCGGATGAAAGCCACTCAACAATCAGCATAAGTTCCGGGACGATATTCCGCACGGTTCTCATACTGCTTCTTTTTGTGGCGCTCTATCTAATCCGCGATGTCATCCTCATTATATTGACCTCGGTCGTTATCGCTTCCGCGATAGAGCCGGCCACAAGATGGCTGATGGGGTATCGCTTTCCGCGCGTTGTGGCGGTCATTTCGATATTCCTGGCTTTTTTCGTATTTTTTTCCGGCTTTTTTTATTTCTTCCTCCCCCCGCTTCTGGACGACCTTTCTGGTTTCGCATCTTCAATACCGCAGTATCTTGAATCATTGGGTGGCGGAGGAAATAATTCTTTGTCCGGCATTTTCGGTCCGCAGGGTGTTATAGACAATCTTTCCGGGTCATCGGTTTCTGTTAAGGATTTGATATCGCAATTGCAGGGCGCCTTTTTCGGATTTTCCAGCGGCATTTTTAGCGGAGTTAATATAATCTTCGGCGGCCTTCTTTCCTTCATACTAATCGCCGTCATATCCTTCTATTTGTCGGTCCAAGAGAAGGGAATAGAAAATTTCTTGCGGATAGTGACTTCCGTCAAATATGAGAACTACGCTTTGGATCTTTGGGCGCGTACCCGCCGCAAGATAGGTCTTTGGATGCAGGGGCAGTTGGTCCTGGGACTTCTTATTGGAGTCTTCACTTATCTCGGTCTTTCTATCATGAACCTTCCGTACGCTTTTTTGCTTTCGGTCATAGCGGCTTTGTTTGAATTGATACCTCTCTTCGGCCCGACCTTGGCGGCGGTTCCGGCAGTTGCCATAGCATTTACTAGCGGCGGGGCGGGACTTGGGTTTGCGGTAGTTGGTTTCTATATAGTCATACAGCAGTTTGAAAATCATCTCATTTATCCGCTTATAGTGAGGAAGATTATTGGTGTTCCGCCGCTTGTCGCCATTTTAGCTTTGCTTATTTTTGGAAAGCTTTTTGGTTTTCTCGGGCTTATAATTGCCGTGCCGGCGGTCACAATGATGCTTGAGGTGGCTGACGACCTGGAAAAAAGAAAAGGCCCAAAGAGGGTAAAAACGGCATAAGAATAAATACTGACGGTAAAAATCAAATGAGGAAGACATTTTATATCACAACCACGCTTCCATACGTGAATGCGGACCCGCATTTCGGACATGCTATGGAATTTGTGCGTGCCGACGTTGTCGCCCGCTACCATCGCCTTATAGGGGACGAAGTATTTTTCAACACCGGCACGGACGAGCACGGGTCTAAGCTTTTAAATGACGCCAAAGCGGCAGGCCGTGACGTGAAAGAATACGTGGATGAATACGCCGCCCGTTTCCGTCTGCTTAAAGACAAACTGAATCTTTCAGTGGACAATTTTATACGCACAACTGACCCGCACCACGAGATGGCGGCGCAGGAATTCTGGCGGCAGTGCGACAAGAACGGTCACATATACAAAAAAAATTACGAAATAAAATATTGTGTCGGTTGCGAATTGGAAAAGACTGAATCGGAGCTTGACGAAAACGGCCGTTGCCCGATTCATCCGAATAAAGAGATAGAGATAATCAACGAGGAAAATTATTTTTTCAGATTCTCGGCGTTTCAGCAAAAGCTTCTTGATTTTTACGAAAAAAATCCGGATTTTGTGATTCCTGATTTTAGGTTTAACGAAATGAAGGCTTTTGTCGGAAGAGGGCTTCAGGACTTCTCCATTTCACGCCTGAAGTCAAAGATGCCTTGGGGTATTCCTGTGCCGGGAGACGAAAGTCAGGTAATGTACGTTTGGTTTGACGCGCTGGTTAATTATATTTCCGCTATAGGCTGGCCGGATGATATGGAGACGTTCAATAAATGGCATGTTCAAAGCGGCGGTATGGTTCAATATTGCGGCAAAGACAATAACCGACAACAGTCGGCGATGTGGCAGGCGATGCTTATGTCCGTCGGCTTGCCTCCGTCAAAACATATAGTTATTAACGGATTCATAAATACAGGCGGACAAAAAATGTCCAAATCGCTCGGCAATGTTATCTCGCCTTTTGATGTGGTGGATCTATTTAAAGATGTTACCGATTTTCCGGAAGACGTTCTTCGTTTTGTCGTCTTACATGACGTCTCCAGTTTTGAGGATGGGGATGTAACGATGGAGTCAATCAAAAACTCGTACCGCGCGAATCTGCAGGACGGCTTGGGGAACCTCGTCTCCAGAATTATGAAGATGTCTACCTCAAACAGCGTAAGTTATGTTATTGAGGACAAAAACGAGCCGTTTTGGACTGATGAAAATTCTTTTGATATGCACGATGAGATGGTTACTATTTGGAACAGGATCTCATCTCTTGACGCCAGAATCCAGCATGAAGAGCCTTTTAGGGTAATAAAAACAAATAAAGATGAGGGAGAGAGGGTAATAAAAGAATTGATTCGGGAACTTTTCAGGATAAGCGGACAACTTGAACCATTCCTGCCTAATACTGCCGCTGAAATGCAGAGACTGATAAAAGAAAACAAGATGCCGGACAAGCCGCTGTTTGCCCGCCTGGAGAGATAATATGCGGTTTTTTGACGCACATTCGCACATACACGGGAAAGAATTTGACTCCGACCGGAGTGAAGTCTTGGCGCGCATGCGCGCGGCGGAAGTCTCAACTATTACTGTCGGCACATATTTGGAAAGTTCGCGCCAAGCTGTTGCGTTAGCTGAGAGTGAGCCTGATGTCTGGGCGACAATAGGGTTGCATCCCACAGACACCGACGAACCTTTTGACGAAAAAGAATTCCGCAAACTGGCGGAACACAAAAAGGTTGTCGGCATAGGGGAGTGCGGGCTGGATTATTTTTGGGAAAAGGACGAACAAAAAAGAAAAATTCAGCGTGAAAATTTTTCGAAGCAGATTGAACTTTCCATTTCGTTAAACAAACCGCTTATGGTTCACGGCCGCCCGTCAAAGGGGAGTATGGACGCGTATGAAGATGCGCTAGGCATACTAAATGCAAGATATCCTATGCCGGGCGCCATACCTTCCGGGAATATACATTTTTTTGTCGGCGGCAGGGATATAGCCAAAAAATTTCTGGACCTCGGTTTTACCATGTCTTTTACCGGTGTTGTCACTTTTGCCAGAGATTATGATGAAGTCATAAGATATATTCCCCTTGAATCGATTCTTTCCGAAACCGACTGTCCGTATGTGGCGCCCGCGCCTTACCGCGGCAAGCGTAACGAGCCGGCCTATGTAACAGAGGTGGTAAAAGCCATTTCAAGCATTAAAAAACTGCCCGTAGAAACTGTTTCAGAGAGACTTTTGGCCAATGCCTGCAGGGTTTTTGGCCTAAATTAAGGCATCTTTACTTTATCGCCTCCCTTTGTTAGTATGGAGCCCATACGCAAAATCAAAAAATGACTGAAACAAACGCAGAATTGAATAATGAGGGAACAAAAATCTACGAATTGAGCTATCTTCTGGTGCCCGAGCTTGCCGAAGAAGCCGCAGCTCATGAAGTCGGCGCTCTGAAGTCGCTTATCATGGATACGTTCGGGGGTGTTGAGATTTCCGGCGAAGCTCCTAGAGAAATCGACCTTGCTTATCAAATGGAAAGGCAAATAGGCGCCAAAAAGGATAAATACACAAAGGCGCTCTTTGGCTGGGTTAAATTTGAACTTTCTCAGGATAAAATTGCTGAAGTTAAGAAGGTTCTTGATAAGAACAATAAGATAATCCGTTTCCTTATAATTAAAACTGTTCGCGAGAACACAATGGCGGCAAAGAAGGTTTTTGCCGGTACTGGATATAAGAAACCGGTTGGCGGCGCGAAGGGCGATGCGTCACCAATGTCCGAAGAGGAACTTGATAAAACCATCGCCGAGTTGGTTGTTGAATAAATTTTTTAATATCTATGTATATCAATAAAGCTCTAGTTTATGGGAATCTGACCCGCGACCCGGAGTTGAAATCTCTGCCGTCGGGCAACAAAGTCTGCACTTTTTCAGTCGCAACCAACCGGGTATGGAAGTCTCAGGACGGTTCAAAACAGGAGTCAACCGACTACCATAATATTGTGGTATTCGGCAGGCAGGCGGAGACAAGCGCCCAATACCTGAAGAAAGGAGCCGGCGCTTTCATAGAAGGGCGTCTCCAGACCAGAAGCTGGGAGCAGGAAGGGCAGAAAAAGTACCGCACCGAGATTGTTGCCGACCGGGTGCAGTTTGGTCCGCGTTTGGGAGGAGCATCATCGGTTTCCGCCAGCCAGGCGGCGCCTCAGGCGGTAGATGAAACCCCGGCGATTGATTATCCGGAAGAAGACATAAATCCTGAAGATATTCCGTTTTAATAATTATTGTGATAGAGTGAAAACTTATGAAAAAACAGTGCTACTTCAATTCAAATAATATAAAACACATAGACTACAAGGACGTTGAAACCTTGAAGAAGTTTATTACCCCGCACGCGAGAATGAC
>JBAZYZ010000003.1:0-47024 GCA_041659085.1 Minisyncoccota bacterium
TATATAGAATATGGTATCAAGTCCGGCCATGGCAGGTTTGCCTCTTCAATTTCCTTATGGTAGCATACGAAACGTCATGGCCAAATCATGCCCATCATGCAATAAAGGAACGAAGGTCGCCGGAGGTTATTCCAACCGCACCCGCGCCACCAAGTTCACCCCGACAGGAATGGTACGCAAGTACCCTAATTTGCAATGGGCGAAACTCCCTCAAGGCGGCAGAATCAAAATCTGCACCAGATGTTTGAAAGCAAACAAGCAATTAACTATGAAGGTAGCGGTAAAAAATAAGTAAGTTAGCGACGAAGTAATAGTACATTAAAAATCCACCACTCGGCGGATTTTTTATTAAACTGGTCCATCTGTTCATTAAGATTACATTTTGTTTTTTCAAATGTTTCCCCATATACCTAAAATACAATCTTCCCTGAAATTAATCTCTCTGCTCCAATTATTTAGTTATTTGGATGTGGTGAATGAAAGTTGCTCGCCGTTTGTTGTGAAGATTATATTACCCGAATCGCAGGTGGAAAGTTTTGGAATTTTAAATTTTTCCAAAAGCGTGAGTACTTCCTTGTGCGGATGACCATAAGAATTTTTACACCCCGCGGAAACGATAGCGTATTCCGGCGCGGCAAAACCGAGATAGGCTTCGCCTGACGACGTGCGTGAGCCATGATGCCCGAGTTTCAAAACATTCGCGCGCAAGTTTTTATTATCTAACGCAATCAAATGCTGTTCTATTTTTATCGGCGAATCTCCGGTCAGCAAAAATGATTTATCTTTATAAACAAGTTTCCCCACAATTGAACCGTCATTAGTATCTTTGAACCGCGACACGTCCACGTCTGGGAATAAAATATCAAAATGAACATCGCGGCCTAAATTGATTCGCATGCCACGTCTCGCGAGAATTTTCTCCGCCCCGCTAACCGCGATTTTATTTTCAAACTCTTCCCAAGCCGCCGTTTCGGAGCGCGCGCCATTTAGAAAAACTTTACCCACTTTAAATCGGCCGAGGACTATCGGCAGTCCGCCGATGTGGTCCTTGTCGGGATGCGTCGCCAAAATCGCGTCTATAGAATGGTCGTAAGACGGCATCACTTTCCCGAGCGCCGAAAGCACCTGTGCGCCGCTCCCGCCGTCCACTAAAAACTGATTGCCATTCGGCGCTTCTATATATATTGAATCACCTTGCCCCACGTCCAAGAACGCCACGCGAAGCTGCCCTCCTCTCTCCTCGCGGAAAACCGAATACCAGATAAAAATATTCGCCAGAAACAAAACGCCTAAAAAAGCTAGGGGGAGATAATTCACTTTCTCTTTCATCTTTTTAGTATACGAAATCACCCGTGGACAATCTAATTGCGCAATACTTTTTAAAAAGATAAGATTACACGTAATGAGGAGCGATAAAAAAGCAAGAAAAGAAGCAGAGTAAAACCCCGCCAGGGGTTATTTTTTTGCCTAAACCTCAATTTGATCTTTAACAGGGGGAGGAAGTGGAGATGACGGACTTCTTATATTTGTTTTACAGCGAAATAATGAGCCGGGAAATTACCTGCCCGCTGATGGAGGAAAAAACGGCGGATGGAGAATACCGGTTTGAGGAGAAAATAAGATTCTGCGACTGTCCGAAACTTCGCGTCCTTTTTTTACTAGAGGGCATCCAAAAAGAATGCAATGACGGGAAAGAATGTTTCGCGAGAGTTGCGTTTCTAAGATAAGGCGCGCGCCGGTTCAGGAGCGCGACTTTTATTTTTTTTAAGGATAATAACTACCACCATCACGAGAACAACCGCGATTATGGAACCGACGCCCGCGGGAATAGCAAGAGCCGAGAACGGCAAGCCGGCAAAAAATTTCGCGGTCAAAATCGCGTAGGAAAGCAGGGTTGAGGTAACAATAGAAAATGGCAGGGCTATCGCGTGCCCCATAAACCCCAGAATTCCTGTAACAAACGAACCCATCATCGCAAAGGGCACCGTCGGCAGTATCAGGAGATTAGCGGGAATGGATAATAACGAAACCGAACCACTCATATATATAAGTAGCGGAAGTACAGCCATTTGCGTAGCAAGAGTTTGAGATAAAAGTTCACGCAGCCACCTTGGTTTCCATTTGCCCAAACGCGCGTGGATAAGCGGCGTAAGATAAATAAGTCCGAGCGTGGCAAGAAAAGATAGTTGGAACGACGGGTCAAAGACAAGCACGTTTGGATTTTCAAGGAGCATCAAAAACCCGGCAATAAAAAGCGCTCTGCCGGCATCATAAGTCCGCCCGGTCGCAACACCCAAGAGCGCGATAAGCGCCATAACTGCCGCGCGTATGGCGGACGCTCCCCCGCCTGTCATCAAAACAAAAAACGCGATTGCAACGCCACCAGCTCCCGCGCGGTAAAGAATCGGCAAGAAAGAAAATATCTTCATAAAGAACTGTGAAACAAGCGCGATGTTGTAGCCCGACAAGACAACCAAGTGAATAACACCGGCACGTTTGAATGTATCCAGGATATTTTGCGGCAACGCGTGCTTTTCGCCGATAAGCATACCGAGCGCGAGCGCTGCGCCGGGCTCATTGATATTCTCGCGGAGTTTCCCGGAAAATTTTTCACGGGTTGAGAAAAGTTTAGAGATAAGAAAATTGCCTTTGTTCTGTGAAACAACAGATATGTTCGGATAAAACATTTCATTGAATATGCCGTCTTTTGATAAATATTTTTTATAATCAAAATTTATGCCGCCGTCGGAAAAGTTTTTCACTGTCTGAAGTTTGCCGGAGAGCAGAACCTCGTCGCCGTAATGTAATGCCGGATACAAATCAGATATGACCAAAATACGCCCAGTTGCGGGAAGCTCGTTCCCCGGAATGGAAATTTCTTCAGGCTCCACGATATAGCGCGCGTTCGTCTCCCTCATGTCCGGATATTCCGAAATGATTCCGCGGACAGTTATTTTTTCACCGACCACCGGTGATAAATTATTTTCATAGCGGTATTGTTCAACACCCGTACGCGCGAGTCCCAATGCTAAGGCTATAAGAAAAAATGAAATGGCAAAAACACTCCGCGGTTTTGACAAAAATTTGTGTAATAAAAAAAGCGCCCCTCCGAGCGCCGCAAAAAACACTGTAAACGAAAAACCAAAATCAAAAAAGGAACCGATGGCGACTCCTGCGACAAAACCGATAAGTAAAAACGGAAGTGGTTCAATCCGCATTTCGTTTTATTTTGCCCTACTTAACTCCCCAACTTTTTATTATTTCTTTTTCGTCTCCCACTGAAGTTGATTTTTTAAATCTCGCGCCCGAAACTCCTCTCACTCTTTTCTCGCACTCGGCCCAAGTCTTATGGCGCATAAGCTTGCCGCTGACTAAAGACAGGTATGAGTAAGCCTTCACCCCGGAACTGCTTTTTCTTGATTTTGTCTTTTCGCGCGCTGCGGATTTTTCAGCGTCCACTTTTGTATTCAAAACATCAAACGGATATTTTGAAAGCGGCCCGACAAAAAATTTCTCCTTTTTCCATTTTTGCTCTTTGGCGCACATAGTCGCCAGAAAATCCGCCCTCTCGTTTCCGGCAATACCTACGTGACCGCGCACATGTTTCCATTCAATATTTTTATCTTTAGCAAGTTTTCCAAGCTTCACCCACAAATCCTTATTCAAAACTTCTTTCTTATTCGTACCTATCCAATTTTTCTTTTCCCAGACGTGAATCCACTTGGTAATCCCGTGAATCACATAGCGGGAGTCGGTATGGATTAAAATTTTCAGGTTATTGGTTTTTAATTTTGAGGAAAATTCAAGCGCATTAATCGCCGCCGTAAGTTCCATCCTATTGTTCGTAGTGTGTTTCTCTCCCCCTCCCAACTCCACAACCTCATCATCGTGCGCGATAACAACTCCCCACCCGCCTTTTCCGGGATTACCGATTGAACTTCCGTCCGCAAAAATTATTACCTGTTTCTTCATTAAAATTAAATATAACACGACAAAATAAAAACGGCGCACACTCGCGCCGTCGGTCCTAAATTACTGCGCCGTAGAAACGCGCGGGACTTGTCCGTCATCCCCGCAAACAAACGGCGGGGTTTGTTTTTTGTCCGCAGCATTATTCCCCCGGCGGGCAAACTGTTCAAAAAGCTTGACCAGCTTGTTTTTAAACTCGCGGAACTCTTTTTTATCCACTTTATTTTCTCCTCTTCTCAAAAATTACAACGCCAAATTAAACCTTATCAGCCAATCAAACAATGTCAATAATCCTTAGCCTTATTTCAGGGCGGCGCATAAATAAAGAAAGCTCAATTGTGGCGATGAGATTTATTTTCGCGCCTGCTTCCACTCCCATTTTGTAATCTCCCGCGTCCATAAAAAACCCAATAGCCGAAATTTTCACCCCTTTTGAATTTTCAAAAATAAGTTTCAGGTGATTTTTTTCTTTTCCAAATTTACTGACTTCCTTTATTTCCGCCCCGGAGAAAAGAAATGCAGGTTTCGGATTGCCCACGCCGTAAGGCGCAAGTCTTTCAATCGTCTTATAATTCGCCTCCGTCACATCATCTATAGTAAGCGCGCAATCTATCATCTCACCACTCGGAAGCGCCGTGACTTTCTTCACTTTCTTGTGCGCTTTCAAGAGTTCTTCTTCCAGGAAATGAATCTTTTCATGAGAGACCGAAAACCCGCCGGAGAATTCATGCCCGCCAATGTTTAAAAAGAATCCTTCTTCCACGGCTACCATAAGCTCGACCAAATTTACCGTCCCATCGGAACGGCACGAGCCTTTTATATGCTCGCTATCCTCCCTCCCCCAGACGAAAGCCGGCCGGCCGTACTCTTCCACAAGCTTGCCGGCGATAAGCCCGATTACTCCCGGCTTCCAATTCGGGTTACCTATCACGATAACGTCTTTTATGCCGCGTTCTTCCACGTGTTTCCTTGCTTCTTTTATCATTGACGAAACAAGTCCTTTACGCGTGTCATTCAAATTGTGCAGGTGGTCGGAAAGTTCGTCGGCCAGGGTTTCGTCGGTGGTGGAGAGCAGGCGAAACGCCTCAATCGGAATATCCATTCGCGACGCGGCGTTTATCCGGGGCGCTATCATGAAAGCCACGTCGTCTTCAGTCAGGCTTGATTGTTCCACGCGCATCTTGCGGAGAAGTTTGACGAATCCCGCCCGCGGACTTTTGCGCATAACCTTCAGTCCGTAGTAAGCGATGGCGCGATTCTCATTCACAAGCGGCACCATGTCCGCGATTGTGGAGAGTCCGGCCATATCAAGAAGCCACTTCTCCCAACCCTCCGGCACTTCCCACTCTTTACCCTTCTTCTTGAGTAACGCCTGCACCAGCTTGAAAGCCACACCCGCGCCGCAAAGCATATTGTCGGGATACGTGTCGCCAGCCTGTTTTGAATTTATGACAGCATAGGCCTGAGGAATCTTTTCCTGAGGAAGATGATGATCGGTCACAATCACATTTATGCCCAAGTTCTCCGCGTAAGCCACTTCCTCCACGTTGGCAATCGCCAGATCAACCGTAATGATGAGACTAACGCCATCTTTGGCGAATTTTTCAATCGCCCCGTTATTAAGGCCATAACCTTCTTTATGCCGGTGCGGAATATAGTTTGAAAAATTTTTGTAACCGATTTTTTTAAAAAAATCATGGAGCACGACCGAACCGGGAATGCCGTCGCAATCATAGTCGCCGTAGATAACAATTTTTTCTTCGGTCTCAGTGGCTCGAATTATGCGTTCCACGGCCTTATCCATATTCAAAATAAGAAAAGGGTCATAAACATCCCGCTCATAGTCGGGGTTCAGGAATTTTTCCGCCGCCTCACTTGTTTTAATTCCGCGGTTATAAAGCAAAATTTTGGCAAAATCGCCGTATTGTTTCAACTCCCCCGCCGCATCTTCCGGAACCGGCTCCGCCCGCGTGTGTTTATCCATCCCGTTAGTGAAAAATGGCATTGCTCCATGGGGAGCTCCGTTACCACCATCTTAAATTATGTTAATAACCATCCATTATTATACTGTTTTGTAAATCTTCAGATCCCCTATGCCATTTTCTACTACGGGATCCATCCGAGGATTATATCACGGGGCTTATGATATAATTTTATTCATGAATGAATGCTTTTCTGTAAAATAATCGCCAGCGAAATTCCGGCGAAAATTATTTACGAAGATGAATTCTCTCTGGCGTTTCTGGACATTAATCCGATAAACACAGGGCATGTTCTTCTTTTGCCAAGGAGACATTTTGAAAATATTTTTGATATGCCGGAGGATCTTGCGGCGAAACTTTCTGCCGTCTCAAAAAAATTAGCCATAGCCATAAAAGGAAGCTTGAATGCCGATGGAATAAACATAACTTCAAATAATGGCGCCGCCGCCGGACAACTGGTGTTCCACGCGCATACTCATATAATACCGAGGTACACAGGCGACGGTTTCACACACTGGAAAGGAAAGCGCGGATATAAAGATGGCGAAATGAACGAAGTGGTCCGGAAAATAAAAACTGCCTTAAACTAAAACCTGCCTTAAGGCAGGTTTTAGTTTTTGTTTTTTAGGGCTTCTATTCCCGGAAGAGTTCCCGTGGCCAAAAATTCAAGCATCGCCCCGCCGGCCGTGGAAACAAAAGTGAATTTCTTCTCTATCTTGAGTTTGGTTACAAGCGCCAAGGTGTCGCCCCCGCCGATAACAGTCTCAGCTTTTGATTTCACCAACAATTTTAAAATCTCTTCCGTCCCCCATCCGAACCCTTCGTCGTAAATGCCAACCGGCCCGTTAAAAAGAATGGACTTTGCTCCGACAATCTTATTTTTTAGCTCAAGCAATGTCGCCGGACCGATATCGGCTATTTTGTCGGCGCGTGTTAATTCATCGGGACAAACAATTTTGCCGGAAAGAAGCAATGCGTCTTCAGGAAGGACTACTTTTTTATTGGATAAAAGAGATTTTAGTCCGGGAATCGGCTTGCCCACCGACGACTTACCCATTTCATATCCCTTCATCTTAAAAAGAGCGTTGGCCAAAGCGCCTCCGATGAAAATCGTCTTGGCGAGCGGCAGATAATGCCTGACTAACGGCAACTTTGTTTCAAACTTCGCCCCGCCCAGGATAAAAACAAAAGGTTTTTTCGGTTTAAGCGCGCGGGAGAGATGTTTGTATTCTTCCTCAAAGAGGAATCCGGCGTAAGCAGGCAGGAGTTTCGGCAATCGCGTGATTGAAGCATGGCTGCGATGGGAAACGGAAAAGGCTTCGTTAACGAACACATCGGCAAGAAAAGCCAGCTTTCCCGCGAATAAAGCGGAGTTTTTCTTCTCTCCGGCATCTGCGCGCAAATTTTCAAGCAACATGGCTCCGCCTTCAGGCAGAGATTCAGCCGCGGCTTTTGCTTTGGCCCCGACGATATCCGGCACAAAACCGACCCGTGTAAAACGATTGAGGTAGCGCGCGACCGGCTGAAGACTGGCGCCGACATCCCCAAAATGGGAAATAATAATGATTCTGGCGCCGTGTTTTTTCAAATATTCAATCGTCTGAAGAGCGCGGGTTATCCGGAAATCATCTTTTACCACGCCCTCTACGACCGGGACATTCAAATCAAGCCGCAAAAGCACCTTCTTTCCTTTCAAATTTTTTATTTCTCGGAGTGTGCGGAACGAGGGCATATGAATCGGTTTTTAGTTTATAGTTTTTCGGGAAAATCCAAAATGCTCAGGACGAAGCGGCGATGGCCAAAAACTTTTTCGCGTCCAGAGACTCCCGCCCGACCAAAAGTCCGGCTATGTCTTTCTCGTTCAAAAAATCTCCGGCATTTTTAGCATTGACCGACCCTCCGTAGAGAACGCGAATTTCGGAAACCTTCTTCGCCCCATAACGGTCGGCTAAAGTTTTTCTTATAAAAATAGACATTTCCACGGCGTCATGGGGCGTGACCGATTCAAAATCTTTATTCCCCACCGCCCAAACAGGTTCGTAAGCAATGACGCAATTTTTAATCATTGTCCCGGCAACCTGAGAAAAAGCCTGCTCCACCTGACCCTTAACCGTAGCCAAATAATATCCGTGCGTATCGCGCTCCTTCTCTCCGACACAAATGATGGGAACTATTTTATACTTTAAAGCGGCTTTAACTTTTTTATTAACCATTTCATCCGTTTCACCCAAAGAACGCCTCTCGGAGTGTCCGATAATGGAGAACCTAACACCCAAATCGCGGAGCATGACCGGAGAAATCTCGCCTGTGTAAGCACCCATTCCTTCCCAGAACATATCCTGAGCGCCAAGCGCGGCTTTTCCTCTGTTCAAAATCTCTTTCGCGTCACGGAGATATGTAAATGGCGGACAAACGACAATATCCGCGCCTTTTGCTTTTACTGAAGCTCTTTTTATATCGCTCATCAAACGCCGCGCTTGATCGCGCGTTTCCGGATTCATCTTCCAGTTTCCGACAATTAGTTTTCTACTCATTCGGCATATTGTATCATTTATAAATTTTTTTGGCATAAAATAAGTCACGTGAACGAGTACGTTAACGTACACCCCTTTCCAAATGGAGCAGACCGGGGCCGCTTGCGTTATGGCGTTTTTATCCACCGCGGGCGTTTATTCACGATGCTTGACTTTATGCGAACTATTATTGTATGCTTGAACCAGATTAAGTCCGGCGTGAGCGGGGCTTTTTTAATAAATTAACCAATTAAAACAATCAAATGCTGGACCTAAAAGTTTTAAAATCCGCTCTTGAACAGCTTGAGGAAGAGCGCAAAATACCGAAAGAGAAAATAATTGACGCCATTGAGCAGGCTATGGCCGCCGCCTACAAGCGCGATTACGGCAAGAAGGGGCAGATTGTCCGCGCCAAGTTTGATATGGACTCCGGCAAAACCGATTTTTATCAGGTAAAAATCGTCGTGGACGACACGGTTGTGAGAGAAGTCGCCGATGATGAAGAGTTTGTTGAAACGCCGGAAGACGAGCGTGTACGCTTCAACCCGGAGCATCACATAATGCTCGAGGATGCCAGAAAAATTAAAAAAGACGCAGAGCTTGAGGAGGAAGTTGTATTCCCTCTTGAAGTAAGAGACGACTTCGGACGCATCGCCGCCCAGACCGCCAAGCAGGTCATCATTCAGCGCATACGCGAAGCCGAAAAATTCTCCATACTTGACGAGTTTGAAGGAAAGGAGGGTGAAGTAGTCTCCGGCATCGTACAGCGCGCCGAGCGCGGAAACGTCTTTATAGACATGGGCCGCACTACTGGAATCCTCGCCTACGAGGAACAAATTCCGGGCGAACACTATCGCCGCGGCGAACGCATACGCGCCTACCTTTACTCGGTCGAGGAATCTCCGCGCGGGATAAACATCCGTCTTTCACGCACTCATCCGAAATTCATCGAAGAATTGTTCAAGATGGAGGCGCCCGAGATCGCGAACGGAGTGGTTCTCATCAAATCAATCGCCCGCGAAGCCGGTTCGCGATCCAAGATTGCCGTGTCTTCAACAGACACCCATGTGGACCCGATCGGTTCATGCGTGGGACAGCGCGGGGTCCGTGTTTCCACTATCATTAACGAACTAGGTGGAGAAAAGATAGATATTATAGAGTGGTCTGAAGACGCCAAGAAATTTGTCGCCGACGCGCTTTCTCCAGCCAAGGTTGAAAGCGTCAAGATAAACGAAGAGGAACACAAAGCGACGATTACCGTGGCGGACGACCAATTATCTCTTGCCATAGGCAAGGGCGGACAAAACGTGCGCTTAGCCGCCAAACTAACCGGCTGGAGAATAGACATAGTCGGAGGAAAGGGCGAGGAAGTCGCCACCACCGACGGCGAGAAGATAGAGATGAGCGAGAAAGCTGAAGAAGTTGCCGAAACGACGAAGGAATAGAGGTGCCCGTGCGTTCGTGAATTTTTGCAAAAATTCACACCCGGCAGTAAAATTAACCAACGACATTTATTGACATTTATTCGTTAAAACAAAAACCAACCCACATGAATCTTTTCCATGACATAGAAACCGGCTCCAATACTCCAGAAGAGATAAATGTTATTGTTGAGATCTCTAAAGGCTCAAACAATAAGTACGAAATAGACAAAGAAACAGGTCTTATCGCTTTAGACCGCGCCAATTATTCCTCGGCTCCGTTTCCCTTCGACTACGGCTTCGTGCCTCAAACATTATGGGATGACGGGGACGCATTGGATGTCATAATCTTAAGCACCTATCCGCTCATAAATGGAGTCTTGGTGCATGTGCGTCCAGTAGCCGTCCTTGAAATGATAGACAGCGGGGAATCGGATTATAAAATCATCGGCGTTCCGGTAAACGACAAGCGCTGGGAGGATACTCAAGACCTTTCTGACATAAATAAACATACCCTAAAAGAAATTTCCCACTTCCTTGAAACCTATAAGGTACTCAAGGGCAAGGGCGATATCGTGGAAGCCAAAGTGTTTAAGGACAAAAAAGAGGCGCATAAAGCCATTGTCAAGGCAATCGGTCTTTACAAAGAAAAATTCACCCGGTAGTAAAGTTTAGGCCGGCGGGAATAGCTAACCTGATGTGAAAACGTTCCCCCGCCGATAGGTATATCCGCTTTAAACTCTTATTTTCCCACCCGCAAGGGTAAGCCGAAATTTCACTGCGGGGTTCAGCAAACAAGAGGAGGAAATCCACAAAAACCGCCCTAGCGAACAGGGTGGTTTTTGTTATATAATTACCGGCGTAGGGAAAGCTATTCCCCCTCGTCGATTTTTAATAATAATTAACAAGTTTTAATTTAATAAATTTTATGAAAAAAATAATTACGAGCATAACAACCGGAGCGTTATTTTTCCTTGTAGCCGGTATCGCTATTGCTCAAACCGATAATTCCACCGCGGGAGCCGCTCCGGTAGCAGCAACCACAGCGGTAACTCCTGTTTCAACAACAGCGCCGGCGCCAATTCAAACGCCGAAACTGGAGCCGAGCAACATTTCCGCTACCGGGATTGCTCCCGCGCCGGTAAACACTCTCACAAAACCGGCGCCAGGACTAGCTCCAACGCCTGTGAATACCGGAGTAAGACCACTTCCGGGATTAGCCCCGGCACCCAAAATGGGACAACTTCGTGAAACGACAAAAAGCGCGATTGAGCTTAAGCGCGACGAAGTGAAGAACGCCATAGAAGCCAAGCAAAACGAGTTAAAAAACGCTCTGGACGCAAACCGGTTGGAAATTAGAAGGGGCATAGAGGCTAAACGTGAAGAAATAAGAACCGCTATTGAAGCAAAGCGCGCGGCGGTAAAAGACATCGCAGGTGAAAAAATAGTTGACGTGCAAAAAGCGATTGACGCGAAGAGGGAGGCTGTAAAACAGGAGATGGAGGCAAGACGGGAAGAAATGAAAAATGCCACCGAAACGCGCCGGGAAGATCTGAAGAAAGAGATGGAGGTAAAACGGGAAGATCTGAAGAAAGAGATGGAAAATAAACGCGAGGAGGTCAAAAAAGAAATGGAAGCAAAACGCGCAGAGCTTAAAACAGAGCAGGAGAAAAGGCGCGCGGATATTGTCAAAAGCTACTTTGAACAGGCCACTATCGTACTGAATAACCGCGTTTCTCAGCTTTCAAAAGCCGCAGACAACATAGACCTGAACATCGCCAGGTTTGAAGAAAGAGGGGTAAGCCTTCCGGAAGCGAGAGCCCTCATGATAACGGCTCGGGCAAAAATAACCGAAGCAGAAACAAAAATAAATGAACTGTCCACGATGGCCGTCGGGGCGATTACGCCCGGAACAACCCAAGCTGCCGCCGACCAATTGAAATCTCTGCGTAAAGAAGCCGAGACGTCAATCAAAGACGCAAGGCAGGCTCTTTCCGACGTGCTTGGTTCAATCAAAGCAAACCAGTTTAAAACACCTCCCACACAACCGGCGACAACCGGAACAACCACCACAAACACGGGGGCGACAACAACCGAAACAACAAATTAAGCATACTTTATTAATTAGTCTAAAAAACATATGGATCCAAATTATGTAGCCCCCGCCGCCCCCGTAAACCCCGTGGCGCCACCAGCGCAGGAAATCAAACCGGAACAAAAAATACCGCCCGCGCAGGTGGTACAAGCCATGCAAGAAGAGAGGTCATCGGGCCCGATTATTGCCATTATTATCATTGTGCTTATCCTCATTGCCGGCGGTTTTTATCTCTGGCAAAGCGGCATAATGAAAAAGAGCGCTCCAGCTCCGGTTGTTACTCCTACGGCAGAAGTGACCGTACCGGACGATATCGCCAACATTGAAGCAAGCCTGGGCGGCATAGACGTAAGCAGCGACACCCAGCTTAACCAGCTTGAAACACAGTTCTAGCTTAAAAAACGTACGGGCTCAAAAACTCCTCTCGGTAAACCCGAGAGGAGTTTTTTTTGACAAATGAGTATATCAACATTAAGATAGCCTGATGAAAACCGAAATCAAAAAACTGCCTCATTCTGAAATTGAAATAACAGGCGAAATTCCGTCTGAGATGTTCGAAAAGAACCGTAACAAGGCAGTATTAGAGCTTAGTAAAGATTTTGAACTGCCGGGTTTCCGCAAAGGCAAAGTTCCCGAAGACATGTTTCTCCAAAAAGTTCCGGAAATGATTATTCTTGAGGAAATGGCCGAGATGGCTATAAATGAGGCCTATCCCAAAATTATCGCCGAACACAAAATCGACCCTATCGGCCGACCGGAAATATCCATAACCAAAATAGCCAAGAACAATCCTCTTTGTTTCGCGATCAAAACCGCCCTTGTGCCGGAAGTTAAGCTCCCGGATTACGCAAAAGTCGCGGGGGGTGTAGCCGAGGAGGGAGCCATAATCGTAACCGATAAAGAACTGGGGGATTCCATAAGCGAGATAAGAAAGATGCGCGCTCCGAAACTGGCCTCAGTCCCGGGGGAGACTCCAGCCGAAACGCCAATGCCGGAGATTACAGATGACTTCGTAAAGACTTTAGGCAATTTCCAAAATGTTTCCGAATTCAAAGAGAAGCTTACGGAAAACATAAAACTGGAAAAGGAACGCGCGGCAAAAGAAAAAAGGCGGATGAAAATATTGGACGCGCTCGTGGAGAAAACGGAAATTGACCTGCCGAAAATTATAATAGAAGAGGAGAAAAACAAACTCGTCCATCAGCTCCGCTACGACGTTGAGCGTTTGGGAATGAAGTTCGACGAATACCTGAAAAACGTCGGAAAAACAGAAGATGATATGAAAAACGAATGGGCGGGAGAAGCGGAAAAACGCGCCAAAATCCAATTTATAATCACGGAAATCGGTATTAAGGAAAATATAAACCCGACAGAAGAAGAGCTAAGCGAAGAAGTGAAGCATCTTCTTGAGCACAACAAAGACGTGGATGAGAACCGAGCTAAGCTCTATCTCTCTTCCCTGCTCACCAACCAGAAAGTGATTGAATTCTTGGAAAATCAAAAGTGATTCAAATAAGAACCGATCCGGCAGGGGTTCTTATATCAAAGACAAGGCAGACGCGGTTATCGCAGCAGTCTCGGCGCGAAGAGTAAGCGAGCCAAGGGAATAAACAGGGATCTTGTTTTCTTTAAATAAAGCAATTTCGTTTTCGGTAAATCCCCCTTCCGGACCAACAAAGAGACCGAGCGGGTGGTGAACAGGTTTCGGAAAGTAGCTGAGGCCCGAGTAATCAAACGCGACAAGTTTTAATTCGTCCTTATATTTTTTTACAGCATCGGAAAGAGAAGTTATCTCGCGCAGTTCAGGGACATCACTTCGTCCGCATTGTTCCGACGCTTCAATCAGAATTTTTTCTGCGCGCTCGACATTCAGGCCTTTTTTCTCGCTTCTCTCTGAAATCATAGGCACGAAATGAGCTGCGCCAACCTCTGTACACTTTTGCAAAACCAATTCCACATTGTCTTTCTTAATTAAAGAGAAGAAAAGCCAGACTTCCCTATCGGGAATAATTCCTTTTTTTCTTTCTGTAATGCTAACCTCAGCTTCATTTTTGCCGAGTGAAGTAATCTCAGAAATATAATCACTACCGCTTCCATCAAACAAAACAACCTTCTCCCCCACAACCATACGGAACACATTCCGCCATTGGTGGACAATGCGTTCGTCTTGGACGATTATTTTTTCTTTGTCTCCAATCTTTTCTTTTATGTAAAATCTGTGTAAACGCATAAGTTCAATATACTTAAATTCTGATAAAACAAAAAGGGCGGCATTAAAGCCGCCCTTGCCCGTCCTGCCAATTATGGCCGGCGACTTTCAGCCTCGCCGGAATCGTATTTAACATGAAGAGCGTTGAGCCGACAAAGCGCCCAAAGCTTCATATCAAACGGCAGCCATTCCGAGGAGGACGCGGAGATTGCCGAGTAAATTCTTTTCTTTACCCAATCAACCTTCGTCATTCTTTCGTTGAGCGGTCTTCTGGCGCTAACCGCGGCCGTTTGATTTTCCACCTTGCTACCCTGGATAAGGGCCAATTTTGGTCTTACCATAACTCCCTCTTAAGTTTACTGGCGCAATGATGACATTTTATACAGTCTATGTCAATATTATACCAAAAATATTTTCTGCTATACTCCACTTGTAACAAAATAATTAAAAAATATGCTAATTCCCACCGTCATTGAAAAAAGCCAGTTTGGCGAACGTGCTTACGATATATACTCTCGCCTGCTCCGAGAGCGGATTATCTTCTTGGGCGGTCCGATTGACGACCATGTAGCCAACATCGTTATAGCTCAGCTCATATTTCTCGCCTCAGAAGACGCCAAGCGAGACATTTTTCTATATATTAACTCCCCAGGAGGTTCGGTTACTGCGACCCTGGCTATGATAGACACGATGAATTACATCAAACCGGATGTTTCTACAATCTGCACGGGGCTCGCCGCCTCAGGTGGCGCCTGGCTTCTCTCAGCTGGAGCCAAGGGTAAACGCTTCTCCCTGCCAAATGCTGAAATAATGATTCACCAGCCGCTCGGCGGCGCCGAGGGGCAGGCATCAGACATAGCCATATCAGCGAAACATATTTTGAAAATGCGCGACATCCTAAATAAAATAATGGCCAAAAACACCGGACAGCCGCTCTCTCAAATAGAGAAAGATACTGACCGAGACTTCTTTATGGGGGCCGAGGAAGCCAAAAAATACGGTCTAATTGATGACATCATCAAATCGCGCGAGTTCGCCGGAACTAACGCCGAAAAAGAGAAGAACGGGCGGTAAAAACCGAAAAAGCACAGATCCACCGCAAAAATCCGCCTCTTTTAGGCGGATTTTTGCTTGCCATTTGAAACCCCGGGAAGCTGTGTTAGTATGGGGGTGTTCACTTAATAATTTTAAATTTCGCCAAAAGCTTACTTCAAACTAAATGTTTACTACTCTATCGCCCGCTAATCCAGGCATTTTTCAAGAAATTCTTAAAAGGGAATCGTATTAAACTATTAAAGGGGGTGTGCTCGTTTGGCGTCTGAAACGCATATGAGCTTAAAAATAATACTGGCGCTCCTTGGAGTGTCGGGGGTGGCCGGAATAGCAATCGGCTACTTTCTGCGCTGGCTGGTAACGCTGGGCAAAAAAGGTTCAATCGAACTGGAGGTCAAGCAAATGCTTCTCCAGGCCAAGGAAGAGGCCACAAAAATCACCGACGAGGCGAACAAAAAAGCCGATATTAGGCTCGCGGAACTTAGGGAGGAGGAGAAGAAGAAGGAAACGGAATACAAAAAGACGGAAGAACGCCTCATTAAAAAGGAGAGCTTTTTGGATGAGCGCCATCGTGAACTCGATAAAGAGTCTGAAAACGTAAAGTCAAAGATAGACGAAGTCAAACAAATAAAGGAGCGGCTTGAAGCGACGGAAAAAGAAAAAGAAGCGGAGTTAAAAAGAATTTCCGGACTTACGGTTGAAGCCGCCAAAGAAGAGATCATATCCGACGTTAAGCGACGCTATGAAGAAGACCTTATGGTGCGGATGCAAAAGATAGAAATGGCGAGCGCCGAAAAGTTGGACAGGAAGGCCAAAGACATACTCGCCACATCCATCCAACGCCTGGCTTCTTCCACGGCGGCGGAAGTTATGACAACTTCTGTCTCATTACCAAACGAAGAAATCAAAGGAAAGATTATAGGTAAAGAAGGCCGCAACATAAGAGCTTTTGAGCGGGCTGCCGGCGTTGAACTCATAGTTGACGACACCCCGGGCTCCATAATCATTTCTTCATTTGATCCGGTGCGAAGGCAAGTTGCCCGCGTGGCGCTGGAAAATCTGATTTTGGACGGACGCATCCAGCCGGTAAAAATAGAAGAGATGCTCGAGAAAGCCAAGACCGAGGTAAACAAAATAATCAAAGAAAAGGGGGAGCAGGCTGTTTACGAATGCGGGATATTCAATTTGGACCCGAGAATCATTTCAATCTTGGGACGTCTTTATTTCCGCACAAGCTATGGGCAAAACGTTCTCCAACACTCGCTTGAAATGGCGCATATATCGGCGATGCTTGCCGAGGAACTGGGCGGCGATGTCATGATAGCCAAAGCCGGGGCTCTTCTTCACGACCTGGGCAAAGCTGTTGACCACGAGGTCCAGGGCACCCACGTTGAAATAGGCAGGAGGATACTGCAGAAATTCGGCGCCGACCAGAGAATCATCCAGGCAATGCAGTCTCATCATGAAGAATATCCGTATGAAACGCTCGAATCAATCATAGTGCAGACAGCCGACGCCATTTCTGGAGGAAGACCGGGCGCTAGGCGCGATACAGTAGAAAATTATCTTAAGAGGCTCGGTGATCTTGAAGCTATCTCCAATTCGTTTGAGGGGGTGGAGAAAACTTACGCTCTCCAGGCCGGACGCGAGGTTCGTGTCTTTGTTTATCCGGAAAAAGTTACGGACATACAAGCCAAAGAAATGGCGCGTGAAATTGCTCTCAGGGTCGAAAAGGAGCTCAAATACCCGGGCGAAATCAAGATTGCGGTTATAAGAGAGTCCAGAAACATAGAGTACGCCCGTTAAATTAGCAATAAACGAGCGACAATTCACAGTGACCAAGCAAAAAACCGTTACAAGATAACGGTTTTTTGCTTCTAATTTCAGCGCATTAAAATCTCGCGCCACGCCTTGTTTTGACGGTTAATTGCAGGTTGTTAATTGTCTGCCACAATGTAACCATTGCGTAAAATACGGCTTACTATATAATCTATTCAGGACTTTTAAGTAAGTTAAGAATGGTCGAGAATTTAATAAATTTAATTTTTTAAAAAATATGAATAAAGCAGGTCTAGCAGATGTTGTTCACGGCATTGTAGGAGGCACCAAGGTGCAGTCCGAACAGGTCGTTGACTCAATCATTGATACAATTGCAAGTACGCTAAAGAAAGGAGACGAGGTTTCCATAGCGGGACTCGGAATCTTCTCGGTAAAGAGACGCGCTGCCCGTACAGCACGCAATCCTCGCACTGGAGAAGCAGTTCAGGTCAAAGCCATGAATGTGCCGAAATTCCGCGCAGCCAAGGCGTTGAAGGATGCAGTGAAGTAATTTTTCTCTCGAGAGAAATCAAAAAACTCCGCATATTGCGGAGTTTTTTGATTTCTGTACGGGGTGGAAATCGGTCACGACTCTTCTGCTCCGACGATTCTCCACGCGATTGAAGCAGTCCAATCGCTCATCCCGCACAACTTTTCGCTTCGCTCAAATTTGTGCGGGATGGGAATCGGGGTCAAGTTTCTAAGCTCGCAAGCTCGCTAAGAACTTCCTCCCCGGACTCGCCGACAAGCACTCGTTTCACTCGTCTTGTATACCTGCTCCGTCTTTCGATTCTCCCATCCCGCTACAAAATATAGTCAGTAAATATTTACACATTCACTTCGTTATTTTTGTGCGGGATGGGAGAATCGAACTCCCGACACCAGTTTGGAAAACTGGAGTTATACCATTTAACTAATCCCGCCTATAATTAGCGCCAACAATACTTAATTTACAGTTAACCGAGCAATAAGGCAAATGGCGGTCTCTGTTATATAATCAATCAACCATGCACGCGCTTCTTGTAAAAATCGCTTTGATCATCACGGGCGCTATCGCCCTCTTCTTCCCTGTTGGCAACAATGTCGCAAACAAAAAAATTGAAACAAACACCCCGCAAACACCGTCCCAGGTCGTTGAAGTAAAAAACCAAGATAAAGAAGCAGCCACTACAACGCAAAAAATAATAACACCGGTGAAAGCGACGACCTCTGTAGTAAAAATAACGGTTGAACAGCCAAAAAAACTTGCCGTGGAAACAATTCCCATGCCGGCTACCAAATCGCCGGGGCTAAAAACCCTTATACCGCTTGAGGTTCTGAATGAACAGGTCCGCGCCGCGACCGTTAATATCTTTTGCACCACCAAAACCGGCGGCGATTTCAAACCCATAAGCGGAAGTGGCGTAATTATAAGCAGAAGCGGCGTAATTCTGACAAACGCCCATGTGGCTCAATACCTTTTGCTTAAAGACTACTACACCAAAGGTTTCATGAATTGCATTGCAAGAACCGGCAGTCCGGCTATGCCCAGCTACCGTATAGAACTTCTCTACATGCCGGAAAGTTGGCTTGCCCAAAATGCCAAAATGATAAAACAGGAAAGCCCGGAAGGTACGGGTGAGGATGACTATGCCCTACTCTTAATAACCGGCGGGGTAGCAAACACATTCATCCCCTCTTCTTTTCCTTTTGTGGATATAGATACGGACCAAAAACACGTAACAGGCGACGTTCCCGTACTCCTTTCCGGCTATCCGGCCAATTTCCTTGGTGGTATAGAGACCGAACGCGATTTATGGATTACAACAAGCCCCGCATATCTTACAAAACTCTACTATTTTAATGAAAAAGGAAATGTGGATGCTTTCTCGCTTGGGGCTAATATCCTTGCCCAGAAAGGCGTTTCAGGCGGAGCAGCGGTCAATCAATGGTCCGGACTCATCCAAGGCCTTCTAACAACCATAACCGGCGGAAATACTACAGGGGCCCGCGATCTTTCGGCTATTTCCACCGCCCATATCGCCCGCAGTTTCAAAAACAATACAGGAATAAGCCTGGAAGAATTCGTAGGCGGAGACACCGAAGCGTCACTAAAAGATTTCACACAAAAAAATCTGCCCGGTTTAATAAAAACTTTGATAGACGCGCTTGACAGCGAGAAGGCGAATTAACCACATTGTCGGGGTGCAGGGAATTGAACCCTGTCTACGCGCTCCCAAAGCGCGTGTACTACCGGTATACTACACCCCGTCATTTCTCAATACGGCTTATATTAGCACGGTTTTTGGGATATTCCACTGAAACAAAAACCCCATTTAAATTCAAAGTGAGACTTTGGATTTTTTTAACCTTAAATCACAACGTTTTCTGTCATCCGTATGCGCGCTTTTTTACCATTAACATCCAGGAGTACGCCAGCAACATCAAGTTGCCATTCTGCTCCAGTTAAGTTATTTTCCAAAAGAAAACTTTGAATCGTCCTAGCCAGCCGTTTAAGTTTTTTGGGGTGCACATTCTCTTCTGGTGAATAAGCGTCAAGACTATCCCCTCTTGATGTTTCCCGTGAAACTGTCTTAACTTCTATGAAATGAGTTACTCTTTCTTTTTGAGAGATGACGTCAATTTCTCCCCATTTCTTGCGATAATTCATGGTTATAATCCTATGACCGTGCTTCTCAAGGTTCCGCGCCACGATTAATTCACCCACTCTACCAACATTTTCTTCTGAATTATTCAATTTCATTAGTTTAGTTCACTATGTTTCACGTGAAACATAGATGGATATAACTTCTAGTGTTTCATAAGAAACAATCCTAGGAAACCCTTGTCTTGCAACGCGCTGTGTAGTCCTAGCCCCCTTAGTACCTGATAATGACCGATAGTCCTTAATATGTCTTTTATACACATGTTCACATAGTTATCCCCAGGTTTTGCCTAAAAACCCTTTTTTCTTCGTTTTACCACAAAACAATTAGTAATTTTGTGAAGAGCCATAATGGACAACCACGTCTTTTAGCTATTTTGGTGCGGGTAGGGAGAATCGAACTCCCGTCTCATCCTTGGCAAGGACGTGTTCTACCACTAAACCATACCCGCATTAACAAAAACATTATACTTTAAAATTGAGGATTTCAAAACTTGTGGTCAGGGATATTTTGCTCGCCGCCGCTTACAAAATTCCACGACCCTGCCTCGTCCGTTTTTCCTATTGGAAAAACATGGCCCCGGCTCGCACATGTACTAAAAAATCCAAAGCAGTTTGGATTTTTTAGTACATGTGCGCTCGGAGGGACTCGAACCCCCAATAACAGGTTCGAAGCCTGTCGTGATATCCATTTCACTACGAGCGCGCAAAAATCACACGCAATACCAAAATACTATCCCATATTAGGAAAATACGAAAGGGAGTAGTAAAATAACCATATAAAGTAAAGCGATGAAACATTTATTCAAAATACCGAAATCTGTTTCACATGTAACCGAGACCTTGGAAAAAGCGGGTTTTGAGGCCTATGTGGTAGGCGGCTGTGTGCGCGATCTAATCAACGGCAAAAAACCCCGGGACTGGGATGCAACAACCGATGCCAGACCGGAACAAATCATTGCCTTATTCGCAAACACATTCTACGAAAACGAGTACGGCACCGTAGGAGTAGTGAACGAAGAGGAGCCCGATGAAACACTAAAGATAGTGGAGGTAACACCATACCGCACGGAAGCAGCGTACAGCGATTTCCGCCGGCCGGATAAAGTAGTTTTCAGCAACAATATCGGGGACGATTTGTCCCGGCGCGACTTCACCATAAACTCAATCGCCTACAACATATCTAAAGGACAAATAGTTGACCCATATAATGGACAAGACGATATAAAGGACAGGGTAGTGCGCACAGTAGGGGAACCGGAAGACAGATTTGGGGAGGATGCTCTGAGAATGCTCCGGGCAATCCGCTTTTCCACCGAACTGGGTTTCACAATTGAGCCAAGAACGGAAAAAGCCATACAAAACAACGCTTTTTTGCTTGAAAAAATATCCAAGGAGCGTATCCGCGATGAGTTTGTGAAAATTATTATGTCGGATAAGCCTATGTACGGAATTGCTCTTGCCAACAAACTTGGAGTCCTTAAATATGTTTCACCTGAAACAGAGACTGGGTTACATGTGAAACAAAATGGCGACCATGTTTATGACGTTTGGGAACATAATTTAAGGGCAGTTCAACATTCGGCTGATAATAAATGGCCATTACACGTAAGACTTGCTGCTTTGTTTCACGATGTTTCTAAACCAGAAACAAGGCGTTGGTCGGAGGAGAAAAAGGACTTTACCTTCTACGGCCACGATGTGGTTGGCGGACGAGTAGCTAAAAAAATAATGGAACGATTAAAGTTTCCCGTGAAACTGACTGAGACCGTATCAAAGCTGGTGCGATATCATCTGTTTTTCTCTGATATCGACAAGATTACACTATCGGCCGTAAGAAGAATCGTAAAAAACGTCGGTCCGGAAAACGTCTGGGACCTAATGAAAGTCCGCGCCTGCGACCGTATCGGCATGGGCCGACCAAAGGAAAAACCGTACAGGCTAAGGAAATACGAGTCAATGATAGAAGAAGCTACGCGAGCGCCCGTATCTGTAGGGATGCTAAAGACTGACGGGCAGAAAATAATGGAAGTTACACATGAAACGCCTGGTCCGCGCCTCGGCTGGATGTTACACGCGCTTTTGGAAGAGGTCTTGGACAACCCAGAACTTAATACTGTGGAATATTTAAACAAAAGGACATTGGAGCTTTCAAAAATGTCCGATATAGAATTAAAGAAACTGGGGGAAGAGGGGAGGGAGAAAAAAGAACAGGAGGAGGAAAAGGAGGTGGGGGAGATAAGAAAGAGGCATTGGGTAAAATAGATTCGCCATGAACAAAAGAAATATTATTTCCTGGCTCGTGTATGATTTGGGAAATTCTTTTTTTGTAACCGCTATCAGTGGTTTATTTCTTGCTCAATGGCTTATTCTGGACAATAAATTAGACGATATTTGGTACGGGGCCGGATTTTCAATAGCTACAATCCTTGTTCTTGCTTCTTCACCTTTTTGGGGCACATGGTCAGATAAAATCGGAAAGCGCATGCCATTCCTGGTATGGACATCGTTAGCGTTGTTTATTTTTAACGGGCTTATCGCGGTTGTTGCTGTTTCAAGTCTGCCTCAACTAGAGAGGGCTTTCATTGTTTTGGGACTTTTTATAATTGTTCAATATTTATATCAGATGAGTTTAATTTTTTATAACTCATTACTAAAAGAAATCTCAACAGAAAAAAACCGAGGGAAAGTATCCGGTCTTGGTGAAGGATTCAACAGTATAGGTTGGCTTTTAGGTTCAGTGATGTTGCTTCCTTTTGCCAATGGCGCGATAACACTTATCGGGCAACCCGGACGACCGCAAGTTTTTATTCCGGCATTTATCATCTCTACACTGCTGATGTTGCCAATGCTGTTTTTGTTCAAAGAACAACCGCACTCTCAAGAAAACGGCAGTATACAAAAAGAAACACTCGGCAAGAAAACAATAGCGGGAATAAAACAATTATTTCGTGAAAATAAAAATGTCGGTATTTTCCTGGTGGCTTTTGGCTTAACAGCAGATATAGTCATAACTTTGACGTTATACTTTGCAATCGTTATGGACGCTTTGTATCACGCCGACGACAATACAAAGACACTCGCCTTCGTCGTAAATCTTATTTGCGCAATTGTCTTCGGTTATATACTCGGCAAACTTGGCGATAGGTATGGGCACAAACTCATGTTGTTTGTTTCGTGTATTTTTATAATTATCGGATCGTCTATTTTCTTTCTCTCTTCCTCTTTATTGGCTTTATATGCCGTAATGGTTATAGCGGGAATCGGCGGAGGCGGATATTTTGTCCTTTCAAGATCTTTGATGATAAAAATATCACCGCAAAATCAACTTGGGGAATATTTCGGTTTGTACTCTGCGTTCAGCAGAACCGCTTCAATAATTGCTCCACTTATTTGGGGAGGAATAACTTTATCACTTAGGGATTATGCGGTTTTGAAATATCAAGTTGCCGGAATGGTTATGGTTGGTCTTTTGGTGATCGGAACTCTTCTTTTGCTAAGAGTGGAGGAGGGAGAAGAAGTGGGGGAGATTCGCAAACGCCATTGGGTGAAATGACTATAAATCGGTATCCAACTCAATCGGGCAATGATCAGAGCCGTATACACTTGAAAGAATCTTCACGTTTTTGATTTTTTTGAGTAAATCCTGCGAGGCGAAAAAATAATCTATGCGCCAACCGACATTTCTGTCCCGGGCGCGGGTTTTCATGTCCCAATAAGTATAAATTTCTTTTTTATGCGGATTGAGGTGACGAAACACGTCAATGTACCCGTGATAAATCACTTCATCCAACCACGCCCGTTCTTCCGGCAAAAACCCCGTATTTTTCTCATTTTCTTTCGGGCGAGCTAGATCTATTTCTTCGTGCGCGGTGTTTATGTCTCCGCAGAAAATTACGGACTTTCCTTTTTTGCGGAGTTTTTCTATAAATTTCAAAAACTCATCGTAAAACTCCAGCTTAAACTGCAGTCTTTCCGGTCCGCCGCCGCCGTTTGGGAAATAGACATTGAGCAAAACAAAATTTTTATAATAGGCAACAATCATCCTGCCCTCTTGGTCATACTTATGAACACCCATCCCATATTCAATTTTTCCCGGCTCAACTTTCGTATACAAAGCGACACCGCTGTAACCTTTCCTCCCATTTGAATGAGAGAAATAAGAAAAGTAGCCCGGTATATCCCGAATTTCCGGGGGTAATTGGTCGGCTTCAGCCTTCACTTCCTGTAAACACACGATATCGGGTTTATCTTTGGACACCCAACCGAAGTCCCCGCGCTTGGCAACCGCACGTAGTCCATTTACGTTCCAGGAGATCATTTTCATTCTGTAAAGTATATCTTATATGCCAAAACAGTAACGATTGACAAAACTAAATAACGTGATATAAACAAAAAGGATACGTTCCGTATCTAAAACTAAAGGAGTGTTTATGCCAGTTGAAATGAGTGGCGCAAAGCAAGACGCATTCTGGGCAAAGGCTGTCGGAATGTCCCAAGTAATGCGGGATAATCCCGTTGCGGGTCAACCAAATCCTGCGCCGATGGAGGTCTTCAACAAACTCATCGACGCTCAGGGAAAATACCGGCCCGCCGCTCCCGGTTGGTAGGGCTTCCGGTGTTTTGGAAGGCGGGCCCTGTCCCGCCTTTTTATTTTGCGACACAACACAACAGCAAAAATCTGCGGATCAACAACGATCGCGAAATAAGGGAAGGACAACTGTTTACAATGGGAGGTGGTATGGACCTGGAAAAGATTCACGATATCGCTACAAGCATTGCGGCACAGCTTCAGCAGCCCGAGAACGAAGGCGGGTTCGGGGCGCCGGTAGACGTAAAGATTATCGAGACCGCAATCAAGTGGTGCGTCATGGCGGGGCCTGACAACATCCTCGATGAAACAGCGGGGGTGCGAAAACGCTTGATGAAGGTCGTCATTATGAAACTGCGCGGCGAAGACATCCCTCCATCATTCTTCAGCATGGTCTAAGTAAAACAGACCTGCGCAAGCAAGAGGTATCCCAAGAGGGGCGCATGACGCGCCTCTTTTTTATTTGCGCTTGACGAAGCCGCAAATTTGGAAGACGATTAGGTCAGTATGGCGGTACTTCCAATCGCGCTAACACGTAGAGGAAATCATGCCGAAAATTGTTATACACCAAATCGTCCTTTCTAACCTGATCAGTCTCGCCCAAAAGTGGGGCATTGATGACGACGAACTGTATCTGAAAATAGACGCCGACGGGACCCCGACACCCATGATGGGTGACGACGTGGAAGACGGGGATGAAATAACGAACTTAATGGAGATAAACGAGATAGCCGGAACCGCTTTTCCGGAAGAATATCCGAGAGACCTCGTTGTATCAATCTGGGTTACTGATACCGAAGGAATAATGGTCGACCTCGTGATGAGAAGCGGCGCAAACCAAACAGACAGCAGGCGGGTAAAGTGGTGGCACTTTGACGCCGACAACGCCAAGAGAGTGCATTGACGAGGGTCCGGATTCGGGGCCCTTGTTTTATTTTGACGAAATCATGACAAAATATTTGCGTCAAGTTATGTTTATTTGCCTTTGCTGTGAAATTTCTTGTGGATATCCCTAAGCGCCTTGTCCGTGACGTGCGTGTAGATTTGCGTGGTAGAGATGCTCGCGTGGCCGAGCATCATTTGGACGCTGCGGATATCGGCGCCATTGCCCAAGAGGTCGGTGGCAAAACTGTGTCTTATAACATGCGGAGTAACTTTCCTTGATATGCCGGCTTTAATGGCGTAGTGTGCGACAATTCTTTCAACCGAACGCGGGGTCAGACGCGAAGAATCTTTACCGGACATATTTAGCTTTCCTAAATTTACAAAAAGCGCGTCATCCATATCGGCGCGTTTGTCCAGATATTTTTTTACTGCCGTCTTGGCGGAGTCGGAGAGAAACACCACGCGAACTTTTTCACCTTTGCCGCGCACGGAAAATTCGTCTTTTCTTAAATCCAATTCACGGGGAAGAGAGCAGAGCTCTGAAACACGGAGACCTGTGGAGAATAAAAGTTCAAGAAGCGCTTTGTCCCGCAGTGACTTCAAATCGTCCCCATTGGGAGCATCCAAAAGGCGTGTAAGCTCCTCAATAGAAATCAGGTCCAGGTGCCTCTCGGAAACTTTCGCCAGTTCTATGCGGTCCGGAGAAAGGGATGTCACGTCGCGCTTAATCAGATACTTTAGAAAACTCCGGAGCGCTATCAAATAATAATTCTGGGTTTTCTTTTTTAGCGTTTCTTCACCAAGCTTGCCATCGCGGGCGATTTGCCTGTTTAGCCATAAGCGAAATTCACGCACAACGTTGTCGTTTATGCCCTTAGGCGAATCAATCTTGGCAAATCCAAAAAAACGGTCAAGATAACGGTCATAATTTTCAACCGTCTTTAAACTCCGCCCTTTCTCAATCTCCAAATACTCAAGATATTCCTTTTTCAGCTCTTTTAGGGAAGCCATTTGCGTTTAATGATACCACAACGTCGCACAATATTAATCGACGCAGCCAAAACAAAAACCGCCATTCAAGGCGGCGCCTGTTTAAAAGTACTGCCTATTGGCTGTGCTTAGCGATACTTATGTTTAAACGATCCGCGAGTGCCCTGGCCTTTTTCAGAACGTCGGACGGTACTTCGTTTTTGTCTATCTCCTCCAACTTAGACAGGTGAGTAACAATACTCCCCTGAAGCCCCTTGGCCGCCTGAACTTTATCGGCCAATTCGCCTTGGTCAGCGCCTTCCACAGACGCAATCATTTCGTTGATTTTCTCTTCGATATCCGACCCCTCGTCGGTATTTTCAAAAAACATTATTGCATCCTCTGGAGTAATAAATCCCTGGCTAAAGTCTAGACTTCCTCTTTCTGGGTTCATATATTTTTTATTATTATATTAATTTTTTATCCTCAATTTCTCTGACCTCCGCCTTCAAACTTGTTTTAAGCGCCTTAAGATTCTTGCTTAAAATGATGTCACCCTTGCCCTCCGCTTCGTCAATCTGGCTATTGATATTCTTCAAAACGGAGCGGAACAAAACAAAATTGCTCTTCAGGTACTCTTTCTCCTTTTCCGTCCCCATGAAACCTTCTATCGCGGCCCTGACACCAAACAGGCGGTCAGCAAATTCCTCAAAAAAGGCCGGGTCGTTTGAGGCCTCAGCCCCAATGTCAAAAGTCGGGTTTTCTTGGTCGGGGGCCTTCTGGAGAGGCATTGTTCCTTTAAAATTCATGGTTCTATACCGTTTATTAAATCAGTAATGAACAAAATAGTCAAATAGCCTTAAGATCCCTAAAACAAACTCCTGCCACCAAAAGGTTGCAAATAAAGGGCTTTTGTGATATACTGGTTAAATCATGCTAAAAGGAAAGAAAAAGGCTAATTTAATAAAGAAAACGCAGGTCCACGAAAAGGATACCGGCTCCTCGGAGGTTCAGGTTGGTATTTTGAGCGAGCGTATCACTGAATTGACTTCACACCTCAAAAAACACAGCAAAGACAACCACTCGCGACGCGGTCTTATACAAATGGTTGCCGACCGCCGTACCCATCTTAAGTATCTGGAAAAGAAGAACAAGACACGCTATAACTCCCTGGTAAAAAAACTCGGACTAAAGTAACCTGCGTAATAAAATCCTCTTAGAACTCCACAGGGGGCAAAAGCCTGCTTCTTTGATAATTGAAAATATCGTTATATGCTTGGACCATGGGTTCATAATCCACCATGGAGCCCAGGTTGTTTTTTATCAGAATTGTAAATTAAAAATTTTTATATGAGTGTAATTAAACATAAAGACCAGCGTGTCGGTATTTTTATAGATACGCAAAACCTATATCACAGCGCCAAAAATCTCTACAAGGCGAAGGTTAATTTCGGAGCAATTTTGAAAGAAGCCGTGGCCGGCAGACAACTCGTACGAGCCGTGGCCTATGTCATCACCACGGAAGGAGGCGAAGAAACCAGTTTTTTTGAAGCATTGGGTAAACTGGGGATTGAGACCAAGACTAAAGACCTGCAAATTTTCTGGGGCGGAGCGAAAAAGGGGGACTGGGATGTGGGTCTCGCCGTAGACGCAATTAAAATGTCGGCGAAATTGGACACTGTTGTTCTCGTTGCCGGCGACGGAGATTATGTTCCGCTGGTTGAATACCTGAAGTTGTCGGGGTGCCAGGTGGAAGTTATCTCTTTCGGACAATCCACATCACTTAAGCTGAAGGAAGCGGCAGACGAATTTATAGATCTTTCCGCAGACCCGCGCAAATATCTCATAGGTACCCGCAGCAGTTCCGTTCGCCGCGGACGGCGCGAACAACCATCAAGTAAAACCAGTTAAACCGGGCTTGAAAAAAGAGAACCGTGAGTTCTCTTTTTTCTTTCCCTGGTCTTACTAACACAATAAGCACAAAACGTCGGCTGTTTTTTGCTATAATTATGTTCATGGATGATGAAAATATTATTCCTCCGCAAGAAATAATTGACCTGCCCGAAATAGGCAAGGATGAAAATATTGGGGGTATTTCGTTTGTGCAAGAACCTCCGCTGCAAAATATCACCACCACGAATATCGCAAGCGTTGCAACTCCGATTACCCCCGCAGAACCGATAAAAATAATTCCGCCGTCCGTGATTCCGCCAATCGTCCCGTCCCCGGAAGTAAAGCCGCCGAATATCATTGCACCCGCGGAAGCGGTCCCTGCTCCTCAGGTGCCGGATACTACACCCGCCGTGCCAACAGTAGCGGTCCCTGTCACGGCTCCGCCGCAATTTGTCCAACCTCCGATTACTGTCGTCAGCACTGAGCCGCCGAAGGCTGCCGCGGCAATACCTGAGACGAGCGCCATCAAACTGCCCGAACCGATAAAAATAATTCCGCCGTCCGTGATTCCGCCAATCGTCCCGTCCCCGGAAGTAAAGCCGCCGGCTGCCGCGGCTCAAGCGGAGCCACCTCAAACAATTAACCCCGAACCTAAGATAAACGCCATCCCTCAGACAGAAACTCCAAAAATAATTCCGTCGGCAACAATCCCTTCTCCATCTCCTGCTCCGGAGGCAACATCTTCGGCTGCCGCGGCTCCTGCAAAAACAGCCCTGTCGGCGCCGACCTTCTTTTCCACAACGCTGCCAATAATAAATGCGACTGCAGTTGCGGCTCCGCCGCAATTTGTCCAGCCCAATATTGCTGAAACCAAGACTGAACCTGCGCAGGCGACTGCGGTGAAGGAAGCAGTGAGCGATACGCGCCCCATTGCCAGACCGGAGCCGCTCAAAATGCCCGGGTCTTACAAGCCGGAACCGGAAGAAGATCCCCCGAGCGAAGCAAGCAATCTTAAAGCAATCCGCACTTACCAGGCTGATGTGGCAGAAAGCGTAAAGGGGCAGAAAACTTCTCTTGTCCGCATGGTCGTGGCCGAACAAGCCCGCAAACAACAAATTTTAGAGCTTGAATCTCCGCGTAATAAATGGAATATCGTTTTTATAGTGGCGGGATTCGCCATGCTCCTTTCCGGCACGGTTGCCGCTATTGTTGTTTTCAATAAATACAAACAAACCGGAACGATTGTGGGGCAACCGCCTGCGGTAGTTCAATCTTTCATTTTCGCCGAAAACGGAAAAGTTATTCCGACTGCTGGACAACAAACCGAGGTAATAACCAAAACCATCGCGAAGGAAGTAAAAAGCGCCAACAACAAGCTGGACACGATAGAAAACATATCGCTTACCGAAAATACAGGTGATGGGGAGACCCCGCTTACCACCCAACGCCTGTTTTATTTCCTGGACAACAGAATGCCTCCGTCACTTTTACGTTCGCTCGATGAAGATTTCATGCTGGGTGTCCACACCTTCAACGGCAACCATCCGTTTATTATTTTGAAAACAAACTTTTATGAAAATACTTTCGCAGGCATGCTCGGCTGGGAACAGTACATGGCGAGGGATCTTCTGCCGGTATTTGCCGTAGAAAAAAATCCCGACAGCCAGGTTTTCACAAAATCCTTTGAGGATAGGACCCTAAAAAACCGGGATACCCGCGTCCTTACCGATGACAACGGCAGTACGCTGCTTTTGTACACATTCAAAGATAAAGAGACTCTGATTATCACCACCTCAGGCGACACAATGGAGGAGGTTATAAGAAGATTAAATTCGTCCGGGCCAATCGGCAGGTAAAAGACGCGGGTCGGGCGATACGGCGTCGGGCCAAAAAGCATTTTTTCTTCCAAAATAAAACTGGTATGTTAACATAATAAATATGAAAATAAATATTGAACAACTTAAAGGAAAACTGGAAGCGGAAAAAACCAAGCTTCTGGGAGAGCTGTCGGCAATAGGCAGAAAAAATCCCGGCAACCCGAAAGACTGGGAGGCTGTGCCTCCGGAAACGGAACCGGAAGCTGAGCCGGACCAAAATATTGCCGCTGATATGGTTGAGGGTTTTGAGGAGGCTGTCTCCACCGAGGGGGAGCTCGAGCAACGGTTGTCTGAAATAACTGAAGCGCTAAAGAAAATTGAGACCGAGAATTACGGAATCTGCCGCGTATGCGCAAAGAAAATTGAAGAAAGACGGATGGAGGCCAACCCGGCCGCGACAACCTGCATGGAACATCTAAACGCCAACTAAGTCCAGCCGCAAACAAAAAAATAAAGACAAGGCGCAGCGAACAAAACAAACAAAAAGATGTTTTCAAAAGTATATTCGGCCCAACCGACACTTCTCGGGGCAAATATGGTCTCCGTTGAGGTCGATGTCTCACGCGGGCTTCACTCCTTCAATGTCGTCGGCCTTCCGGACAAGGCGGTGGAAGAAGCGCGCGACAGGGTAAGCGCGGCAATAAAAAATACCGGCTTCAAACCGCCCAAAAGCAAAAACGAAAAGATAATCATCTCCCTCGCGCCGGCGGACCTTAAAAAGGAAGGTCCGCTTTTTGACGTGCCTATAGCGCTTGCGTACCTGCAATCGTCCGGCGATATTGATTTTATTCCGGACAAAAAAATTTTTTTGGGAGAACTTTCCCTTGACGGCTCAATCCGTTCCGTCCGCGGAGTCCTCCCGATAGCCCGCGAAATAAAACAAAAAGGATTCACGGAAATTTTTGTGCCAAAAGAAAATGCTGACGAAGCCACGCTCATTGACGGCCTCATCGTATACGGAGTGGGAAATCTCAAAGAGCTGATTGAACACCTTACGTTCAGAGAGGCAACGGGTGGCGCAGAAAATCAAAGTAAAAAGAAAAAGCTTCTTCCTGCGGCAAAAAGCGAAGGGGGAGAAAAAACGCGCGGGGACATGCTTGACCTCTGTGACATCCGCGGACAAGAAAGCGCCAAAAGGGGTCTGGAGATAGCCGCGGGCGGCGGACATAATATAGCTTTCTACGGTCCGCCCGGGACAGGCAAAACGATGCTCGCCCGAGCTTTCGCCGGGATACTTCCGGAACTTGACCGGGATTCGGCGCTTGAAGTTACGAGTATTCATTCAGTCGCCGGACTTCTCCGTGAAAATATCATGCGTGAAGCGCCATTTCGCGCGCCGCATCACACCGCATCGTACGTCTCAATAATAGGCGGCGGTGCGACCCCCAAGCCGGGAGAAGTGACTCTCGCGCATAGGGGAGTATTATTTCTGGACGAGTTCCCGGAATTTGATAAAAGAGTTTTGGAATCATTAAGACAGCCGCTTGAAGACAAGATGGTGCATGTCTCGCGAGCCAAGGGCACTGCCATCTTCCCGGCAAATTTCATCTTAGTCGCCGCCATGAATCCGTGCCCGTGCGGAAACAACAACGTGAAAGGCAAGCGATGCTCCTGCTCGCCCGGCGATATCGCCAGATACAAAAGAAAACTCTCCGGACCGATTATGGACCGCATAGATTTATGGCTTGAAGTTGGACACATTGATTACGAAAAATTATCCGAGAAAGCAAGCGGGGAGGGGAGCCGCGAGGCATCCTTGCGCGTAAAATCCGCGCGGGAAACACAGGCCAAGCGCTTCGCGCAAAACAAAAATAAAATAAAAACCAACAGCGACGTCGGAGTTCGTTTGCTCGAAAAACTTATCCCTATCACGGACGACATCCGCAAATTATTGAATGAGAGCGCGCGCAAACTGGATCTCTCCCCGCGCGCCTATCACAAAACCATAAAAGTCGCGCGCACCATCGCCGATTTGGACGGCAGCGATTCAATCGGGACTAAACATCTGCTTGAGGCTTTGCGTTACAGACCGAGAGATATCATATAAATAAAAAATCCGCCAGTCTGGCGGATTTTTTATTTATCGTAAGTTGTTAACCGTTGGTCGTTAGCCGAATGTCAGAACGGATTTTTTGCTCCGCGGATTTCAAAGTGAACATGAGGGCCGGTAGAGTGCCCGGTGTTACCGACGAAACCGATTATCTGCCCCTGCGTGACATGAGCACCTTCAGGAACAACCGCCGCGCTCATGTGTCCGTACAAAGTTTGCGTGCCGTTGTTATGCTGAATGACAATATACTTGCCGTAACCTCCGTTATACCCGCTGTTCCTGGAAACAATAACGTCCCCCTCGGCTGACGCGTGTATGGAAGTGCCGGTAGAAGCGCCGATATCAACACCGTTGTAACCGTGGATACCCTGTGTTTTGTGCCCTTCTTCGTAGCTGATAGGACGAGTGTAGTAGCCCGTATAATTCGGCACATTTTTCGCTCCGCGGACTTTTGACGTCGGCCTGGGTTTGCTTGTCGGAGTGGGGGCAACCTCCCCGTCAGGAATTATAATCGTGTCGCCTATGTTTAACTCCGAGTCCTCAGACAAGCCATTGAAAGTGAGTATCTCGCCGACGTCGGCCTTGAACTTCTTGGCAACACTTTTAACGGTATCTCCTTTTTTAATATCATATTGGATACCCGAAACCGGAAGAATAATAAGTTTCTGCCCCGGTGTTATGGTTCCATCCTTTATGTCGTTGGCCCACTTAATAGTATTGACCGAAACGCCAAACATCTTGGCAATCTGACCCAGAGAATTTCCTTCGCGGACAATATAGATGCTTATCTGACCGCTGTTTACGGACTCATCCCCAATATCGGCCTGTGTGCCAATATACCCGGTCTCGGGCAAAAGAGACCCGTCGCCCAAAACAGTTATGTCGCCCCCACCACGGGCAAAACTGAGATCGGGGCTGACCGTTGCCTGAAGAATAGGCATGTTCTGGGAGTTATTCTGAACGCTTTGTTCCGCTTTAACGGATTTCCCAGAAAAAAGTCCTCCCACAAAAGACAAAACCCCGGCCGACGCTACGGATGGGGATAACAAAATGGTGGATGAAAAGACCAAAGACAAAACAAGCCTTCCCACGAAAAGCTTGCAAAACAACGATTTTTTCACTAGACGAGCCAAGAAAACACGCGGCGCGCCCTGTTCTTTTGAGTTCCTAGATATAAGCCTAATTTTGAAACTGCTTGCTCCTTACAGACCGACTAAGCTCTGTAAATACGGAAAAACAAGCAATTTAGGTCCAGAAACAGACAAAAACCATTAAAATGGCTTAACTGAGCCATTTTTGTTTATTAACACCCGAGTTTTCTGGTGCCTAACTCAATGGTAGCAACCACCCCGGATAAGTCAATCAAGTTAAGGGGGTGGTGTGGATATCGCTCAAATTTGGAGTTTAGCGGGAAAAAGGAGATAATGTAAATAAGTTTATCGGACAAACATGTCTTCCCTAGAAAGATTCCCCCAAACAGACCCGGCCCCTGACAAAAAACCGGGGGATAATAACCCGGAGGAAAACCTGAGCAGCCCGGCCATGCCGGGGGACCGGGAATTGGCCCCCGAGGAAAGGGCGAGACTTGCCGAAGTGCTCAAACGCGCAAAAAAGGAGTCCGAGGAGAACAACTAAATTCTCACCACGAACAAAAAGCGTCCCCGGAAGGGACGCTTTTTGTTCGTGGTATAGTTGTGTGATGAAAATAAGCGGTGAACTGAACCCGGCCCAGGAAAAAGCGGCCAATCATAAAGACGGACCGCTTCTTATAATAGCCGGCGCGGGGGCAGGCAAAACAAAAACCATTTCCCATCGTATTTTGAATCTGGTAAAAAGCGGGATTGAGCCGTCTCAAATATTGGCCATCACTTTTACCAATAAGGCGGCCAAAGAAATGAAGGAGAGGACTTATGCTCTCCTCAAAAAAGAACGGGCGCTTCTTTCCGGTACCGAGAGCCAGCCTTTTATGAGCACGTTTCATTCACTCGGCATCTACATTCTCCGGGAAAATGCGCAAAAAATCGGACTGACTCGCCACTTCTCAATCTTTGACCAGGATGACTCGCTCTCGGCCATAAAAGAAGCGCTCAAAGAGTCCAACCTTGACCCAAAGCAATTTGAACCGGGCAGAATAAAAAACATCATTTCAAGATACAAAGGCGACATGATAACGCAAAGCGAGTACGCGGCGGAAGCGGAAGATTATTTCCCGAAAATCGTGGCCGGGGTATGGGCAAAGTACGAACGCATCCTAGAAAAAGAAGGCGGCCTAGACTTTGACGACCTTATTCTAAGGGCCGTAAAACTCCTCCAGGGTAACAAGGACGTGCTGGAGTACTATCAAAACCGGTGGCTATACATTCATATAGATGAATACCAGGATACCAACGCTTCACAATATCAATTCTCCCGTCTTTTATCCCAAAAAAACAAAAATATTTGCGTAGTCGGCGATTCGGACCAAAATATTTACGGTTGGCGCGGGGCAAATCTCCGCAATCTGCTCAATTTTGAAAAAGATTATCCCGGCGCAACAGTCATATTGCTTGAAGAGAACTACCGTTCCACTAAAACCATACTTGAAGTCGCGAACACCGTTATCAGGAAAAACAAAGTCCGGAAAGAAAAAAATCTGTTCACCAAAAACATTGACGGGGAGAAGGTAAGCATTTACGCCGCGTATGATGAGAGCGATGAAGCCAAGTTCATCGCCGAAAAATCCAAATCCCTTATCCTGTCAGGCGTGCCGGAGCAGGAAATCGCCGTGCTTTACCGGGCCAACTTCCAGTCACGGGCGCTTGAAGAGGCGTTCTTATCCACCGGTGTGCCGTATCAAGTCCTTGGCACTAAATTTTTTGAAAGAAAAGAAGTAAAAGACATCCTTTCGTACATAAGAGCGTCGCTAAATGAAAAAAGTCTTTCCGATTTGAAAAGAATTCTTAATGTTCCGTCGCGGGGCATAGGTCCGGCCACCATCGCCAAAATATTTGCCGGGCAAGAATCCGCTCTTTCCGGGGCTATGAGAGAGAAAATTTCTTCTTTCCGCAAAATTCTGGCTGACATCAATGCCGTCATGGAAACAAAGAAAACTTCCGAAGCAGTAAGGTTCGCGATTAAAAGAACAGGTATTGAGGAAATGCTCATGGCGGGAGGAGACGAGGATAAAGAAAGATTCGAGAATCTTATGGAAATGGTCACACTTGCCACTCGTTATGACATACATCCAGGGAAAGAGGGTGTGGAAAAACTTCTGGATGACGCCGCTTTGGCAAGCGACCAAGATTCGCTCGACCACATTAACAATAAAGAAAACAAGAAAAATGCCGTCAGGCTCATGACCGTACATGCTTCAAAAGGCCTGGAGTTTGGGCATGTTTTCATTACCGGGCTTGAAGCCGACCTCTTCCCGCACCGGCGAATAAACAACGGCAATGTTTCGGAGGAACAATCCGAGGAGGAGAGGCGTTTGTTTTACGTGGCCCTTACCCGCGCCAAGAAAAAACTTTATCTTACCTTTACCGAGGTGCGCACAATATTCGGTTCGCGCCAGATTAACGCGCCTTCGGAATTCTTGGGTGATATTGCCCATGATCTGGTGCAGTTTGAAGAGAGAGAAAACAGTATCCACCGGGTGGTTTATCTGGATTAAAAAGATTTTCTGCAATCAGATGAGGGAGGAGCCAGTCATTGGAGTAATCATTCCTTCCGACGGGATATAAACACAGTACGGGCACGCAACAATACACACACCGGCGCCTGGTGCATATTCGCCAAGAAGCCATTCAGTAAATGGAATATTGTAGGAAAGATAGGCCTGCGACCCCGGTACATAAGTGAGCAAAGCGGCGTACGACGGCGGAAGCGGTTCAACAGTTATAAGCCAGGTCGCACTATCCTCGCAATAAAAAGCGTCCAAGAGCGCTCCTCCGAATGGAACACCTGTCAAAGCTTGAGCGCGTTCAGGTTTGAAAATAGCGCTGAAGGCTCGCCCCGCAACCGTAAAAATCCGATCCATAAAAGAATCACTGTGAGCGGACTGGCTCGGCTTGTTCTTAACTAACTCCAAAAAAGCGGCGCGCATATCGGTTGTTGTCGCAGCTCGTTTAACAATTTGCTCCTTAATAAGGGTGAGCTCGGTAGTGGAAAGCCCCTTTTTAGCCGCAGCGCGTTCAACAGCCGCTAAAAATTTATCAAGATTCTTTAAGTTGGGGTTTTGGGGCGTAGTAGTGGAAACAGAAATTATTGAAGGAGGGGGCTCAACCGCCAAACTTGAAGATGCGACAGACGGCGCGGCCGGAATGGTACTTCCCGCAACTGCCGTTGACCTAAAAATAGCGCTGAGTTTCGCTCTTGTGTAAAACCCGATATATCCGCTGCCTCGCTTAAGCCCGACGGGCGACAAAACCTCACTTGCATACTTTTCTTGGAACCGCGCAACTGCCGCTTTCGTAAGCAGGCCAAAATATTCCGTCTCATTCCCCGGAGAACCGGGTCCGGTGTTCGCAACGCGCGTCTCCTGTTCCCGGTTAAGGATCCGCTGAATCAGGACGACCTGCTTGCCCGAAGAACCAAGCGAGATATCAGCGGCAAATATCCCGGGGTCGCCCGCCTGAGCCCCCGCGCTTATTCCGAATGAAAACACGACAGACGACAATAATATGACCGGAAACGATTGTGTAAAACGCATAATTATATTATAACACAAGCCCGAAACCCCAACCCCGCCGTTTAGTTCACCAGAATTTCGGGGAACGAAAAAAGGCGAATCAACTTATATGATATGATTTAACCGAATATAATTTATGCGGGAAAAACTTAACTACAGCGCAAAAAAATCACTCGGGCAGCATTTTTTGACGGCGCGCGGGACAGTAAACGACATTATAAAAACCGCCGAGATTAGAGAAGGAAAGATTACGGTTGAAATAGGCCCGGGGAAAGGGGCGCTTACCTCCGCGCTTCTTTCGGCTGGCGCGGTAGTCATTGCGGTGGAAAAAGACAAGAGGATGGTAGATCTCCTAAAGGAAAAATTCGCAAGAGAACTAAAAAGCGGGCAACTAGTCCTGGCGAACGAAGATATTTTGAATTTTGATTTTAAACGACACGATATAAAAACCGGCGGCTACAATTTGGTTGCCAACATTCCGTATTACATAACGGGAGAAATCCTGCGCCTTTTCATCGGCGGAGAAATAAAACCGTCGCGCGCCGTTTTGCTCGTCCAAAAAGAAGTCGCCGAAAGAATAGCCGCGCGCGACGGCAAGGAAAGCATTCTTTCGGTAAGCATCAAACTGTACGGGCTGCCAAAATATATAAAAAAAGTTCCGGCGCGTTATTTCAGCCCTCCGCCAAAAGTCGACTCGGCCATACTGCTTATTGAGAACATAAAAGAATCTTTTGCAAATAAACGCGAACAGGAAAGATTCTTTGAAATCATGAAAACCGGTTTCGGACACAAAAGAAAGATGCTGATGGGCAATTTAAAAACAATCTTTGCCGAAGAGTCTCTAAGAAAAGCGTTCGGGGGCTGCGGACTAAATGAAAAAACGCGGGCGGAAAACATAACGACAGCGGATTGGAAATGCCTGTCACGGGAATTAAACATCAACGCTTAGCCTTATGTAGCCGGCGTTTTCGTCCGGCGCCAACCGACTACTGATCCAGTTCGGCAACTGATATAATGTCTTGGAGAAAAAGTTTCAATTTGTATGCTTATAACACATAAAAAAATCATAATTTCGCTTCTGTTGGCATCCACCCTCATCGGCATAAGCGTTTACTCTAAATTCATTAAGAACCGGGCGGCGCCTTATGCGACGGAACAAGCGGGGAGGGGTCTTGTTGCCGAAGACAACCTGTCCGAAGCAAGGGATTTCCTGCAAAATGACGCCGACCAAGACGGGCTTAAATACTGGGAAGAGGCGCTTTGGGGAACAGATCCGAACAATACAGACACCGACAAAGACGGCACACCGGATGGCGAGGAGGTAAAAGAAAAAAGGAGCCCCGTCCTAGCCGGGCCTAATGACAAGCTTAAAACAATAAGCCCGGATGAGAAATCCGCACCCGGAGCAAGCGGGACTTCGCCCGGGGACAGCCTGACTGATACTATCGCCAGAAACCTTTACGCGAATTACGCGGTACTTGGACAGTCCGGCGGACTAACAGAAGAAAACCAGGCAAAACTGACCGCTGAACTGAGCGACTCGATAAAGAAACTCCTTGAACCGAAAGCCTACGCCATAAGCGACCTTGCGGTTGCGCCCGCAGAGACGCCGGATTCAATAAAAAAATACGGCAATGACGTCACCGCCGCAATAGCCGCCAATCTGAAAAGAGAAAGCATGGGTGACGCGACTTCTTTGGCGAATTATCTGAAAAACGGAAGCTCCTCCGAGCTGAAAAAAATAGCCGATTCGGCGAAAAACTATAAAAGGGCCGTTGCGGAACTTCTAAAATTGCCCGCCCCGAAGAGCGCTCTCGAACAGCACCTTACGCTTGTTAACGGATTCAGTTATTTCGGCAGGACAATAGAGGGCATGTCGATGGTTGATACCGATCCCATCGTGGCATTGGTGAGCGTAAGGAATTACGGGGAAGGGGTATTAAAGATAAAAATCGCCCTGCAGGGCCTCTCTTTATACTTCGCGAATCAAAAAACCATATTCACAAAAGAAGATGGTGGATATATATTCTCCCGCGGTATATAATTTTAAATAAATGAAGCCTCCTGAAAAAAACACTCTATTCCAAAAAACAATCCTGGCTGTTCTTGTCTTATCGATAGTCGCTTCTTCTTCTTTTTTATCTTTACCCCAAAAAGCGGAGGCCCAAATATCAATAGGGGCAACGGTTCCGGTCTCCGACTGGCTTAACTTCCCTTCAGAAACAGAGACCTCTCTTTTTACCGGACTATCTTCCAGTGTAGACTACACCCTTAATCCGCTCGCAATCATGATAGCCAAGGCCGTATTGAGAAAAATGACCGGAAGCATTATCAACTGGATAAATACAGGCTTCGAAGGTCAGCCGTCATTCTTAACCGACCCAAACGCTTTTTTCAACAACATTGCCAAAGAGCAGACCAACATCTTTATAATTAAACTCGTAGGAGAACAAACCAACAATCCGTATGCGCTGGATTTGGCATATTCAATCCTGAATCCCAGAGGGAACGGCTTTACCCTATACGACGATATGGCGCGCAACTGCCAGTCTCGCGGCGGAGGAAACACCTGTCCTCCGGGCTTAAGCACACCGTACGCGAGAGAAGCCTACGCCAGACAATTCATATACGGCAACGTGTGGGGTCCAAGCGGTTGGAGCAATTGGTATTCCCTAACCCAGTACGACAAAAACAATATTTACGGGGCATATCTGCAAGCGGAAAGAGAGCTGGCTCAGAGAAAAGCCAAGGCGGCCGGGTTCGCCCAGCAAGACCTTTCGCAAAGCGGAGGATTCCTCTCATTTAAAAAATGTGTCCACTGGGTTTCATATAACGCAGGGTCTTTGGATGCGGAGGATAATTCAAATATAAATACGGGAGACACAATCAAAAATTGTGACAAGTGGGAAACCCAGACACCGGGCAAGGCTGCGGCGGATTACCTGACTGCCTCCATCACAAGCCCCATCAGACAGGGGGAGCTCGCCAAAACTTTCATGGACTCCGTCGGCGCAATTACGGAAGCCTTCGTCAACCAGGTAACCATGATGGGTGTAAAGTCGTTAAGTGACGCGGCGGCCGGTGTTGTAAGCGGAGGAGGCAGCTCCAGCAACTACGGCTCCTTCTCCAGTCAGCTTATCTCTCCGACAAATCCGGCCTTTGCAAATTCAAGCACCCAATTAACGCAAAACTCGGGCTTAGGGAGTGTGGAGGATTCAATAAAAACCGAAGGGGATTACCGTGCCGCAAAAAACGTGGTCCTGGGTGTCCTAACAAATGCCGAAATCAGCATTGGAACATTGTCAGCCTGTTATTATAGGGTTATCGCCCTGGACCCGAACTACAAAACACTGGAGCCGGTCGTTTCCGGACTAACCTTCGCAAGCACCACGGTTAAAGACGTGATTGCCGTCAAAAGAGCCGTTATAAACCAGGAAATTGCTTCCTCCACTCTTATAAGCTCCAAGCTCGGGGACTTTAAACAAAGATTGTCTTCGGCAAAAGCGGGAACTCCCGCCTTCTCGGCCATCTATGAAGATTTTCTGATATACAGAAATTCTGCCCACAGCACTACCGACGTGGCGCGGATAAGGGCAACGGAAGCCACTCAAGCGCAATCGCTTATACAAAACGAGATAACGCCGCGTATTACCGCCTGTGGGGCAAAAGAAACCGAAATACGAAACCAAATACAACAGCTCCAAAACAACACTAACGCCGGATAATTCTAAAAACTCGCCTTTATAGTCCGACCCCGCCATCGGGGCAGAGAACGCTGTATGCTCTTAATAAAAGGTACTAAACCGCAGGGCAAGCCCTGCACCCGTTGAGGTATTTACCTTTTGTTTCCGTCGTCGCTCGGACGTTGTGGAAATTAGCACACTTCCACACGCTCCTCGCTAGCCGGAATAAAACATTTTCTGCAAGTCCGCCGATATAATTTTGGCGCTGTTTTCATCCGCGCCTAGGACTCAGCGCTAAAATCCACCATGAAGTGGACAACAAATAGTAAACCAAACTGATAATGTTTGATATAATAAATGAGTACTTGGAAAAACTCGCCACAAAAAAATCGGGTCTTTCTTTCTTTGGCGCCGCCGTCGCTATTGTGTTTGTGTTTTCGTTTTTTCTGACAACAACTGCCCACGCTCAAACCAGTCTTTCAAGTATAACGGACGCGGCCACCTGCGCGCAGAGCGGAGGGGTCTGGGACAGCTATGTCGGGTGCCAGGCGCAAAATAACGTCTCCGGCGCCACGAGTGCGACTGCCTGCGCGCAGAGCGGAGGGGTCTGGGATGATTACCTTGGATGCCAGGCTCCGGTACTTTCCGGCCAGACTGCCGGAGGAGACACATCCACTTCAGGTGGGGAAGCCGCTGCAAAAGCGGCGGCTTCTAAGGCGGCGGCAGAGAAGGCGCTGCAAGACAAGTGCGGCTCCACATTCTTTAGTGTAATCAGCGATCCGGTTAACTGTCTCCTACCCTATGTCGCAAACTGGGCACTAGGCATGGCAGGCTATCTCTTGTGGATGGCGGGGGTTTTCTTAAACTACTCGGCAGTTTTTACACTCAACTTAAGTGAGTTCGCGGCCAAACTCAACATAGATACGACCTGGGCAACGATACGAGACATGATGAATATAGTGTTCATCTTTACCCTGCTTTGGGTGTCCATCAACACAATTCTCGGACTCGGGAACGATGCAAAAAAACTTCTGGCAAGCATTATTATTTCCGCACTCCTAATAAACTTCAGTTTATTCTTTACCAAGGTCGTCATAGACGTGTCGAATGTCGTCGCTCTGCAGTTCTACACCGGCATTACCGGCGGGAAATTTATCGGTCCCAGCGCCTCTATGGACGGCGGAATTTCTGACCAGTTCATGGCGCGGTTAAAACTCACAAGCATCTATGACGCCGGAAGGAGCGGCGCCTCGGTTGACGGAACGACCGGTGAAATCGCCGCCCTTACCGCGGGCAATGTGGTCACCAGCGCCATTATGGGCACAATCTTTGTCATAATCACGGCTTTCGTTTTCTTCACGGCGGGACTAATGCTCGCCGCCAGAAGCGCCATATTAGTCATCCTTATGGTGACCTCGCCCATAGGCTTTATCGGCGGCTTCATACCGAAACTGGCAACTTATACAAAAAAATGGCAGGACGAACTTGCCAACCAGGCCTTGTTTGCTCCGGTTTTTTTCATGCTTATCTGGATGATTCTGAAAATGACCGAGAGTAAAACAGGCGGAGAAACAGCAGTATCATTCGCCGCCGCAATTGCCGGGGGAAAGGCCGATTTCATTTCCGTTATTTTCAATTACGTTGTCTTAATAGCCTTCATCATAGCCGCGCTTAATGTGGCAAAGGATATGAGCGGCAAGGCCGGCGCGGCTTTCTCCAAGTTTGGCGCAACAGCTATGGGAAGTATCGCGGGGGGGGCGGGAGGATGGGCCCTGAGAAAGAGCTTGGGTTCGCTCTCTCAGGCGGCGGCGCGAAGCGAGGGTCTGAAAAATTTCTCTGAAAAAGCCGGTCTTGGAGGTTTCGTGGGAAGGATGGCATTAAGCACCGCGAAGTTCGGACAGAGCACAAGTTTTGACGCGCGGGCGCTGGCAGATACAAAAGTCGGCAAAGCAGCCGGATATATTGCCGGACAGGCCGGCGCCAATGTTGACTTCGGGAAAGCCGGCGGAGCGGGAGGCAGGAAGGCAACATACGAAAGACAGGTCAAGGAAAAAGAAACCGCGCGCAAAGAAGAAGCTGAGGCACTCAAGGCTGAAATAATGCCCGAAGACGACAAGGCGACCATTACAACCAAAAAAGCCGCGGAAGCAGCCAGATTGTCCGATTTTGCCGAGAGAGTAAAGGGCGGGACAATATTTGATAAAGTTAAAATGGTAACATTATCAAAAACCGCAGTAAGAGGAAGCACCAAAGCCGCGGTTGGGGTTGAAAAAGACCTGAAGAAGCGACAAGATCAGGAGAAAAATCTAAAAAGCCGAGGCGACAGGATAGAAGCCGTGAAGGTTGCGCTGGGGGCGGCTGGTGTTCCGGGCATGACTAAAGATTCTATGGACGCGGACGTCATTAACCATTACCAGGCAGAAGTAAAGAAGGTGGAAAAAGACTTGCAGGATAAATTAACCGGCGCCACTGCGGCAACACCAGACCAGATAGAAAAAGCCGAGAAGCTGGTAAAGCTATATAAAGGCAAGCTTAGCGAATTTGAAGGCGACATGAAGGAACGCGACAGAATAGGCGAGGCTTTGGGCAAAAAACCCGAAGAAAAGAAACCATAATGAACTACGTAAGCGGAAAAATCAGCGAGCTTTTCGATAAACTTCCGGAAGAAGTGAAGCACTTTGTGTATGATCCGGCAACAGACGAAAAGATTAAGTCCATAGGAAATAGATATTCCCTCACTCCCGAAAAAATAGACCTGCTTACAGACGAAACACAATACGTGATAATCGGATACAAACCCGCCGAAGACTTGGCCGTCAATTTAAAAGCGCCGACCGGTCTCCCGGACGAAACCGCGCGACGTCTGGCTGAAGAAATAAAAGAACAGATAATAAAACCGGCAAGAACCCCGTCCAAACCGGCAACGGAAGAACCCGAGGAGGACAAGCGGCCCGGACCGACAGAAAACGAAATTGAAGGGAAGTTCAGGTCCTTGCCGAAAGACGTCCGCGATGCCATCACGTCTGCGGATGTCGACTTAAAGGTCACGGAACTCGCGGGGAAATACCGGTTGCACATAGACAAGGCCGAGGAACTTTCGGATGAAACGGGTCTGGTTATGCTTGGGCTGACAAAGCCTCAAGATTATCTGAAAAATTTAAAACAGCGTTTGGAACTGCCGGAAGACATGGCGCGCGACTTGGTGACGGATGTGAACGAGCAAATATTTAAACCGATAAGGGAGTCACTCAAACAAATACACGGAATGGAAAGTTCCAGCCCGCAGCCCATAGCGAAAACTGAGCAGCCTATGGCTAACTACAGGGAAGCCATCACAGATGAGGACATAAAAGTCATGGCTGATAACGGAATGGAAATAATAACAGACAATAATAAACAAACAACAAGCGATTGGGTTGTGGGCGGGCAGGAAATACCGCAAAAGCACGAGCTTATCGTAGAACTGGAAGAACCAATCGAGGTTAAAAAAGGAGAAGTAATGGGCGGACAATTACCCCCGATTGCGCCTGTAAACATCCCGACGACAACACCTATGGCCTCTCCGTCCGAAAAATTAACAGTACCGGTAAAAACCCCGCCAACTGAAGCAACATACACACCCTCGTCGGAACCACCAAAGAAACAACCAGACGACCCATATAGAGAGGCTGTGAACTAACCTAGAGCCATAAAACGAATTATTGGTTATTGGTTTTTGGCTGTATAATTACGCTATGCGTTTCGGCGTCCCACAATTTATAGAAATAGAGGACAAAATCTTCGGACCTTTTACCTTTAAGCAATTCATTTATCTGGCAGGCGGGGCCGGCATTTCATTTATGCTCTGGAATTTTATTCCCATCGGGTTTTTTGCCATCATCCTCATCCTTCCGGTCGCCGCCTTTTCCATTGCCCTGGCTTTCTATAAAGTAAACTCAAAACCGTTCATATATACGGTTGAGGCAGCCGTTAAATACATGCTGGCTGAAAAACTTTACATATGGAAAAAAGGGGCGGGGAAAATAATCAAAGGGCAAGATAGCGGGGCGGCGCCGGAAATAAGCTATGTTCCCAAGTTGTCCGACAGCAAACTCAAAGACCTTTCCTGGAGTTTGGATGTCATAGACACCACAAAAAAGAGGTAAGATACACAACTTATAACGTAAAACATTGTATAATCAGCATATGCCGATAGTTTCCAAACCAACCCAGGACTTTGTCCCCATAAAAGAAATCCGAGACGGGATTGTTGTGCTGAAAGACGGTTCAATGCGAATGATTCTCATGGCCTCGTCGCTCAATATCGCGCTCAAATCCGAAGACGAGCAGTCGGCTCTCCTTTTTCAGTTTCAGAATTTTTTGAACTCGCTGGATTTTTCCATCCAGATTTTCATCCAGTCAAGACGGCTTGATATAAGGCCCTACATAGCGCTGCTTGAAGGGCGCATGCACGAACAGCTGGACGATCTGTTAAAAATCCAAACCAAAGAATACATGGAGTTCATAAAAAACCTGACTGAGACGACAAACATCATGACCAAAAATTTTTTTATCGTCGTTCCGTACACCGCGTCCGTGCTGGGAGGAAAAGGCTCGTCTTTCCCCGTTAATTTCGGCGCCAAAAGAAGCGTGGAGGAGAAGAAGCTGGATTCCATGGAAGCCTTCGACGAGAACCGCACCCAATTGGACCAGCGCGCCAGCGTGGTCGCGCAAGGCATGAGTCGTCTCGGAATAAGAGTGGTGGAGCTCGGAACGGAAGAGGCCATAGAACTCTTCTACAAACTGTTCAATCCGGGCGAAGCGGAAAAACCGATAAGCCTGGCGAAATAAAGTCCGCGGAAAAACAAATCATAATTCACAAACATGTCTATATTAGATTCAATAATGGGTAAAAAGAAAAAGGATGATGAATTGGCTCCCATCCTGCCTCAGGAGATATACGAGGCGGCCACTTTGGAGCTCAAAGACGTCATCGCCCCGTCGGCCCTCAAGATTGAGCCCCGGGCAATCAATCTCGGGGACAAAGTGGCCAGAACTTTTTTCGTCATTTCTTACCCGCGTTTTCTTCCGGATAACTGGTTTTCCCCGGTCATAAATCTGGACAGGGTTTTTGATATTTCAATATTTATCCACCCCATAGAGACCACGAAGATCTTGCGCCAATTCCAAAAGAAAGTCGCGGAAGTACAGAGCCAGATACATATGCGCGAAGAAAAGGGGCTGGTGCGGGACCCGATGCTTGATACGGCCTACCAGGATCTTGAGGAGCTCCGCGACAAACTCCAGCAAGCTCAGGAGCGTATTTTTGACGTGGGGCTTTACATAACAATCTACGGAGATAATCCGTCTGACCTGGACAAGGCGGAGTCGGAAATAAAGTCTATTCTTGAATCAAAACTCATATACGTGAAGCCGGCTCTCTTCCAGCAGGAGGCCGGCTTCCAAAGCGTTGCCCCTACCGCGACAGACCTTCTGGGTGTCCACTCAAAACTGAACTCGTCACCGTTGTCGAGCTTGTTCCCGTTTGTTTCCTTTGACCTTACTTCTGACAAAGGAATCCTGTACGGAATCAACCGCCATAACTCAAGTCTTGTTCTTTTCGACCGATTTTCGCTTGAAAACTATAATTCCATAATATTCGCCAAATCAGGCGCCGGAAAGTCATACACCACTAAGCTCGAGATACTACGTACCCTCATGTTTGACACGGATGTCATAGTCATAGACCCGGAGCGCGAATATGAATATATGGCAGAGGCCGCGGGCGGACGCTATTTTAACATCTCGCTCACGTCGGAGCATCACATAAATCCTTTTGACCTGCCTATCCCGCGTGAAGACGAGGCTCCGGCTGACGTGTTGCGCTCCAATATCGTAAACCTGGTCGGGCTTTTCCGTCTGATGCTGGGAGGGCTATCTCCGGAAGAGGACTCTCTTGTTGACCGGGCCATCACCGAGACATACGCCTTGAAAGACATCACCCCAGATTCAAATTTTGCAAGCATTGAAGCCCCTCTCCTTTCCGATTTTGAGCTGGTTCTGTCCGGAATGGAGGGAAGCGAGCATTTAGTCCAAAAACTTTCCAAGTTTACCAAAGGGACCTGGGCGGGATTTATCAACAGACCAACTAATGTTGATATCAATAAAAAGTTCGTTGTCTTCTCGGTGCGCGACATGGAAGACGAGCTGAAACCGGTTGCTATGTATATAGTCACTCACTACATATGGAACGCGGTCAGAAAAGTGCTGAAGAAACGCCTTCTGGTCGTGGACGAAGCATGGTGGATGATGAAGTCGGATGACACCGCTTCTTTTCTTTTCTCCATAGCCAAAAGAGGGCGAAAATATTACCTGGGGCTTGCCACCATTACCCAAGACGTCGGAGACTTCCTGAAATCGCCTTATGGGCTTCCTATCATCACCAACTCCTCCCTTCAGCTTCTGCTCAAGCAATCGCCGTCATCAATAGATGTTGTCCAAAAAACATTCAATCTGACCGACGAGGAAAAATACCTGCTGCTTGAGTCACAGGTGGGTGAGGGAATATTCTTCGCGGGATTGAAGCATGTGGCCATAAAAGTCATAGCATCGTACACTGAAGACCAGATCATAACCTCCGACCCGTCGCAGATCCTGGCGATTAAAAAAGCCAAAGACGAACTGGGAGCAACTAACACGGCATAAATTAATCTATGGATCCCGTAGT
>JBAZYZ010000004.1:0-42466 GCA_041659085.1 Minisyncoccota bacterium
GTTTTAAAATGCTTACGGATGAACCCCAGACCGTCACTTTAAACGTAAAAGGAGCAAAGACAATCACCGCCAAGGATATAAAGGTTCCGGGACAGGTTGAGATTCTCAATAAAGATCAGCATATCGTTGACGTGGTCGGCAAGAATACCGAATTAAATGTGGAAATGAGAATTGAAAAAGGTCTGGGCTATGTCGCCAAAGAGTTTATTCACAAAGACAAGGTTGATATAGGAGTCATAGCTGTTGACGCCATATTTACACCTATCAGGCGCGTTTCTTATGAAGTGGACAACATGCGCGTTGGCGAGAGAACAGACTATAACCGCCTGCGTATTATGATAGAAACCGACGGCACCTTGACGGCGCGCGAAGCGCTGGAGCGTTCCATTGAAATAATGATAGAGCAGTTGCACTCCATTATAGGTTTTAAGGAACTCAATATGGAGGTCGCTGAATCATCCGAAGAAGAGTCAAAGGGTGACAAGAAAACAAAAGAACCGGCTGATTCCGAGGCAATGAAGACGCGCATTGATACGCTGAATTTCTCAACCAGGACGCTAAACGCCCTTTCTACGGCAAATATCCGCACCATCGGCGGGTTGGCGAGGAAGAAGAAGGAAGATTTGCTCGGCGTTGACGGACTGGGGGAGAAGGGTATTCAGGAAATAAAGAGAGTTTTGTCAAATTATGGTATAACGCTGAAGTAGAAACAGGGAAACTGAAAGCCAAAGGTTAAAATTTATGATGCATCACAACAAAAACAGAAAATTAGGACGTCCGCGCGACCAAAGGAAGGCGCTTCTCCGGTCGCTTGCTTTGGCGCTCATAAGCAAGGAAAAAATCACCACGACCGAAGCCAAGGCCAAAGAGCTCCGTCCGTTTATAGAGAAATTGGTCTCTATGGCCAAGAAAAACACTTTGGCTTCCCGCAGGCTGGTTATCTCGCGTCTTTTCAATCAGGAGAAGCCGGCGAAAAAGCTGATTGAAGTCATCGCCCCCCGTTATGGGAAGCGCGTCGGCGGGTACACCAGAGTGCTCAAACTTTCCGCAAGGAGAAAGGGGGACGCAAGCAAGATAGCAGTTATAGAATTCGTATAAATATATGATTCACACAATAGACGCAAAAGATAAGACAGTAGGACGAGTGGCCACAGAAGCTGCGAAGTTTTTGATTGGGAAAAACACAACGACGTTCAAGAGGAATGCCGCTCCGTCCGTGAGTGTAAAAATCATAAACGCCGCCGCGGCCAGGATTCACCCGAAGAAAGAAGGGAAGCTTTTTCACAGTTACTCAGGTTATTTTGGGGGATTGAAAAAAGAAACTCTTATTTCACTCGCCACGCGCCGCGGTTACAGCGAAGTTTTCAAACGCGCCGTTAAAGGGATGTTGCCAAAAAACAAACTTCAGGCAAAAATGCTTAAGAATCTTAGCGTTACCGAATAACATTTATGGAAAAGAAAACCACAACAACTAAAAATACAGGCGAGGGAAGATATGTTGAAGCCGTCGGACGCAGGAAGACTTCCATTGCCCGCGTGCGTATGACCGAGTCGCCAAAAATGTCCTATGTCGTAAACGGCAAAGAACTTGAGGTGTATTTCCCGACAGCAGAACTCCGTTCGGTGATTAACGATCCTTTTACCGAAGGAAAGCTTCCGGCCAAATATTTCATTTCCGTCGTTGTTAAAGGCGGAGGCATACATTCTCAGGCAGAAGCGGTTCGCCACGGCATTTCCCGCATTCTCACCAAAGAAGATCCCGAATCGCGTACCCGTTTGAAGAAGCTTGGATTCTTGAAACGCGACCCGAGAGCCAAAGAACGCCGCAAGTTCGGACTCAAAAAAGCACGTAAAGCCCCACAGTGGAGCAAGAGATAGGCTACAATTCCGCAGTATCTATTTTATGGTAGCCTCATCGGTGTAAACGTTTATTTCCTATGACCATAAAAAACCAAGACCAAAACGAAGAAGATATCATTCTTGAACCCACCGAAGAAGAAACCGGGGATGAAAACATCCGCCAAAAAATAAAAGATCTCCGCGAAAAGCTGGATGTCTGCTCAAAAGAAAAAGCCGATTATTTGGCGGGCTGGCAGAGAGCCAAAGCGGACTATATAAATCTTGAAAAGGATAGTCTGAAATCCCGCAAGGAATCCATTCAGTTTGCATCCTCCGGCATAGTGGAAGACATTATTCCGGTTTTGGACAGTTTTGAGATGGCCATGGGCAACAAAGAGGCTTGGGACGCGGTATCTTCAAACTGGCGGACTGGCGTAGAGTACATATACAATCAACTCCGGACAGTTCTGGAGAATAACGGAGTCTCGGAGATTTGCCCGAAAGTGGGAGATGATGTAAAGTTTGACCATCACGCAGTTGTAGAAACTGTTCCGGCAGTGGAAAAAGAGAAAGACGGTAAGATTTCAGCAGTACTTCAGAAAGGATATTCCCTGAACGGCAAAGTTTTGCGTCCGGCGAGGGTAAATGCGTTTACAATTTCGTAATTAAATCGGCATTTTGGCATCATGGTTTGTAAAACCGCGGTGACAAGGTAACGATCAGAAAAAATATGTCAAAAATAATCGGTATAGATTTGGGAACTACAAATTCGGCGGTGGCAATCATTGAAGGAGGCCAGCCGAAAATCATAGAGAACGTAGAGGGCGTGCGAACCACCCCTTCTGTCGTGGCTGTCACGAAAACCGGCGAACGTTTAGCCGGGCTTTTGGCGAAGAGACAGGCTGTCACTAATCCCGAAAATACCATTGCCGGCATAAAGCGTTTTATGGGGCATAATTTTGACGAAAAGGACATTGAAAAGGATCGCACTATGGTTTCGTTCAAGATGGAGAAAGGCGAAGATGGCGGGGTAAAGGTCCGCATGGGGGATAAGGCATACCGTCCCGAAGAAGTCTCGGCGATGATACTCCAGAAGATTAAGCACGACGTGGAAGCCAAACTCGGGGAGAAGATAACCGAAGCGGTCATTACCGTGCCGGCATATTTCAACGACGCCCAGAGGAAGGCAACCAAAGACGCGGGAGCGATTGCGGGACTTAATGTAATGCGTATCATCAACGAACCGACTGCCGCCGCATTGGCATACGGTTTTGATAAAAAGAAAAACGAGCAAATCGCCGTCTACGACTTCGGTGGCGGAACTTTTGATATTTCGATACTTGAAGTGAGCGGGGATGTGGTTGAGGTCAAGTCCGTGGACGGAGACTCGCATTTGGGCGGTGAAGACATAGACCAGAAAATCATCCAGTGGATTGCGGATGAATTCAAAAAGGAATCGGGGATAGATGTAACCAAAGACAATTTGGCGCTTCAGCGTTTGAAGGAAGCCGCAGAGAAGGCCAAGCATGAGCTCTCCACCACGATGGAGACGGAGATAAACATTCCGTTCATCACGTCCGATGCATCAGGCCCCCGTCATATGGTTCTAAAGATGAGCCGCGCGACGCTTGAAGGAATCGCCCGCGAATTCATAGATCGCTCCATAATGATTACCAAGCGCGCGGTGGAAGCCTCGCCGTTTAAGGTTGGCGACATTGACGAGATTGTTATGGTCGGAGGCCAGACCAGAATGCCGGCAATAGTGGAAGCCGTGAAAGCGTATTTCGGCAAAGAGCCAAACCGTTCCATCAATCCCGACGAAGTCGTGGCATTGGGCGCCGCCGTCCAGGCTGGCGTGCTTCAGGGCGATGTTAAGGACGTTTTGCTTTTAGACGTCATTCCGCTCGCGCTCGGCATAGAGACTATGGGGAACGTCGCGACCAAGCTTATAGAGAGGAACACAACTATCCCGACCTCCCGCTCGCAGGTCTTCTCCACAGCCGCCGATAATCAGACTTCGGTGGAAATCCACATAGTCCAGGGTGAACGCCCTATGGCGGTTGATAACAAGAGCCTGGGACGCTTTATCTTGGACGGCATACCGCCGTCTCCGCGTGGAATGCCTCAAATTGAAGTGACTTTCGACGTGGATGCAAACGGCATCTTAAACGTAACCGCCAAGGACAAATCAAGCGGCAAGACACAGTCCATCAGAATAGAAGCGAGCTCTGGGCTATCGGACGCCGATATCAAAAAGATGCAGGATGACGCCGCCGTGCACGCCGAGGAGGACAAGAAGAAGCGCGAACTCGCCGAGCTCAAAAACGGAAGCGAGATGATTATTTATACCGCCGAAAAAGCGCTCAAGGATGCTGAAGGAAAAATTGGTGACGATATAAAGACTGCCGTGACGGAAAAAGTGGAAGCTTTGAAAAAAGTGAAGGACGGGCAGGATATAGACGCAATCAAAAAAGCGACCGAAGAACTCTCTCAAACAATGCAGAAAATAGGGGAGGCGATGGCGAAACAGGCCCCGGCAGCCGAAGAGAAAAAAGAAGACGGAAGCGCTCCCAAAGACGCCGAATTCAAAGAAGGAGGCGAAGAACCGCCGAAGGCGTAGGGGGCCTATGAGCGAAGCCGAGAAAAAAGAAATTGCACAACGCCTTACGACTAGGGTATCTACTGGTGTGCTTTTCGTAGAGTTAAATTATTTAGATAGACATTCTACCCCAGACGCTGCTTGGATCAGAAATATTTATATTTTACTTTCGTTCTATACAGAATTATTACTGAAGGCAATCTTTACAATTAAAGGTAACTTTGTAGATGTAGCCAACTTGGACGAAAGATTGAGAAAGATGGGACATAATCTAGAAACTATAGGTAAAGAGATTGGATCTTTGGAACTGCTATCTTTTGGAATCAAAAATATTAAATACTTAAATCCTAAAGATGGATATATAGTAGAAACAGAGACAGGGTGTTTCTACGTACAAGATTTTAACGAAATTAGATATGATTTTATGGATTCTCGAGTTCGTACGTTAGATGGAAGTGAACATGACATGTTCAGAAAACAAATAGGAATTATGATTGCAATAAATAGAAAACTAAAACCGTTAGTTTGGTAGTAAAAACATATTGTATTTCTTTACTTAATTTTATGTTTGAATTAGTATAATTAAACAAAATTAGGCCAATATAATAATGTTATACAAGGATTTCCTAAAAGAACTTACCGGTTGTCCATTTTGTTCGGACCAAAATCGATTTATAGACGAGCAAGAGACGGCCTATCTTACCTATGCTCTGGCTCCTTACCACAGACATCACCTTCTTGTTGTTCCGAAACGTCACAGTGAAGTAATTTCCGAGATGGACGATGCTCAGAATCGCGATGTTGATATTCTTACGAATACCGGCATTAAAATACTGAAGAAATTAGGATATAAAAATATTTCGGTATTGGTCCGCGAGGGGAACGATGCCAGTAAGTCAATTCCGCACCTGCATTATCATATAATTCCGGACACAAGACTGGGCGACATTGATCATTACGGCAATGAGAGGGTTGTGCTTAATAATGACGAAGTAGCCAAGCTGGTTAGCGAACTCAGCGGTCTCTTATAGGGGTTTGTGGACAGGCCGTTTTTCTGTTAAGGTTTCCATATCTAAACTTATGCAAAAGGATTATTACCCCAGTAGTAGAGAGTACTCACTACGGGGCAGGCAAATCACTTTTTTGTTAAATATATAGAGAACAGTTATGAATAAAGATTATTACAAATCATTAGGCATAGAAAAAGGCGCTTCTAAGGATGAAATAAAGAAGGCGTTCTACAAACTTGCCCACAAATACCATCCTGATAAAAAAGGCGGGGATGAAAAGAAATTCAAGGAGGTCAATGAGGCCTATCAGATTCTTTCCGACGACCAGAAGCGCGCGCAGTATGACCAGCATGGACGCGTGTTTGAAGGCGGACAAGGCCAGGGCTTCGGGGGACAAGGGTTTGGCGGTTTTGAAGGCTTTGACCCGCAGAATTTCCAGGGTTTTGATTTCGGTAATATGGGGGATATATTCGGCGACTTCTTCGGAGGTCAGGGCGGCGAGAGGGTAAAACGCGGACGCGACATATCAATTGAAATCACAGTCTCTTTCCATGAGGCTATATTTGGCACGGAAAGAAAAATTCTCATCACCAAAAACGCGACTTGCTCCACCTGTAGCGGCACGGGAGCCAAGCCGGGAACCAAGCAAAAGAAATGTACTACCTGTAATGGCCAGGGCAAACTTCACGAGACCAAGAAATCATTCCTCGGCGTTTTCACGAGCGTCAGAGAATGTGATACTTGCGGTGGTGTAGGCACTATTCCCGAAGAGAAGTGCGCAACTTGTCATGGACACGGCACTCTTCGCAAGCAGGAAGAAATCACTGTCCGTGTCCCGGCAGGGATACAGAGCGGGGAGATGATTCGTTTGACCGGAGTGGGAGAAGCGATGGCTCACGGCACATCAGGCGATTTGTATGTGAAGATAAGCGTTATCCCTGATACGGTTTTCAGCCGTGAGGGACACAATTTGATAATGACTTTGCCTATCAAACTCTCTGAGGCTCTTCTTGGCGCGGAACATTCCATAAAGACGTTAGACGGCATGATTACGGTAAAGATTCCAGAAGGCGTGTCTATTGGCGAAATCCTGCGCGTGAAAGGCAAGGGTGTGCCCGTAGCCCCGAACCGCCGCGGCGACCTCCTCATAAAACTGGATATCAAACTTCCCGCCAAACTTTCCAAAAAAGGCAAAGATATAGTTGAGGAGCTGAAGAAAGAGGGGATGTAGCTCAATTTTCAACAAACAACAAATAATAAGTTAACAGAAAAAAGCCGCTCCTGAGAGCGGCTTTTGCTGAGTCCCTGAGGAAATCAGAATGTAAACGATGCGATAGAAAACGACATGCCGGCCGACGCCACCCACGCGGCTACGCGTTGTCCGCGTTTGAGGGTCCCGTCTTCGAGCGCGGTCGCCATTGCCGCGGGAATTGCCGCCGATACGACGTTGCCATGAGTGGCGTAAATGTCGTAAATCTTGTCGCTAAGCCCGACCGCTCTGGCTCCATCGTCCCAGTCTTTTTTTGACGAACTGTGGGTGAAAAGTATGTCCGTTTCTTCCGGTTTGATCCAGGAGTTTTTGAACATATTCACAGCGATCGGGAATCCTTCGCCGCGAAGTTCTCCGCCATAGGACGTGAAAAGACCCGGTTTGTCTTTCGCGACTTTCGGCGACGAACCTTTTTGCCGGCTATACCAGGACGGGGTTATGGAACAGAGATCAAACAGGTCATTTCTGGTAATGTTGCTGAAACGCCAGTTTTCATCGCCCGAACCCGGTCCGAGTATCGTTGCCGCTGCCGCTTCGCCCAGAGTGTATGCCGGAAAGCGCCATTCAAGCTGGTCGGGTGACGACAGATTGAATAGCTCCGGATAAATTCCGAACCCGGAAGTCATGACGAACTCTCCGTTCACGACCATTATCCGCCGGTACATGCCGTTTGCGATAAGCGCGTGCGCCAGCTTAACGGCCTTCATCCACCCGTCGCAGGCTTCTTTCATGTCAAAACACTCCACGCCGTAAAGACCCAGTTCTCGGGCGACAAGATTCGCCGTTGACGGTTCAATGAGCTCCGGATAGACGCCGGCGCAGATAATCAGGTCTATGTTCTCGCCCTTTCCCAGACCGGACATCGCCTTTTCACAGGCCTTGGCCGTAAGGTCAAGCGAAGTTTCGCCAAGCCCGAGCCATCGGCGCGTGTTCGAACCGCTTCCGCGCAGGGCGCGACGAAGAAATTTTACAAGCCCGGAAATGTCGTTGCCGTTGCTTTGGGTGGCAATCATCTCCAAGATGTCTTCATTCGTCACAAGCCTAGACGGAAATGCCGCTGATAACTGTTCAATTTTCAAGATTTTCCTCCTTGCGGTTTCCGCCGCGGTTGGGTAAGTATTTGTACAACTTTAAAAGTCTCCGAATAGTATGTTATCATTGAGACGTACTCTTTTCAATTTTCAGGTGGGTATTCCCCCGGTAAAAAATTATATTTTATCTGTATTGACTCGCCGTTAACCGGATTTTTATGCTTAACATACCAGACAGCATCCTTGTCATGACCGCGTTGTTCAATGCCGGGTTGGCGGTGTTTATACTTCGCGGAAATTTAAAGAACTACACGAATGTCTTTTTTGGGATATTCCTGTCCGCTCTTTCGTTTTGGGCTCTTGCCTTAACCGGTTTTCATACCACGATTTCTCATGATTTTACGCTTTATTCCGGCAAATTATCTTATGCCGCCGCTTTGATAATAGGGGCAAGTTTCTACCTTTTCTCGGTTGTTTTTCCGGGCGGGGTGAGGCCCGACAGGAAGACTTTGTTTATTGTTTGCTGTTTATCAGCCATATACATCAGCGCCCTTTTGACGGGACCGGTCTTTCTAATCCGGGAGACGGTGGTCAACTCGTGGGGGAACGGAGTAGTTCTGGGGGTGCCCGAATACATTATTTTTTTTCTGATATTTTGTTTTTTCTTTGTGGGAGGTTTGGCGAGAATATGGCAAAAATATTTTAATGCGCAGGGAATTTCCAGAATACAATTGCTTGCCATCGGCTCGAGCGTTTCAATCGCGGGCGCGGCCGGCATTTATTACAACCTTATTTTAGCCTCTCCTTTTGTCGGAGATTTCCGTTACTTATGGACCGGGCCCTTGTTCACTTCGTTTATAGCGATTACGATAATGTATTCGGTGTTTCGCCTCCATCTTTTCAACTCCAAGGTTATAGTCACGGAGCTTCTCATATCGCTTCTTTGGATATTCACCCTTCTGCGGACATTGCTGGCTTCCAATCTAAAGGAGCAAATACCGAATGGCGGTCTTTTTGTCTTGTCGCTTATTATCGGATCGTTGCTTGTCAGAAGCGTCAAAACGGAAGTTAAAACCAGGGAAAAAATGGAAGCCTTGGCAAAAGACCTGGCAAGAGCCAATGAGCAATTAAAAATTCTGGACAAGCAAAAGTCGGAATTCGTTTCAATCGCTTCACATCAATTACGCAGCCCGTTGACCGCCATAAAAGGCTACACCTCAATGCTCATGGAGGGTTCTTTCGGCGGTATAACCCCGAAGGCCAAGGAAGCCATAAAGCGAACGAGCCAGTCAAGCGAACACCTGGTCGCGCTCGTGGAAGACCTGCTCAATGTTTCCCGCATTGAGTCAGGCAAAATGACCTACGATTTTGAGCCCGTTGATTTGAAGAAAGTGATAAAAGACACTATTGAAGCTCTTACGCCCAACATTAAAGAAAATAAGCTCAAGATAACTTTCAACGCCGACGATAACGAGCGCTATGTCATATTGGCTGATGATGAAAAAATAAGGCAGGTCGCCTTAAATCTGATAGACAATTCGGTTAAATATACTCCGAGCGGTTATATAAAGGTCCATCTTTCAAAAATTAAGGGGGCCAATAAAGTTTTGCTTACGGTCAAGGATAGCGGCGTTGGGGTGACCCCGGAGCTCAAAGACAGGCTGTTTGAAAAATTCAGTCGAGGGGATGAAAAAACCAAACTTCATGTGAACGGCACTGGGCTTGGTTTGTATGTCGCCAAAGAAATAATAAAAGCGCATAGGGGTAACATCTGGGTTGAATCTCCGGGGGAAGGCAAGGGCTCAACGTTTTTTGTGGAACTTGAGGCGGTAAGCGGCAAATAATCATGGTAGGCTTTATTAATGTTATTTGTTATAGTTTGTCTGTTATAATTTAGCCGTTATTCTCATGCCATACAATTTTCAAATATTCAAAGACGGGACCGGGAAAATAGAGGAGTGGTTAAGCAAAGAATTTTCCCAGCTTCATACGGGCCAAGCCTCGCCGGCTCTTTTGGACGGTGTCTTCGTGGAGTCCTACGGTTCCAAAATGGCCCTTACGCATGTTGCCTCCGTCTCCATAGAAGACGCGCGTACTCTACGTATCTCGCCCTGGGACAAGTCTCAGCTCAAAGAGATAGAAAGAGCCGTTGTTGCCGCCAATCTGGGTCTCGGCACTTCAGTAGACGATGCCGGCATGCGGGTGACGTTCCCGCCGCTTACCACCGAACGCAGAATGGATTTGGCCAAAGTTGTGCGGGCAAAGCTTGAGGAAGCCCGTATCCATGTCCGCACTGCCCGCGAGGACATCTGGAATGATATTCAGGCAAAAGAAAAAGAAGGGGCTATTACGGAAGATGAAAAGTTCCGCTACAAAGACGAATTGCAGAAGCTTGTTGATGAAGCAAACGGAAAACTTGAGGAACTGACGGGAAAAAAGGAGAAGGAGCTTATGAATTAACTTAAAAATCAGGACACTCCAAATTTCCCGGACCTCTTTTTTGTTCAAATTTAAAATTTAACCTATGTCCATATTACTGTTTTTAATTATTCTCGTAGTCCTGATCGTTTCCCATGAGTTTGGGCACTTTATTGTTGCCAAGCTCGCGAAAATCCGCGTGGATGAATTTGCTTTCGGCTTCCCGCCAAGACTGTGGAGCGTAAAAATGGGGGAGACTGAATACGCCATAAATGCTCTGCCTTTCGGCGGTTATGTAAAGATTTTTGGCGAAAACCCCGATGAAGAATCGCTCCGGGGGCCGGAACACGCGCGGAGCCTTGTCACTCAGCCCAAATGGATACAAGCCGCAGTAATTTCGGCGGGCGTGGTGTTCAATATACTTTTGGCTTGGCTGCTCCTGTCTCTTGGTTTTATGATAGGTTTTCCGACAGCCCTCGGCGGTTCTGATTTTGAAAAGTACGCCAAGGACACAGCGCTCACCATAACCAGTGTTATCCAAAAAGCTCCCGCCGATATTGCCGGACTAAAGCCCGGAGATAAGATAATCTCTGTCTCTTCGGGGAAAGAAATTTTGGCGGAAATTAATCCCGAGACGGTAAAATCTTTTATTGAAAACCACGGAGAAAAACCGATCGGTATTTCATACGCAAGAAATGAAAGCAGGCTTGAAACACTGATTACTCCCAGTACGGGTGTCATAGAAAACAAAGCGGCCATAGGCATATCAATGGATATGATTGGCATTGTGAGATTGCCGGTACATAAAGCTTTGTGGGAGGGGGCGAATAACACCTACTTCTTGCTTGATGAAACAGCCCGCGGACTTTACGGAATGATAAGAAACGCGGTAATGGGACAGGGGAGCCTGGCGGGAGTTACAGGACCGGTAGGCATTGTGAAAATGGTTGGTGACGCGAGCTCGCTTGGCTTCATCTATCTGATAGGCTTCACGGCTCTAATATCCATAAATCTGGCTATCGTAAATCTTATTCCCATCCCGGCTCTTGATGGCGGGCGGCTTCTTTTCATAATAATTGAAGCGGTAAAAGGTTCTCCCATAAAACCTAAAGTTGCTAATGTCGTTAATGCGGCAGGCTTTGCCCTGCTCATGATTCTCATGGTTGTTGTTACGTATAACGACGTAGTCAGATTATTTATAAAATAATATAAAAGGCTTGCCTTTAAACTCACTTCGTTCGTCCAGCTCTTCGCTGGCCGGAATAAATTGACGCAAGAATAGCCCGACCGGTCGGTATCGTTCGTGTTATTACCGGGTAGTGTTTTTGATATAAATAACGTATTTTGTCAATACTTTGGGGCAGCCTGTTTTTTGAATTTGAAAACTTTTTGGTCTTTTCTATTTTCTTGTGTAGAATACTCCTATGTTGCAATCTCAACTTTTTGCCAAAACCAGGAAGGAAATCCCAGCCGATGAGGTTTCCAAGAATGCCAAACTTTTGATAAGAGGTGGTTTTGTGGATAAGCTCCAGGCTGGCGTTTACACATACTTGCCGCTCGGACTCCGTGTGCTTAAAAAAATTGAAAATATAATCCGCGAGGAGATGAACGCAGCCGGCGGAGAAGAGCTTCTTATGCCGTCTCTTCACCCGAAAGAAAACTGGGAGAAGACAGGGCGATGGGATTCAATGGACGACCTGTATAAAGTTGCCGATTCAAGCGGCCGGGAGAACGCGCTCGGTCCGACACATGAAGAGGTTGTTGTGCCTCTCGCCAAACAATTTATTTCTTCATATAAAAATCTGCCGGCGGCCGTTTACCAGTTCCAAAATAAATTTAGGATGGAACTTCGCGCCAAGTCGGGCATCTTGCGCGGACGCGAGTTTATAATGAAAGATTTGTATTCTTTCCACAAAGACGGGGATGACCTGAAGCGGTATTACGACGTGATGAAAACGTCGTATAAGACGATATTTAACCGCGTGGGCATAGGGGATAAGACTTATCTGACCTTTGCTTCGGGCGGCAGTTTCAGCAAATATTCCCACGAATTCCAGACTTTGACGCCAGCCGGAGAAGATACCGTCTATGTTTGCGACAAGTGTCATTTGGCGATAAACGAAGAAATAATCTCCGAGCAGAAGACTTGTCCCGATTGCGGTTCGGACAATTTGCGCGCAGAAAAAGCGGTTGAGGTAGGAAATATTTTTGAACTGAAAACAAAATACTCAAAACCGTTTAACCTCACGTATAAAGATGAGTCAGGGTCGGAGCGAGACGTCATAATGGGCTGTTACGGAATAGGCCTGGGGAGACTTATGGGAACGGTAGTGGAAGTGTTATCGGACGAAAGCGGAATTATCTGGCCGGACTCCATTGCCCCGTTCCAGACGCACTTGCTCTTGCTTGCAGATGCCGAAGGAAAGGCAAAAGCGGAAGCGCAAAAACTGTATGAAGCTCTTACCAAACTGGGCGTTGAGGTCCTTTATGACGACCGCGAGGACAAAAGCGCCGGAGAAAAATTTGCCGACGCGGATTTGCTCGGCATACCGTATCGCGTAGTTGTTTCCGGCAAAAGCTTGGCATCGGGAGGGATAGAGGTAAAGCGGCGGAATGACACCACGGCAAAGATGAGTACGGCGGATGAATTTTTGCGGCTGCTTTCGGCGAAAAGCTAAAAAGAAAAAGAATGATAAAAAGAATCTATAAATTAATTTCAAACGACATAGGCATTGACCTCGGTACGGCCAACACGCTTGTTTATCTGAAGGGTTACGGCATTGTCATAAACGAACCGTCGGTGGTGGCGGTAAATCAAAAAACGGGGAAGGTCGTGGCTGTCGGAGCCGAAGCCAAGCAAATGCTGGGACGCACGCCGTCGCACATAAAGGCGGTTCGCCCGCTCGTGGACGGCGTTATTTCCGACTTTGAGGTTACGGAGGAGATGTTGGCGTATCTCATCAATAAAGCCAACCGCATGGTCAGCAAAATCGCCGGTCCGAGAGTGGTTATTGGCGTGCCGTCAGGTATCACGAATGTGGAAACACGCGCTGTTTATGACGCTACCAGAAATGCCGGAGCAAGAGAGGTGCACATAGTTGAACAGCCTATGGCCGCCGCCATCGGCATACGCCTTCCGATTCAGGACCCGGTTGGTTCAATGGTTATTGATATCGGCGGCGGCACGACTGACATAGCTGTTATTTCTTTGGGCGGCATAGTCCGGTCAAAGAGCCTGAAAGTCGCCGGCGATAAAATGAATCAGGATATTATTTCGTATCTCCGCGATGAGTTCAAAATACTGATAGGCGAAAAGACTGCTGAAGAAGTCAAGATTGCAATAGGCTCAGCTTTTGAAGGCGACGAAACGGTGGAAGCTTCAATAAAAGGTCGTGATTTGGTGACGGGACTTCCCCGCGAAGTAATAGTGACGGATACCGATATACGGGAAGCAATAGCCCCGTCAGTCAATATTCTCACGGAAGCCGTCAAAGAAGTTCTCGAGACTACCCCGCCTGAGATTCTGTCAGACGTGATGAATCGGGGTATCGTTCTGGTCGGCGGCGGAGCTCTTCTAAACGGACTGGCGGTACTCCTCAATAAAAGTTTGAAAGTGCCTATTTATGTGGCTGAGGACCCGCTCTCAGCCGTAGCCCGCGGCGCCGGCATAGTACTGGAAGACCTGGAGGCCTACAGAGACATCATCATCGGAAATCAAGATGACTTACCTCCGAGATAATGAAAAAAGGAAAAAAAGAAACAGGGTTTTTCTGCTGCTAATCGCGGTGGCTTTTTTGTTTTATTATCAGCATAAAATCATATCCTTTTTTTCGGATAAGACGGCGCTTGTGGCAAAGCCGGCGCTTGAAAGCGTTTCGGTGTTAAAAGAAAAAGCGTCAAATGGCATTTTATCGGTGTTTTTATCCAAGAGTTCTCTTGTGGCTCAAAATAACGGTTTGAAGAACGAACTTGATGAATCACGCGCCAAGCTTTTGGATTACAGCCGGTTGTTTGCGGAGAATTCGGAGCTAAAAACTTTGCTTGGGCGAAATGAGCAAGACAAGACGCTTTTGGCATCGGTTATTTCCAAGCCCAATCAATCGCCGTATGACACGATTATTGTTGATGTCGGGGAGAAAAACAGCGTATTTGCAGGCGCTCAAGTTCTTGCATACGGGGACATTATTATAGGTAAAATAAGCGAAGTGTCGAACGATACAAGCAAAGCCACCCTTTTTTCATCGCCAGGAGAAGAATATGAGGGAATGGTTCTTGGCAAAAATATCTCGCTTAAGCTCTTGGGTCGCGGCGGAGGCAATTTTATTTCAGAGTTTCCGCGGGGAGTGTTGATTGAACAAGGTGATCAGGTGTATTCGGTCGGTCTTTTGCCCCATCTTTTGGGGACGGTTCAAAATATTTCTTCTGACCCGCGCGACCCGTTCCAGACCGTCTTGGTCAGGGGTCCCATTAATATGGCTGAATTGCGTTTTGTGGAAATAATTCTATGAATCCCGCAGTAATGTTATCAGCACTAAATAATAAATCTTGGCGAAATCGCTCCATGCCGGAGTAATGCCATTTTTCACTACCGGGATGAACAAAAAAGCCGTATTTAGGATAATTTCATACTTTGTTCTGCTGGCGAGCATTTTATCCATGCCGTGGTGGTTGTCTCTTGTTTTAGTCGGAGCTTTTTTGTTTTATTTCAATAAATACTACGAAGCGGTTTTCTTCGCTCTTTTGTCGGATATTGTTTATGCCACCCCGGTTGCCAAACTGAATGGTTTTGTCCTCGTGTCTTTCAGCATTGTTTTCCTTCTTACTTTTCTGATTGAATTTTTGAAAAAACGCATGTCTTTTGATTTATAATCAGCGCCGCGGCAGCAAGCGCGGAATTTAATTTATCCATATGGCCAGAAAATATAAAAACCCCGAAATAGATCCCGATCAAATATTTAGCGATTCGCTCAATATTCCCGGGTTTAATGAAGACCAATTTGAGGGCCGTATTGAGCGGCCCATATCCAAATATGTTGTTGTGTCGCTTGGCTTGTTTTTTCTTTTTATCGGTTTAATTTTCGGTTCGCGCGTCTGGACGCTTCAGGTTTTGCGGGGGAGCGATTACACCGAACTTTCTTTGAAAAATCATCTGCGCAATATTCCTATTTTTTCGGAAAGGGGAATAATATACGACCGAAACAATGTGGAGCTTGCTTGGAACACGGAAAACAAAGATACGAAGTTTTCCACGAGGTCTTATTTGAATGCGGACGGATTGGGACACACGCTTGGTTTTGTGAGTATGCCCAAGCTGGATCAGTCCGGCAAATTTTGGCAGACGGAATCAATCGGCAAGGACGGTGTGGAAAAATCCTATGACGATATTTTGAAGGGGAAAAACGGAACAAAAGTCGTAGAAACGGACGCCGCGGGAAACATAAAAAGTGAAAGTGTCATAGAGCCGCCGGAGCAGGGCAAAAACATAAACCTCACTATTGATTCGCGCATCAATCAAAGATTTTACAGCGCCATAGCGGGACTTGCCGGCAATGTCGGTTTTTCCGGCGGCGCCGGCGTTATTATGGACGTGAACACAGGCGAGATACTTTCTTTGGTGAGTTATCCCGAATACAGGTCTGAAGCGATGATGGCGGGCGGAGACGGCAAAACAATCAATTCGTACCTAAACGACAAACGCACGCCGTTTCTAAATCGCGCGGTTTCCGGCCTGTATACCCCGGGCTCTATTGTTAAGCCGGTAATGGCTATGGCGGCGCTTTCGGAGGGGGTTATTGACCCGCTTAAGAAAATATTAAGCACAGGATCAATTTCTATTCCAAATCCGTATAATCCGGAATTGCCTACGGTATTTAAGGACTGGAAAGCTCACGGTTGGGTTGACATGAGACATGCCATAGCTTTCTCTTCAGACGTTTATTTCTACGAAGTGGGCGGGGGTTATCAGGACCAAAAAGGTCTTGGTATCGCAAACATAGAAAAGTATGTCCGTTTATTCGGGCTTGGTCAAAAAACCGGCATAGATTTGCCGTCGGAATCGGTTGGTACGATACCGAGCCCGGAATGGAAGGCCGAGAATTTCAACGGAGAAAAGTGGCTTGTCGGCAATACCTATCATACGGCGATAGGGCAGTACGGCTTTCAGGCGACACCTGTTCAGATGGTTCGCGTTATTTCAGCCATAGCCAATAATGGAAACCTCGTTACACCTCGCATAGTTAAAGACGGTTTAACAAAAAGCCAGCCCAAAAATGTCAATTTGAATCCGCAGAATTTTTCTATTGTGAAAGAGGGGATGAGACTCTCGGCAACCGAGGGTACCGGCTCGGGGTTGAATATTCCCGGTATTTCCATTGCGACAAAAACAGGTACGGCCGAACTGGGCGCGCGCAAAGATTATGTGAATTCCTGGGTAGTTGGGTTTTTCCCGTATGAAAACCCGAAATACGCTTTTGCTGTTGTAATGGAGCGCGGACCGGTCCGCAACCTGACGGGGGGAGTTTATGTGATGAGACAGGTTTTGGAATGGATGATGAGAAATACACCGGAGTATCTGAAGTAATTTTAGAAAGTATAAAAGTATTTCAGTCAAGTATTTCTATTTATTCCAGAAATGTTATACTGCTCCTCACTTATGAACCCGAACAACAATAGCGTATATCTGAGCCGCGAGAAGCTTGAAGACCTTAAGAAAGAACTGGAATTCCTTAAATCAACCAAGCGCAAGGAAATTGCCGAAAACCTTGAGTTCGCCAAATCGCTCGGCGATATTTCGGAAAATGCCGAATATAGCCAAGCCCGCGAAGACCAGGCCAAGACGGAAGACCGCATCCTGCAAATTGAAGAAAACCTTAAAAACGCCGTTATTGTCACCAAACACCACAGCTCTAACATAGAGGTTGGCTCAACCGTTATTGTGGAAAAAGGGGACAGCGGGGTGAAGCAAAAGTACCAAATTGTCGGCTCTGAAGAGTCGGACATGAAGCAGGGAAAAATCTCAAACCGCTCACCTTTGGGCGAGGCTCTTTTCGGCAAAAAGAAGGGGGACAAGGTCACCTTCAAAACTCCGACCGGCATCACCAATTACAAAATTTTAGAAATAGAGTAGTCCAAAAATTAATAATGAAGTAAGATAGTAAGTAAGTATGGGTTAAAAGTATTTTTTACTTCATTGCTTTATTACTGCATTACACATGGCTTCTTTAGAAGAAATTCGCAACGAACGAATAAAAAAATTAGACCTCCTCAGGGCGGCCGGGATGAACCCTTACCCATTGCATTCGTCCGCCGACACAAGGATAAGCGAGGTCCTTTCCCAGTTTTCCAAACTTTCAAAAAAGAAATCTCTCAGGCTCGTGGGTCGGGTAACGGCCATCCGCGGGCAGGGAGCGCTGGTATTTTTTAATTTTACCGACGGTTCCGGCATTCTCCAGGGAATGCTAAAAAAGGGTGACACCAAAGATGAAGCTTTGGATCTTTTTAACGAAACGGTTGATGTCGGTGATTTTATCGAAGTCAAAGGCAAGCTTTTTAGCACCAAGCGCAAAGAGAAAACAATACTTGTTTCGGAGTGGACGATGCTTTCCAAGAGTTTGCGCCCATTGCCGGACAAGTGGCACGGACTGCAGGACGTGGAAGAGCGGTACAGAAGGCGTTATTTGGACACGCTTATGTCGCCTGAAGTGAAAGAACGGTTTGTGCTCCGCTCCAGGATTATTACCGAGATTCGGTCCGCCTTAAACGAAGCCGGCTATCTGGAAGTGGAAACCCCAATGCTTCAGCCGCTCGCGGGTGGCGCCACGGCTCTACCATTCAACACTCATCACAACGCGCTTGATGCGGATTTGAACTTGCGTATTGCCCCGGAACTTTATCTGAAGGAACTATTGGTTGGGGGGTTTGAGAAAGTTTACGAACTCAATCGGAATTTCCGCAACGAAGGGATAGACGTGACGCATAATCCGGAATTCACAATGCTTGAGTTCTACGAAGCCTATAGCGACGCCGATAAACAAATGGCTTTCGTGGAAAAGATTTTAAAACAGGTTGTCAAAAAAACATTCAAGAAAACATCTGTTTCTTTTGAAGACGGTTCAATTGATTTCGGCAAGAAGTTCGCTTCGGTGGCGTATTTTGATTTGTTAAGACGATACGCCCTGATTACCCATCCGGAAACTATTACCAAAGAAGAACTGTCGCTTAAGGCAAAGCAACTGGCAGTTTCCGTTTCCCCATCAGACGCCCCGGAAAAGATAATGGACAATATATATAAAAAAGTCTGCAGGCCGAAGCTGGTGCAACCGACTTTTATAGTGGATTATCCGGTGGCATTTTCACCGTTTGCGAAAAGAAAAGAAAAATCTCCTGCTCTTATTGATCGTTTCCAACTTGTCGTAGGAGGATTAGAAATGGTTAATGCTTTCTCGGAGCTTAATGATCCAATAGACCAGCGCGAGAGGTATTTGGAACAGGATAAAAAACGAAAGGGTGGCGAGGCGGAAGTGTCGCCGTCGGATGAGACGTATTTGGAAGCTATGGAATACGGCATGCCTCCCGCCGGCGGAGTAGGTATCGGTATTGACCGCCTGGTGATGATTTTGACCGGCCAGAAAAATATCCGTGAAGTGATTCTCTTCCCCACACTTCGACCCAAAGCGTAATCTGAGTTGACCATATTGAAAACGAATGCTAGAACCTCACTAGGAGGTTCTAGCATTGTACGCCGTCCTCACTACTTGGGAGAAAGACCAAATGAATGAAGCCGTAAGTCCGAATGCCGTGTGCAGGCTTGGTTTGTCGGACCTTGCAGTAGGAAAAGAATTTGTTTCAAGCCGCTCATTTAGCGCGGAGAACACTAAGATGGCCGCTCTTTTGAGCGGTGACCACAATCCCGTTCATTCCGATGACGGCTTTGCCCGCAGTATGGGTTTTGAAATGGCAATAATCCACGGAGCAAATATCTCCATGGAACTTTCCCGGCTTGTTGGGCATCATTTTTTCGTGGATGGAACTGTGGCATGGGAGGCTAATTTGAAATTTCCCAGACCAATCTATCATGACCAACCCGTAAAAATTACCCTTGCGATAACCGAAATCGACGGACGCAAAATAAAATTCGCGGTTTCCATCCTTAACGCCATCGGGAAAATATGCGTCAAAGGGGAGCTTGTTGTCATATTCCCCGGATGATGTCTGTTTGTTGTCCCGTACGCACAAAAGCCCTATTTTATAGGGCTTTTTTAATGCCCGGTAGGTGTGGATAACCACCTTTTGTTTTATGGGTTGTGGTGGGGTATAATGGTATGAAGTGGTATAGAGTGGAATGAACTCTATTTCTCAAAAACCTATCATGTTGCTCGGCGAACACATTCACATAATTGACGACAAGAAACGGCTTTCTTTGCCTGCGAAATTCAGGAAGGAACTCGGCAAAAAAGTCGTTATTACCAATGGTTTGGACAAATGCCTCTTTGTTTATACCGAAACGCAATGGAAGAAAATCGCCGAAAAGCTTTCTGACCTTCCGGTGGGGCAGGCTGATACCAGGAGTTTCAATCGTTTTTTTCTGGGAGGGGCTGTGGAGGCGGAAGTTGACGCGCTTGGAAGAATCCTGATTCCTGACTTCCAGAAAGAATTCGCAGGTCTCGCGAACAAGGTCGTAATAGTCGGGGTGCATAACCGATTGGAAATTTGGAACGACAAAGCCTGGGTGGAATACAAGTCACGGATTGAGAAACAAGCGGATGTGGTTGCCGAAAAATTGGGGGAACTCGGGGCAATTTAAATAAATAAACGATGAACAATTTACAGTTAACAATTTGCAAGTTGGTTTCAGCTTTAAGCGGAAATCAGTATTTTTATTGTCAATTGTCAATTGTGCGTTGTTAATTGTTATGCCGCACATTCCTGTTCTTTTAAAAGAGGCAATAGAAGCGCTTGATCTCAAGAAAGGGGACGTCGTGCTTGATTGCACAATAAACGGAGGGGGGCACAGTCTTGTCATAACCGAAATGATAGGTAAGCGGGGGATTCTCATAGGTCTTGATGAGGACAAAAGCGCGCTTGCGAGGGCCAAGGAACATCTGGCCGGGAGCGAGGCGAAAGTGATTCTTGAAGAGTCAAATTTTCGTAACCTTGACAAGGCGCTTATGAAATCGGGAATCAAGGAGGTTGATAAAATCCTTTTTGACTTCGGTTTAAGTTCCGACCAGTTGGATAATTCCGGCCGAGGATTTTCTTTCAAGCGCGACGAACCCCTGCTTATGACGCTCGGAGTAGTGCCAAAAATCGGACAGTTGACGGCTCTTGAAATAGTGAACAGCTGGAATGAGGAAGACTTGGCGGGAATTATTTATGAATACGGCGAAGAGCGTTTCTCGCGCCGCATTGCTCACGGTATAGCTGAGGCCCGGAAAAAAGACGTCATACGCACCACTACCGAACTTCGTGAGATAGTTGAACGTTCAGTGCCAGCTTCCTACCGTAACGGAAGGATACATCCGGCCACCAGAACTTTCCAAGGCTTGCGTATTGCGGTAAATGACGAGCTTGGAGCCATAAAGGAGGGCTTGGTAAAAGCTTCTCAAGCGCTGTCAAAGGGCGGACGCATCGCGGCCATATCATTTCATAGCTTGGAAGACCGCATCGTTAAGCAATATTTCCGTGATTTGGCAAAGAGCGGGGAATTTCTCTCCATAACCAAAAAACCGATTGTTCCCGGGAAAGAAGAGGAGAACGCAAATCCGAGAGCAAGAAGCGCAAAGTTGAGATCAATTAAAAAAATCCAATAAAATTTAACAGTTAAAAATAAAAAATATGCAAAAATACGCAATTGAGTTTAATAACAGAACCATTACCCTCGTAGAGGGCAGTATTGAACGAAACGTGTTTTTGTTTATTTCATCCGCCCTTGCCGCATCATTTGCGCTCTATTTGGTGTTTGTGGGCGCTACTATTGTTAATATTGTTGAGCGCAAAAATATAGAAAGCGGGAACAGAACTTTGAGTTCCAGGGTTAGCGAGCTTGAGCTTGCGTATCTCTCCGAGTCAAATAAAGTGGATTTAAATTTGGCGTATTCCCTTGGATTTAAAGACGCGACTAACGCTGTTTTTGCTTCCAATACCAAGACGGAAAAAAGTTTATCGTTTGCCGGGAGCAATTAGTTAGCGTGATTTATTCCGACGATAGAACGGGGCGCGCGAATGTACTCGTTCACGCAACGTTCAGATGACAGCGAGAAGAGAACTTTTATTTGCCGGCAATCATTTTTGGTATGGGTTTCAGGGGAAATATAGATTAGAATAAAAAACAATGGCAAGCGTTTCTAGGATAAGACTTATTTCCTTACTTGTGCTTTTTGTTGCCGCGCTGATTATAACGCGGTTATTTTATGTGCAGGTTATTCATGGCAGCGAATACAGCGGCAATGCCGAGCGCCAGTATGCTGTGCCCTCCGACCACATTTTTGACCGCGGCTCGATATTATTTAAAGAACGGGGAGGAGATTTGATTTCAGCCGCCACGCTTGAAAGCGGATATATTTTGGTAATCAGCCCGGAAGAACTGAAAGACAGAGAAGACGCATTTCGACAACTTTCTTCAGTAATTACGCTTGAACGTGACGCTTTTATGCTCAAGGCCAACAAAAATGGCGACCCTTATGAAGAATTGGCGCACCGTGTTTCCAAGGATGATGCCGTAAAAATAGGCGCTATGAAGATCCCCGGCGTATCTCTCTATACTGAAAAATGGCGCGTGTATCCGGGCGGGACGCTTGCCGCGCAAGTTCTTGGGTTTTTGGCCTATAAGGGTGATGATTATTCCGGACGCTACGGCCTGGAGAATTATTACAACGACACGTTAACTCGCGTCGGCGGGGGGCTTTATATTAATTTTTTTGCAGAAGTCTTTACCAATTTAAAAGATTCTATTTTTACGGAAGCCGGCAAAAGAGAAGGGGATTTGATATTAACCATTGATCCGGCTATACAAAGCGCTCTTGAAAAGGAGCTTGCCGTGGTGGAAGAGAAATATAAATCGGAAGTTTCCGGCGGCATTATCATAAATCCGAAAGACGGAAGCATTTATGCCATGGCTAAAGCGCCGACATTTGATTTGGGAAAATTTCAGGATGTTAAAGACGTCAATCTTTTCAACAATCAGGTCATAGAGGGGGCGTACGAAATGGGCTCCATTTTGAAGCCGCTAACTATGGCTGCGGCGCTTGATGCCGGCGCCGTTACCGCGACGACTACTTACAATGACAAAGGATCGCTTACTTTAAGCAATTACACCATTTACAATTTTGACAAGAAGCCGCGCGGTATAGTCAATATGCAGGCGGTTCTGAACCAGTCCCTTAACTTGGGGGCGGTATTTGCAATGCAAAAATTGGGTAAAGATAAGTTCAGGGATTACATGTTGGGTTTTGGTCTCGGGGAAAAAACGGGTATTGATTTGCCCGGCGAAGGACGGAATCTTATTTCAAATTTAAACACTAACCGTGACATAGAATTTGCCAACGCCTCTTTCGGTCAGGGAATAGCGCTGACCCCCGTTTCAATTACCAGAGCATTATCGGTTCTCGCTAACGGCGGTTATCTAGTGACTCCGCATTTGGTTGAAAAAATAGAATACAAAACCGGCTTTTCAAAAACTCTTGAATATCCCAAAGGACGTCAGGTTATAAAGCCGGAAGCTTCTGAAGAAATAAGCCGTATGCTGACGGAAGTGGTGGACAGCACGCTTCTGGGCGAGAAAGAAAAAATTACCAACTACAGCATTGCCGCGAAGACAGGTACTGCCCAACTCACGCGCGAAGACGGGAAAGGATATTATGATGACCGGTACCTGCACTCGTTTTTCGGTTATTTCCCGTCTTATGATCCAGAATTCCTTGTCTTCCTTTTTACGCGCAATCCGCAGGGCGAGACGTACGCTTCCCACACGCTAAAGGTTCCGTTCATGAATTTGGCCAAATTTCTGATAAACTATTATGAAATACCGCCGGACCGGTAAAATACGGTAATAAGATACCAAAAATGCTCAAACAAATTTTTAAAATAGTAATAACAGCCTCTTTATTGATCCTGGCCAGGCTTGTGCTGCGCAAATACAAGCCGCGCATTATTGCCATCACCGGAAGTGTCGGGAAGACGTCCACCAAAGATGCGGTTTATGGAGTGCTTTCAAAATTCTTTTTTGTGCGAAAGAGTGAAAAGAGTTTCAACAGCGAAATCGGCATACCGCTCTCCATACTTGGGTGTCCGAATGCCTGGAATAATCCTCTAATTTGGATCAAAAATATTCTGGATAGTTTGTCCCTTATAATAAACCGAAAGCCCTATCCGGCGTGGCTTGTGCTTGAGGTGGGCTCGGATCGTCCCGGCGACATTAAAAAACTTACGGAGTGGCTTTTGCCAGATATGAACATTATAACGGCATTGCCGAAAATTCCGGTGCACGTGGAGTACTTTTCTTCACCCGAAGCCGTAAATGAAGAAGATACCGCTTTGGCGGATGTGGTAAAGCATGACGGGTTCCTTGTGTTAAATCACGATGACCCGGAAGTGTTGGCTGTAAAATCAAAAACCAAAGCCCGCGTGGTTACATATGGCTTTACCGAGGGGGCTACGCTTCTCGGTTCCCACCCGCTCGTTTTGTATGAAGGGGAAGGAAAGAACAAGAAACCCGTAGGCGTGACTTTCAAGGTTGATTACGACGGTAATAGTGTTCCCGTGCGTATAAGGGGCGTTTTAGGGCGAAATCCGATGTATTCGGGCCTGGCAGCGCTTGCTGCCGGTAAGGCGTTGGGGCTCAATATGATAACGATGATAGAGTCGCTTTCATCATACGAAACCCCACCCGGCCGCCTACGCCTTATAGACGGAGTAAAGAATACCTTGCTCATTGATGACACATACAACGCTTCGCCAGCCGCCACGGAGACGGCGCTTAACGCGATAGACGAACTCGTTATTAAGGGCAGAAAAATAGCCGTGCTCGGGGATATGCTTGAACTTGGCAAGTATTCGACCGAGGAACATTTACGGATAGGCGAGATTGCAGGGAAGGTTTGCGATATTTTAATTACCGTCGGCATACGCGCGAGAAGGATAGCGGAAGGGGCGCTTATCTCCGAAATGGACGAAGATAATATTTTTCAATTTGAGAATTCCCGCGAAGCCGGAAAATACCTGGAAGAAATTATCAAACCTGGCGACGTCGCGCTTCTTAAGGGTTCGCAGTCAACACGTATGGAATACGCGGTTTTGGAAGTGATGCTTCATCCGGAAGACAAGGGAAAACTTCTGTGCAGGCAGGATGAAGAATGGGGAAAAAGGTAACTGGTTGATAGATATTTCTTTATGATGTAAAGTTTTAAGAGCAGTTTGTGCGACACAACAAAGCGGAGGGGGTATGGAATCGGAAGCGGATACATCTTCATCCATCAGGCGTTTCCAGATTTGGATGGTCATTTTCGGCCTCCTTGCGATGCTCATCATCGCGGGTGTTTATGGCGACCCTGCGGGGTTCTATGGTTTCTGGAAATAGCAGACCGGCAAACAGTAACGAGGTAAAACAACCCACTTAAGACGTCGTATGTCTAGGTGGTTTTTTGTTGGGAGGTTGATTTTTATGGGGGGGTACTTACCTGCAAGGCTAGCTTTACGGTGTGTAATATCTCCTATTGATATGCGTCTACATCAGTAGGAGGAAGTTGATTTTGTTCCTGCTTCCTTTTTTCTGCGATTTTTGCGGGTCAATTAAACTGAGAAAAGAGGTGTAATTATGAATAGGTTTACAGTATGTGTCATCCTTATGTTTGGTTTTGCGAACTCCGCCTTGGCGCAATCCATAGCGCAGTCCGGCAATTACAATTACTACAACTTTGCGGGTTTGCAGATGGAAACCATCCCGGAATTTCCTACGGCAGAGAAAATGCGGGAATTCATACCGCAAACTCCCGAGGAACAGAATCTGTACGATTTGCAGATTCAGAGCGGCAAGTCTCCGATGGAGGCGGTTGAGGTTGTGTTGGAAGGGGTGATTGCAACCCTGAAGTCGGTTTTACCTTCAAAAAATGTGAAAGTCTATTACAGACCTACATATCAGTGGGAGACGCCCGGAATCAATGGCGGAAAATAAAACTTCTCCGCCGAAGAAATTGAGTGTTGGTTTTTTGTTCCCCTAATTTACAGCCCGCCTGATACACCCGTATTTAAAAGGCGGGTTTTTGTTGGGAAATATCGGTTATGGAAACAAAGGGCAAATGCCTCACAGCTCTGTCGCGAGATTGGATAAACAAAGTGAATTCAAAAACGGGCGCAGGGCTTGCCCTGCGGTTCAATACCTTTTATTATAGGTATCTGTAAATGGCCCTATCGTCTATCGGCTAGGACACATCCTTCTCAAGGATGGAAGCAGGGTTCGACTCCCTGTAGGGTCATAAATCGTCTAGAAAAAGTGAACTGCTTCACTTTTTTAGATTTATGAAAGCACAGCGATATTTTGCGAGCGCGCAAAATCGCGAGCTGGGGTCGGCAAACACTTACGTAGATTGCGAGTTTGTCGAAGCAATATACTTAGTGATTTGTGACCACGTAGATAATGTAGGCGTAGCCTTCCATAATTAATAACGACGGCGTGAGTCGGGGTCGCGAAAATTTTCAGCAGAAAATCATTTGTGACCGACTCCCTGTAGGGTCACAAAATTCTTAATAATATGAAAAAGAGCTACCGTGAGAAGGCAGCCCCTCAATTTCCGTTTAGAAAGCCGGAATAAAAATCTACGTGCTGCGCATCTTAATGCTTAGGCCGTATTCTCCGGTTGGTTCTGAAAACTGTATCAGAAATTTTTCATTGGACACGGCAACCACCTTAAGGATCACTTTGGCGCCGTAAAGATTAATCAACAAATCGTGTCCAATCGGGATTATTTCCCAGTTTTTCTCCCCCAGGGATATGATTGTGGCAATCAACTTTTGATTTTCTTTGGAAAAGTTTCTGGGAAAATCCAGGGAAACAAGCATTATTTGTTTTGAGCCGTTTTCTTGAAGCAAAACCTGATCTCTTGGATTTAACCAAATTCTGGGATTGTCTGACCTGAAGCTTCTGGGGCTCCACATACTCGCGACACTGCCCATGGATTACTCCTCGCAGTTAACAGGAATCTCTCTATAATTTATAACAAAAACAATTCAAAAACAATTATTTTTATAATTTTCCGTAAAAATACGAATCTTTAGTTTTTATATTTCCCTATACGGAGTTGTCGTTGTATAATTAAGTTTCAAACAGACAAATGAGAAAAATAATGCAAAATTCAAACCACCTCAAGGGGTGGAAAATTATTTTTAAGTACTTGCTTGGTTACAGGCAGGAGGTTATCCTCATGTCTGTCCTGGGAATTATCATCGCTTTTGCCGACGGCTTCATTCCATTTATAGCCGGCCGGTTTTTTGACGCGATTATAAAAAAGAACGAAATATTCACTCTCGCGGGTTCGTATCCGACCTGGGCTATAATCCTGGCTCTTTGGGCTTTGGTTCAAACTGTTTCTATTGTTGTGAACCGCCTGTATTCAATGACCGGCTCCAAGGTTGATAACTTGTTATATAGCGAATATATGGCAAGAGGTTATTCAACTCTTCTTTTATTCCCGCTTAAATTTCATACCGAAAGGAAGACGGGTGAAGTCGCGAGTTCTCTCCAGAGGTCTGCGAGCTGGCTGACGCAAATTGTTTCAAACGTGATAGTGACCTTTGCTCCTCAGTTCATTAGCGTAATAATAGGTCTTGGCGTGTCTTTCTTCATTAACTTTTATTTGGGTTTGGTTCTTGTTATCGGCATCGGCATTTACGTTGTTTTAATGTTCGGGCTTGTAAGGTCTGCCGGCTGGCTCAACCAAAAACAATGGGAGGCTTTCAGCAAAGCTTTTGAAAAAGGCTGGGAAGGGCTCGTCAACGTGCAGTCAGTCAAGCAGTTTGCGGGAGAAAATGTCTTTGCAAAAAATATTTACCATTTGTTTGTTAACGTAGCCGGACAAATTTCAAGAAAAAGAGAAGGCGTCTGGAATAACATTTACGCCATACAAAGAGGGGTGGTTGTGGCGACGCAATTTACGATATTTGTTGTTTCCGTCGCTTTGATTACGAATGGAATAATCACGCTAGGGGACCTACTCGCCTTAAACGGTTATGCCGGATTGGTGTTCGGCCCGTTTACAATTTTAGGCAGGAATTGGCAGACTATACAAAACGGTTTACTGGCGATAGAGAAGACTGAGGCAATAGTCACTTCAGAGCAAGAAGTTTACGAACCCAAAAATGCTATTCGCCCGAAACAAATATTTGGCGACATTGAATTCAAAGATGTTGTGTTCGGATATGGAGACAGAAAAAATAATGTTCTCTCGGGAATAAGTTTTAAGGTTAAACGAGGCATGACAGTTGCGCTTGTCGGCGGGTCCGGGGTTGGTAAAAGCACGCTGATTGAGCTTATCTCCGCTTATTATTTCCCAAAGAAAGGCAAGGTTTTGATTGACGGGATATACACAAAGAAACTCCCGCTTAGTTTGCTTAGAAGTTATATAGCCATTGTTCCCCAAGAGGTCGTTTTGTTCAACGACACAGTGGAGAATAATATAAAATACGGAAAACTCGGCGCCAAAAAGAAAGAAATAGAACAAGCCGCTAAGCATGCCAAAGCAAATGAATTTATTGACGCATTTCCCAAGAAATATAAACAAATCGTGGGGGAGAGAGGAATCAAGCTTTCTGTGGGCCAGAAACAAAGAATTGCCATAGCTCGGGCGATTTTGAAAGACGCGCCAATTTTGGTGTTAGACGAACCGACCTCCGCGCTTGACTCCGAGACGGAACGTTCTCTTACTGAAACGCTAAAAGAGCTTATGAAAGGTCGGACAACCTTTATCATAGCCCACAGACTAAGCACGGTCAGGTATTCAGATTTAATTTTGGTGATGAAAGAAGGGAAAATCATTGAATCAGGCAATCATGACGAACTTATGGAAAAAGAAGGAGGGGAATACAGGAGGTTATACGAAATGCATATAGGGCTTTATTAAGTTGAAAATCATAATTAAGTCCTGATCTCAGTATCAGATAATACTAAATGAGGGGTTGATTTTTCCTCAGATAGGGGTAGTGTTATGGACAGGTGTTCGGTCAATCAATGAGGGGGAGAAGCATGAGGCAGATAAAGGCGTTACTGATACTTCTGGGGTTTCTAAATCCTTCTAGAATCAGGGCGCTTATGAGAGACGGCGCCACGGAAGATGAGATGCAGGAAGAGTTGACGAGAGAAGAAGATATAAGCTTCATTCGGACGTTCTTCCAGATATTTATGCAACCGGACAGCGACCTTTCGTCAGACGTGTGCCCGGCGCATTGCCCGGTTCCAGACTAGGCTACCACCAGTCATGTTCCAAGACCGCCATAGGCGGTCTTTTTTCTTGCTACTCTTTTTACTGCCGCATTGTTGTATCATATAAAAATGAGAAAAGTGTTAACACAAAAATTTTTTGACCGACCGACGCTTAAGGTTGCGGAAGAACTGCTCGGAAAATATTTGGTGCGAAAATACCGCGGTAAAGAAATAGCTCTTATGATTACGGAAACGGAAGCCTACGACGGATTTAAAGATAAGGCTTCTCAGGCTCATCGCGGGGAAACGCCGCGCAATAAAATTATGTTCGGCGAAGCCGGGCGTTCTTACGTCTATTTCACTTACGGTATGCATTGGATGCTGAACATAACAACTGGAAAAAAGGGCTATCCGGCAGCGGTTCTCATACGCGGAGCCGATGTCGTGTCAGGGCCGGCGCGTCTCACAAAATTTTTAAAAATAGATAAAAAACTGAATAATCAAATTTTGAGCAAAGTCACAGGGCTCTGGATGGAGGACAGGGGCGTGAAAGTTTCCAAAAAAGACATATTGCGTTCTCCGCGTATCGGTATTCCTCGGGCGGAGGAGTGGGTAGATAAACCTTACAGATTTTTGTTTAAGCAAAAAAACAAGCGCCCCTAAACTGGGGCGCCCTGACGATGGAACACGGCTTCTTTTTCACCTTGGATCAGGCGGTGGCGAGCGTTAGCTCGTTTTGCTTCGGAAGTTTGTCGAAGCGATATTTCACGAGAGGCTTAATCATTCTCCATTGGTAAGACATACCTTCGTGAACTACCTCCTCCTGATGCAGGAACGTGTAGAGAATCTTGGTGTAGCGGCTTTCGTCAAACGACGTTAAACCTTCCGACACCATTTTTTCAAAAACTCTTACTGCAAGTTTTCTTTGAAAAGTGCTGGTAACCGCCATGGCGTCGCTCTCCTGTAGTGGACTGCACTTTATAATACACGAAAACCAGCTTTTGTCAATAGTTATCCACAGACGAATACGAAGCGTTCGCTATCCCTAAGACAATAAAAATCGGCGTTGAAACGCCGATTTGATTGGTTATTGCCTCACTTGAGGAGAGTCCGATTCCTTTTTGACGGGAAATGGGGTAATGCCCAACCCCACTTCTTTTTCAAAAGCCCGCAGACCGGCCTGGCTCGTGTAATGGGAGAGTGAGGGCTGAATGCCAAATACTTGCCTTAGAATGCTCCGTAAGGTGGCCGTTGCCTTTCGGATCTCGTTGTAGTCTTTGGTATCCATTAGATCAACAAGGCAGTAGTAACTGCCATCAACTCCTCTTATGGGTCCATGTGGCGTGAATTTTGGTTCCGGGAAGGCCTCAAGCGTTTTAGACAGCACCCCGATTCCTTCCGCTTTTGCTTTCAGAAATACATCCTTTGGAACCCAGACCACGAACCTGACATTGTGGTCTGCTGGCATCTTCTCGGGGAACAAGATGGCAATTACATTCCCTGGTTTGACACTGGCCCCGCTCGGCACTTCTTTCTTTGCTGCGTTCATTTGGCGCTCCTTTTCTTTGGTTACCGACATTCGCCGGCTTATGGGTGGACGGCCGTGGCAGAAAAAGTTTGTAAACACTTATTAAGTTTTTCATACCGGAACAAGCCGATTCTAACGGTACCACAAAAGTCTAAAAAATCAATGGCTACGCCAAAAGCTCATCCACCACCATTTTTATATCTGAGCCGTCAGCTTGACCTTTCAATTCCTTTGAGAGCGCGCCCATAAGCATTCCCATTTTTGATTTTTCGGTTATGCCGAGTTCAGCCATTTTAGCTAAAGCAATTGGGCGGATTTTATCCAAAGTCATTGTTTCCGGGAGATATTTTTCAAGTATGTTAAGTTCCGCCTGCTCGGCCTCCGCGAGTTCAAAGCGGCCGCCTTTGGTGAATTGGTCGATGGAATCCTTACGCTGTTTTACAGCTCTTCTGATGACAGAGAGAACATCTTCGTCGGATAACATTTCTCCGGGCTTGATTTTTTGGGATACCAGTTCGTTCGTGAAAGCCGACAGAAGCCCGCGTATAGTGGTAAGGCGGACTTCGTCTTTGGCGAGCATAGCTTCTTTTAACGATTGTTTTATTTGTTCGTGTAGGTTCATAGAGAAATATTATATCACATAAGGTTTTTGTGATAATATGTGATGAATTATGAGCCAGTACTATAAACCCCACAGAAAGCCCGATTGGAATTACGGCGGGAAGAATTTCCGTTTGAGCCGTTCCAAGATAGACTTGTTTATGGAATGTCCCAGATGTTTCTATGTAGACAATAAACTTGGCGTGGCGCGTCCGCCGGGCTTTCCTTTCAATCTAAACAGCGCCGTGGATGAGCTCTTGAAGCGCGAATTTGACGCGCGTCGCGCCAAAGGTGAGACGCATCCGCTTATGAAAGAATACGGAATTGATGCAGTGCCGTTTGCTCACGAGGAATTGGATAAGTGGAGAGATGCCCTTAGACACGGTATACAGTTTATGCATGAACCCACCGGTCTTTTGGTCCGCGGAGGAATTGATGACGTCTGGAAAGGAGCCGACGGAAAAATCATCATTGCCGATTACAAAGCGACGAGTAAAAAAACGGAAGTAAATCTGGATGCCGAGTGGCAGGACGGTTACAAGCGGCAGATAGAAGTATATCAGTGGCTTTTTCGTCAGAACGGCTTTGATGTGTCTGACACAGGTTATTTTGTCTACGCCAACGCCGATTCCGACAAGGAGGCTTTTGATGCCAAGCTGGAATTTGATATAAAAATAATTCCGTATGTGGGAAACGATGAATGGGTGGAGCCGGTGCTTTTTAAGATTAAGGAAGTTTTGGACAGAGGTGAAGTTCCTGCCCCGGATGAAGACTGCGATTACTGCAATTACCGTATCGCGGTCGGGGAGGTGTTGCCTAAAGCAAAAAAGAGTGGGGGAGAAAATCCGACGCTGTTTTGATAGTATGGATACATGGAAACGGCTATTTATATAATTATGGGGCTTATTGTTGGAGGAATTATTACCTGGCTTATTTTGCATGGGCAGGGAGAAAAACAGGGGGTTGAAACCGATAGTCTTCTCCTTATACAAAATCAGCTCAATACACTTGCCCGAACTATGGATGACAAGCTTGGCGAGTCCAACAAGGAAATGCAGGAAGCGGTCAGGCATCAGTTCGGGCAATCACAGAATCTGATACGTGACATTACCGAGAAACTGACTCGTCTGGACGAGACCAATAAACAAGTTGTGTCTTTTGCCGACCAGCTCCAGAGCCTGCAGGACATTTTAAAGAATCCGAAACAGCGCGGGGTGCTTGGCGAATATTATCTGGAGACACTCCTTAAGAACGTTTTGCAGCCGGGGGGTTATCAAATGCAATATGCTTTCGCGGACGGCGAGATAGTGGATGCGGTTGTGTTTGTGAAGGATAAAATAATCCCCGTTGATTCAAAATTCTCGCTTGAAAATTACAACCGTATTGTAGAAGAAAAGAATGAGTTTGAACGCGCCAAACTTGAAAAAGTTTTTGTCAATGATTTGAAGATGCGCATTACCGAAACAGCGAAATATATCAGACCAAACGAAGGCACAATGGATTTCGCTTTTATGTTTATCCCGCACGAAGCCATTTATTACGATTTGCTGATAAACAGGATAGGCGCAATAGAAGAAAACACAGAGAACTTAATACAGCGGGCTGCCGGTAAGTACAAAGTTATCATAGTTTCGCCAACATCATTTCTCGCGTATTTGCAAACAGTACTTCAAGGACTTAAGGCTATGCAGATTGAAGAGACTGCGAAAGATATTGTGAAGCGGGTAGAGGAACTCGGCAAACATTTGAAGTCATATGAAAAATCTCACGGGAGTTTGGGTAACGCCTTGAGTGTTGCGGTAAACCATTACAATACCTCCGGCAAGGAACTAAAAAAGGTAGACAAGGATGTTTTACGAATTGCGGGTGTTAGTCCCGGTCTTGAAGTGCCTGTGCTTGAACGGCCCGATAGGGAAGACGAATAGGGGAAACAACCCCGATATCAAAAAACGAATATTTAATAACGGCGCAGCGCTTCGCCCAAAGAGGTAGGCGCTATTCGCGCACGCGCTCCGCATGTTTTTTAGGACTTTTTGGCATAACTATGTTTGAGCGAAATATGATCACGTTTTTGATACGGGGTTATTATTTTGTAACTACCGATTACGTTAGACAAAATAATAAAAAAGAAAGCCGCAGCCCGGTAAATTCACGGGTGCGGCTGGCGACATTGGCTGCTCCGAAAGGAGGAGAAACGGAGCGTGTCTGTTTTCCGCCGGCGCGAGCGGAAAGCGCGCCGGCAACAGAAGTGGCCAAAACACATGAACGACAAGATGGGCGGCGGCATCGTGCGTCCATAGTGTGAACCCGACGGTCTTTATATTTCGACCGGCTGGGTTTGGGTTATGTGGAAGGACGACTTAGAACACAATACATCCGTTTTATGGCTTATGTCAACATTGCTTAATACACATTGCCTTTTTGGCCCATATCTGATAGGATTTCCCAATCAGTTTTGTTTTTAACTAAAACTAATTTATTAATATGGCGGCAAAGAAAACCACAAAAAAAGCAACCCCAAAAGCCGTAAAAGAGAAAGGCGCTTTTGCTGTTATTATGACGGGAGGAAAGCAATACAAGGTTCACGCCGGGGAAACGCTTAAAATAGAAAAATTGGCCGGAGAACCGAAGATTGGCGACACTATCAAGTTTGACAGGGTTCTTCTTACGGATGACGGCGCAACAACAAAAATAGGAACCCCGGAAATAAAAGGCGTTACAGTGGAAGCAAAGCTTCTTGAAATAGGAAAGGCTAAAAAAATAGAAGTAATAAAGTACCTTCAGAAAAGCCGTTACTTAAAGACACGCGGACACCGTCAGCCTTTCATGAAAGTGGAGATAATCTCCATTAACCAATAGCTTAAACTAAGCAATAGGGTAAACCGAGAAAAAACCGCTACGATTATACGTAGCGGTTTTTTATGCTTTGGTTTCGTCTTTTCGCTTAAACCACGTTACCGGACTGAGCAGATATCCCAGCCAGATAAGACCCGGACCATAGGCTAAATAGGCAAGCCACACGCCTATTATCCAGGAAACAAAGGTAATTGCGGGGTTGGTTGCCGATAACGGCACTGTTGCCACGACGTCCCGCACATGTAAAAGGAAAAGAACGGAAACCAGCATAATAAGGCATAGCCACATCGTGGAACAAAAATGCCTTCTCATTTGCAGTTTTTTCGGGTCCCGCCATCTTAAAGCGGTGCCGAGAAAAAACGGGAAAAATAACGTGCATGCGAACATGGCGACCATAATCCATGTTTCAATGCCAGTCGGAACGTCCATGGAACACCCTCCTTTTGAACGGCTTATTTAATTTCAGCAGTTTTTATGAGTAAAGTCAAGCCCTGTTCCTAAGAGCGTTGCCGAGCGTATCGGCGTCCGAATATTCAAGTTCAAGCCCCGTGGAGAAACCGCGCCCAAGAGTTGAAATTTTGAAACCATACTTTGCCGCGAGGGGTTCAAGTGTTTTACTGACATACTGGGTTGTATTTTCACCCTCGGCATTTAAAGAAAGGGCTAGAATTATTTCTTTCACAATCTCTTTCTCCCCGTCTCTTTTAACTCTTTCCACCAGCTCCTTTATACGGATTCTGCCTGAAGGGTCTTTCTCCATAAGAGGGATTAAGCCTCCCAAAACAAAGTAGTGTCCGTCAAAAGTTCCGCTTTTTTGCACTGTCTCAAAATCGGCGTCTTTCTCCACTACGATAATAGTACTTTGGTCGGCGGTTTTTGAATTGCATGTCGGACATATTTTCTTGTCCACGCTGTTTGTGAAGAAACGGAAACATTCCGAACATTGGGAGACTTCTTTTCTAAGGGAAATCAGAAGATCGGCCAGTTCCTTGGTGAAACCGTTTCTTTGGGTAAGCAAAAAATAAACAAAACGCTTGGCCTGGCGTCCTCCGATGCCGGGGAATTTACGAAAATATTCTTCTAATTTATCTGAGGCGTTCATCGTGGGCTGCTGGTCGCAGGTTTTTTATTAAAAATCTCCTTTCCCGAATTCTTCAAAATCTCCCTTCTCAACCGAAAGGAACGTGGCTTTTTTATCGTCAAAGTACAGTTCCACCTTGCCCGTCGGACCATTACGGTGTTTTTCTATCATGATTTCGGCGATATTAGGTTTTTCAGAACTCTCATTGTACTTGTCTTCCCGGTGAATAAACATCACAACGTCGGCATCCTGCTCGATAGAGCCGGAGTCGCGCAAGTCGGAAAGTCTGGGGCGCCCGCCGCGGGCCTCCACGGCGCGGGAAAGCTGCGAAAGAGCGATTACCGGCACATCAAGTTCACGGGCCAGGTTTTTTAGCGAGCGCGAAATTTCCGTGACCTGATTGACCATTGAATCATAATTTTTAGTAGGGGCCATGAGTTGGAGGTAGTCCACAATAATAAGCCCAAGAGAGTGTTCGCTTTTAAGCCGACGCGCCACTGAACGCATCTTGACGATATTGTTGCCGGGCTGGTCGTCTATGTAGATAGGAGCTTTAGAAAGCTTATCCAGCGCGTCTCGGAGTTTGGAAAATTCTTCGTCCACCGAAAGTTTGCCGACTCGGAGCTTCCAGGCGTCCACTCGCGACTCAGCGGCGAGCATTCTATCCACCAATTGCTGAGAGCTCATTTCAAGCGAGAATATGCCGACAGGAATATTGTGGAGTGTGGCGGCCTGCCTGGCGATATCCAAAGCCAAGGCGGTTTTACCCATTGATGGGCGCGCGGCAAGGATAATCAAGTCTGATTTTTGGAAACCGGCAAGTTTGCCGTCCAAATCCCTGAATCCTGACGGCACTCCGCGGAGTTCGTCGGTTGATTTGTGGAGCCGGTCTATGCGTTCCCACGCTTCGGTAAGAGTGTCCCTTAAATGGACAAATTTATGCGTTTTCTGGAAATTGGTAACCCCGAATATTTTTTTCTCGGCCTCGTCCAAAACACTCTCCAGTTCTATCGTTTCATTGAACCCAAGTTCGGAAATATGGTCGGCGGCTTCAATCAGTTTACGCATTATGCTTTTCTTGTGCACAATGCCGGCATAGTAGGCGATATTTGAAGAAGACGGGACAGAGTTGGCAAGTTCGGTCAAATAAGAATTCCCGCCTATTTGCTCAAGCTGTTTCCTCTCCTTCAGTTTTGAAGAAACCGAGAGCAGGTCTATCGGCTCGCTTTTGCCCATAAGCGCGAGTATCGTCTGGTATATTATGCGGTGCTTCTCGGCGTAAAAATCGTCAGGGTCAATAGTATCCACAACTTCATAAAGAGCATCCGGGCGGAGCATTATAGAGCCCAGGAAGGCCTTTTCCGAGTCAATATTCTGAGGGGGGATGCGGAGATTGCTTGTCTTGAATTCAGCCATAGTGTCCGTATTCTAGCACAGTCAGAAAAGACGCATAGTTCCCGTTTTGTGAGCAAATTGTGCTTAAGGTGTGTATTGCCATATCTATTGACTTTTAATAGAAATACAGCAGAATAGTACAAGCAGTAACCTCATTAAAATATGGTAAGAGAAAGGAGTTTGGTATGAAACGACTGTATCAAGCCATAAGGATTGAAACGAATTACAGTGCCTGTATATGGCTGCTTCTGTGCGCTATGACAGGCGTGTTCCTTTGTGCCTATGCCGAGCCCATATGGGCAAGGAGGGCACTTGCTCTCGGTGCCGTCTTACTTTTTCAGGCGGCGCCGATGTTGGCAGTTGCCTTCGGTCCCGAGAAGAATGAACACTCTGTTCTATGCAAAAGCTACTGGATGGTGCGATACGATTCATCCGTAAACCGCTAGGCCAGAAAGCTTGGAAGGATTGCCAAACTCAACCCAATAGGCTGGAACACGACCAGCCTATTTTTTATTTTTTTGTAATCTTAGGTCCGTCTTCAGTATCCTTTAAATCATACCCACGGGCTTCGATGTTTCGGCGGATTTCGTCAGACAGATGCCAGTTTTTTTCTTCGCGGGCTGTCTCGCGTTTTTTGGCGAGTTCCGCAATATCTGTTGGAATCTCTTCTTGCTTAAGATTTTTAAGATTTAATCCAAGCACTTCATCAAAATAAAGAATTGTTGCTTTTTTGTCTTCCGGTAATACCTCGGGGTCTTTGGCGAGGTCCCACGTGAGGGCGATTGCCTTCGGCGTATCCAAGTCATCGTAAATAAAACTTTCAAATTCCGCCTTGTAGGCAATATCAATTTTTCCGTCGCTCGGCAGTTCAATGACGAACACTTGTAATTTTTTGAAAGCGTTTTGCGCCCCCTCTACCGCATCCCAGGTGAAATTTACCAGCGTGCGATAATGGGCGGTTAAGAGCCAGTACCGATAGGCGAGCGGGTCAATCTCCTTTTTCACTATATCCTGAAGCGTGTAAAAATTGCCAAGCGACTTGGACATCTTCTTGTCATCCACAAGTATGAAATTGTTGTGCATCCAATAATTTACAAAATGTTTTCCGGTAGCCGCTTCGGACTGGGCTATTTCATTCGTGTGGTGAGGAAAAATCAGGTCAACGCCGCCCGTGTGAATATCAAAAGTCTCACCCAAAGCGTCCATGGACATAGCTGAACACTCTATGTGCCAGCCGGGGCGCCCTTTGCCAAACGGAGCTTCCCAGACCACATCGCCGTCTTCTTTTGTATAAAATTTCCACAAAGCGAAATCTTGCGGACTTTCCTTGTCATATTCGTCATTTTTGATTCTTGAGTCAGATTGCCTGTTTTTTGGCAGCTTAGCGAGTTCCCCGTACTTATCGTCTTTATCAATTGAAAAATAAACGCCGTCGCTTCCCTTGTAGGCAAAACCGTTTTCAAGCAGTTTTTGGATAAGTTTAATCATCAGACCGACGCTTTCAGTGGCTCTCGGCAATTTTAGCGGTTTTTTAATGTTCAGGGCGTCAAGGTCATCAAAAAAGATTTGCTCGTATTTCTTCGTCAGTTTGTTTAACGAGATTCCTTCATCGCGACTGCGTTTGATGGTCTTATCATCCACGTCGGTGATATTCATTACTTGATTAACCTCAAAACCGTTTTGTTCAAATATCCTTCGTAATAAATCGGCCAGTAAAAAAGCGCGGAGGTTGCCTATGTGGGCGCGGTCATACACCGTCGGGCCGCAGTGATACATTGAAACATTCCCAGGTTTAATTGGTTTGAACTCTTCTTTTTGTCTGGTGAGGGTGTTGTGGACGGTTATCATAAAACGAAAAACTTATAACGTTGGACTTTTTTAAGTTTAAAGTTCCGTGTTTTCAGTTCCAGCGGACTACAGCCATTTTTTTAATTTTGAGACAACATACATAAACAGGGCTGCCACCGCGACTATGCCTATTACTATGTAAAAAGCATTGGGGTTGTCCATATATGGGACATTGCTTGAGCTAATGCCGAAAAATTGGACAACCAGAGAGACCGGCAAAAGAATAGCCGCGAGCACGGAAAGCGTCTTCATTATTTCATTTGTTTTGGTGGAAAGAAGGGAATCGTTTGTGTTCCAAAGATCATTTAGAGTTTCTTTGTGCCCTTCAAGCATATTGGCCACTTCATAGTATTCGCCGGTGATAGAACGCGAATAGAAGGCGAATTTTTCACCGAATAAATCTCTGGACGCGACTTCGAATGAGTCCAAAACATCCTTATGGAAGCGTATGGCTTGTTTGAAATTAATCAATTTCCTGTTTACTTTGGAAATAGTTTCCACCATCATTTGTTCGTTGCCGTTAAAAATTCTTTCCTCTATCCCGCCAAGCGTTTTTGACAGGACGCTAAGCTCGCTCGTCAGATTCTTGTAAAGTTCCCGCATAATGTAGAAGAACAGGAATCCGGCATGTTCTCCCATATTGCTTTTCTCCAGAATAGAGTTAACTTCAAACATTTTAGAGAACTCAAGTATCGGGTCAACGGTCTCGTAATGAACGGTAATAAGAAAGTTTTTGCCTATGACGAAGTCTACCTCCTGCGATGATTTACCCTGGTGAGAATGAGTAACAGTGGGGAAATGGAGGACGAGGTAGATTTGATTACCGTAATAATCGACCTTAGGACGGAGGGTTTTCGTAAGAAGCTCCTCGGCGACAAGAGGATGGATATCGTAAGAGCTCATCACTTCACGCACCTCTTCTTTGGTTGGCGATTCCAAGTCTATCCAAGTGAGCCTTTTGTAGGCAAATTTTGTGAGCATTTTATTATTTTATATTATTGTTTCTACTTGCGATGCAGAGCGGGAGAAGCGGGGAAGTAACTCATAAGATTGACTTCCGCCGCTCTTTCCGCAGGGATCCATATCGCTTTGTATTATACCGTAACGCTATTTTTTGACCAAATGATGTTTCCGCGGCTCATCATGAAAAAACGCTTTTTGCCGGATAAATGCCGTAAGTTACACATTTTATGTTACATGATATAATTCCCCAATATGTTTTATAAAAATCACAAGGATTTAATTCATTATTGCGTCCTGTCCGTTGTAATTTTGGCCGCATCTTTCGGTTTTGGATACTATTTTGGGAAAAATCAAACAATTGACACGCAGAATATAAATCTTTTAAACAAGGATCTGCCGACAGAAATTGCATCCTCGGGCTCCGTGGACTTTGCTCCTTTCTGGAAGGCTTGGAGTATTTTAGACAGACAATATGTTTCCAAGAAAGAAATCCCCGATGATCAGGAAAAGGTATGGGGTGCCATCTCCGGACTCGCCGCTTCAATGGGGGACCCATATACGGCGTTTTTCCCGCCTGCCGAATCCAAGGCTTTTGAAGAAACGATTTCAGGTGAATTCAGCGGTGTTGGCATGGAAATAGGTCTGCGTGACCGCGTTATTACGGTAATATCTCCTCTTAAAAATACTCCGGCCTATAACGCTGGGGTTAAATCCGGGGATAAGATTTTGGAAATCAACGGCACGTCCACAATGGATATGACCGTGGATAAGGCTGTCGGTTTGATACGGGGAAAGAAAGGAACCACGGTGGAGCTTTCACTTGCCAGGGAGGGCGGCAGGCAGCCGATCCTGATAAAAGTTGTCCGTGATGTAATTAAAATTCCAACGCTGGATACCGAAAAAAGAGATAACGGCATTTTTATAATCAGGCTATACACTTTTTCCGCCAATTCCCCCGATCTCTTCCGCGGAGCGCTCCGCGAATTTGTGGAGTCTGGCGCCGACAAATTAATTCTGGATTTACGTGGCAATCCTGGCGGATATTTGGAGGCGGCTGTGGACATGGGAAGTTGGTTTCTGCCTCCCGGCAAAGTAATCGTGCGAGAGGATTCGGGTGGAAAGAGTAGCGGTAAAATATTCCGGAGCAAGGGTTACAACATATTTAATGACAAGCTTAAATTTGTTGTCTTGGTGGACAAGGGATCAGCTTCTGCTTCAGAAATTTTGGCTGGCGCTTTATCTGAACAAGGAGTGGCAAAATTGATTGGGGAACGAACGTTTGGCAAAGGTTCCGTGCAGGAGCTTTTGCCTATAACACCGGATACGTCCCTTAAAATAACAGTAGCCAGGTGGCTTACGCCGAACGGGTTATCGATATCGGAAGGTGGTCTTAAACCGGATTTTGAAGTCATTCCGACCGAAAGCGACATAAAGAATAATAGGGATCCGGTTATGGAAAAGGCAGCTGAGCTTCTGCTCAGTGGCAAATAAAAATTAACATATAACGAATAACAATATGAAGGTAATTTTTTTAAAGGATGTGCCGAGGGTGGGCAAAAAATACGAAGTTAAAAACGTAGCGGACGGATTCGTCAAGAATATGCTCCTGCCTAAAGGTCTGGTTGAGCTAGCGACCGAAAAGGCTATGTCCAGGGTTGAGTTGCTCAAAAAAGCTAACGAGGCGGAAAAACAAGTTCGGGAGAACCTGATAATGAAGAATGTCGGCGAGCTGGGCGGAGTCGTCATTACGCTCAAAGAAAAGACCAATGAAAAGGGGCATTTGTTTGCCGGTATTCATAATGCCGAATTGGTAAAAGCGCTTAAAGAACAGACGAGAATTGACATAGAACCGGAATTTATTATTTTAGAAAAACCAATACGCGAAACAGGTGAGTTCACCATACCCGTTAAAATTCACGATAAGAACGGCTCATTTAAGCTGATCGTCGAAAGCCTCTAAACAAAAAACTCCGCTTTTGGCGGAGTTTTTTGTTATATAAGCTGCTATTGAACGTTTACGATTTTTTTGATAACTGTCTTTCCATCAAATCCCACCTTTCTTTTAGATGCGTATTTGACCATGCCGGGCTTGAGAGCAAAAAGAGTATGGTCTTTGCCGGTACCTACGTTCTTGCCCGGCATTATTTTTGTTCCGCGCTGGCGTACCAAAACGGAACCAACCCCGGCCTTTTCTCCGTCAGAAAGCTTTATACCCAGGTATTTGGGTTTTGAATCATTTAGGTTACTGGCTGTTCCACCAGCTTTTCTATGTGCCATATAAGTAGTTTATAGTTGTTGGTTTTTAGTTAAATACGGAATCTCATATATAATACCAACAATGCAGAAGATTCTAAACCATATTGGCGAAAAAATCAACAGGGTAAAAACAGATTCGCATTTTTTTGCCAAAACATTGCAAAACAAGGACATTTTCATTGTTTTGACAATTACGCTGGTCGCTTTTGCCAGTTTCGGACTTGGAAGGCTATCAAAAATTGAAGAAAATCGTGAACCGGTTACGGTTGAGAATATAGGAGGGATTGGGGAGAATAATACCTCAGGTAAGAGCAGTCTGCCCGCCTCCGCTGTTCTTTCCGTTAAATCAAACCAAACTCCGCCGGCCGGAAAAAATTACATCGCTTCAAAAAACGGCGCTAAATATTTTCTAACCTGGTGTTCGGGGGCAAACACGATAAAAGATGCAAACAAGATATGGTTCGCCACCAAGGAGGAAGCCTCAGCCGCGGGGTTTACTCCCGCGGCCAATTGTCCGGGAATATAGTTATTTTTTACTTGCCTTTAGTGTGACGAAAGATTTAACAGTTTTGGCGGCGAGGGCGACTTCTTGCTCTTGGTCGGGGAGAGAGCTAATAAGCTCAGCCAATTTTTTCGTATCCGGTTCAAGGATTTTTTCCCAAAGTCCGAGTTTTTCCAAAATGGGTTTAATCTTTTCTACATCAAACGAAACCCGTTCCTGAACTGTTTTAGTGATGTAGCCTTCTCCGCCGAAAACACGTCCAAGCTTCTGGGAGTCCATATAGGAGAGTATTTGGGCGCGTAATTCTTTGATTTGTTTATCATTTTCGTCTTCTTTATTTTTAATCTCAAAATATTGGCGTATCGCTTCCGCGGCTTCTTCATCAGACGGAGTTTCGGGCTTTTTGTATTCATGCGACCACATCGGGCACATTTTACGGAAGCCGCACCAGTCGCAAAGAGGTCCGGGTGTAGGCGGAAAATCGCCGGTTTTTTTCTTCTCTTCAATTTCTCTGATTGTCGCAAGCAAGGCTTCTTTCGTTTTCGCGGCTTTGCTCGGGTCAGCTTCGGTTGAAATTTTTTCGTTGTGTTTCAGAAAATAAAGAGACATTTTTATCTTCTCGGGCTTTATGGATGGCCAGCGATGGGTAAGCGCCAAGTGATAGACATTAAGCTGTAAATTGTCGGCGAGCTTTTCCTCCGCCGGCATTTTCTTGCCGGTTTTGTAGTCTATTATCTCGTAGCTTTCGTCGGCATCGTTTTTATCTATTCGGTCGATGATGCCGGCTAGCGTATGTGTTTCTCCGGTTTTATTGTCCGGGAGTTCAAGAGCAAATCTGCTTTCAAGTTCCAGGGCATTGAAATT
>JBAZYZ010000005.1:0-37992 GCA_041659085.1 Minisyncoccota bacterium
TCCCAAAGTCCGGGTTTTTCCAAAATGGGATTAATCTTTTCTACATCAAACGAAACCGGTTCCTGAACTGTTTTAGTGATGTAGCCTTCTCCGCCGAAAACACGTCCAAGCTTCTGGGAGTCCATATAGGAGAGTATTTGGGCGCGCAATTCTTTGATACGCTTATCATTTTCATCTTCTTTATTTTTAATCTCAAAATACTGGCGTATGACTTCCGCGGCCTCTTCGTCAGACGGAGTTTCAGGCTTCTTATATTCATGCGACCACATCGGGCACATTTTTCTGAATCCGCACCAGTCGCAAAGAGGCCCGGGCGTGGGCGGGAAATCACCGGTCTTTTTTCTTTCTTCAATTTCCCTGATTGTCGTAAGGAGCGCTTCTTTTGTTTTCTCGGCTTTGCTTAAGTCAGCTTCGGTTGAAATTTTTTCATTGTGCTTCAGGAAATAGAGCGACATTTTTATTTTTTCCGGTTTGATGGATGGCCAGCGATGGGTAAGCGCTAAGTGATAGACATTAAGCTGTAAATTGTCGGCGAGCTTTTCCTCCGCCGGCATTTTCTTGCCGGTTTTGTAGTCTATTATCTCGTAGCTTTCGTTGGCATCGTTTTTATCTATTCGGTCGATGATGCCGGCTAGCGTATGTGTTTCTCCGGTTTTATTGTCCGGGAGTTCAAGAGCAAATCTGCTTTCAAGTTCAAGAGCATTAAAGTTCCATGGCTGGTTTTTGCGATAGAAATTTTTGATCAGCCTTACTCCTTCTTCAAAATAGGTTTTTTCATCAGCGTCTTTTCTTGTTTCATCCGGCCAAACTATTTTTTCGGATTTCTCACTGAACTCTTTGGTAAAAAAATTCACCACTTCATCCACGGTAGGGTAAAGCGGATTTCTTTCAAACATATATTTCATCGCGGAATGGAGTATTGTGCCGAACACCGCCTCAATACGCTTGGGTGCTTTTAGTTTGTCTATTTCCTGATATTTGTATTTGAGCGGGCAGGTTTTGAATGTGTCCAGGGAGGAATAAGAAGTTCTCATTGTCTTATTGTAGAACGGAGTGATGAAAACGCAAAAAAATGTTATAATCGGCATTAATAAATAAGCGGGAAAAGCATTGTCTTTTTCAATTTGGCCGAGCAAGCAAATTATATTTCATTTAATTATATAATGCTGAAATAAACAGCTATTTTCTAAAAAATATGGAAAAAATAGTTAATTTTTTTAAATCAATAAAATTTTTTGTTTTTCACAACCCATGGACTATGACTATTTTAGCTCTGGTTTTGGTGGGTGCGGGGTTATGGGCGTATAAAAACAAAAACAATACTCCCGAAATAAATTTTGCCGTTACAAAGATTGGGGAAGTCTCACAAACAGTCTCTGTGACTGGGCGGGTAAAACCAGCTAAGGAAGTGGGGCTTTCTTTTGAAAAAAGCGGGCGAGTGGCGTCAGTTTACCGTGAGGTAGGAGAAAACATTAACGCCGGAGAACCCATCTCTTCTTTAGACAACAGCGATATTTCCGCGCAGTTGTCCCAGGCAAAAGCCACGGTTAAAGCCGAACAAGCCAGGTTAGACGAGCTTAAAAGTGGGGCCCGTCCCGAAGATATCAATGTTTCGGAAGTTGCCGTTCAAAATGCCGTCAACGATCTCGTAAACAACATAAAAAGCGGATATGTGAGCGCTGACGACTCTATTCACAACAAAGTTGACCAGTTTATGTCAAACCCGAGAAGCGCGAGCCCAAAACTCAATTTTATAATTAACAATTCTCAACTCACTATTTATATTGAGTCTGGGCGCCCAGTTATAGAAACAATGCTTAATTCGTGGAATGTGTCCGTTGCCGGGATTTCCGCTTCGCGGGACATCACCCCTTATATAAGCGAGGCGAAGTCAAACCTCCGTTTAGAACAGTCGTTTTTGGATAATGTGGCAGAGGCGGTCAACTCCCTTACGACGAACGCAAATATCTCTCAAACAACGATAGACGGATACAAGGCCGCCGTGTCTTCGGCGCGCACCAATGTAAATACGGCCTTAGACGGTATAACTGCGGCTGAAGAGAAGTATAAAAACGCTTCATCATCACTATCTTTGAAAAAAGCCGGCGCGACAAAGGAGCAACTGGACGCGCAAACAGCCAAGGTGGAGGGAGCAGAAGCAAATGTGATGAGTCTGGAAGCTCAGCTTGCCAAAACAGTTCTGCGTTCTCCGATTTCCGGCGTGGTAACGAAACAGGATGCCAAGGTGGGAGAAATGGCGCCGGCCGGAACAGTTTTGTCCGCCGTAATATCAAACGCCAGATATGAAATAGAGGCCAACATACCGGAAGCTGACATTGCAAAAATAAAGGTGGGGGACAACGCGGAGGTGACACTTGACGCCTACGGCAACGATGCTGTTTTTTTCGCCGTAGTGTCTAAAATAGACCCCGCGGAAACCATAATTGATGGAGTTGCCACATACAAAACAACGCTTCAGTTTGATAAAAACGACGCGCGGGTAAAGCCCGGGATGACCGCCAATACGGATATTAGCGGACAGAAGAAATCAAACATCTTATTTATACCGGGACGAACCATTTCCACTAAAGATGGGGTAAAAACAGTAATTCTTGTGGAGGGCGATAATGTTAGGGAAGTTGTTGTCACTACAGGACTTCGCGGGTCAAACGGGGATGTGGAAATTCTCTCCGGACTAAAAGAGGGGGACAAAATCAAAACAAATCAGTAATTGTCAGTTTGTAATAAAAAACAAATTTTCAATCAACAGTAATTCAAGCGAACTAATCTTAAAGAAAATTGAAATTACTCCATGTCCTTAATAGATGTAAAAAATCTGGAGAAAACATACCACGACGAAGGAGTTGCCACTTCTGTGCTCAAAGGGGTTTCCTTCAATATAACTGAGGGTGAGTTTGTCGCCATTATGGGACCGTCAGGTTCAGGCAAATCAACCCTGCTTCATATACTTGGATTTTTAGACAAACCTACGGGTGGTTCATATAACTTTAACGACAAATCAGTTGTTGATTTCATGGAAGAAGAGGTGGCTCTAGTTCGGAATAAAAAATTTGGTTTTATTTTTCAGTCGTTTAACCTTCTGCCTCGCACGACAGTGCTTGAAAACGTAAAACTCCCCTTGGCCTACTCCGGGGTAAAAGAAGAGTACTGGGAAGACATGGCAAGGAAGGCGGTTGACTCCGTAGGGCTTACCCACCGTTTGGATTTTGAACCGTCGCAACTTTCAGGCGGGGAAAAACAAAGAGTCGCGATAGCCAGGGCGCTGGTAAACAACCCTCAGGTTATTTTTGCGGATGAGCCGACCGGAAACCTTGATTCAAAATCAGGCGAACTTGTAATGGAGATTATCCAAAAATTAAATGCGGATAAAGGACATACTATTATCTTAATTACCCACGAAACCTACACAGCTGAATACGCGGAAAGGATTATCCGCCTTCATGACGGAATGATGGAAAGCGATATTAAGGTGGAAAACCGCCGCACAGGCAAGGTATTCATAAAATAAGATGACAATAAAACATAGCATAAAATTGGCACTTATAGGGCTTAAAACCAACAAGACCAGATCCGCCTTAACCATCCTTGGGATCATCATTGGCGTTACGGCTATTATTATGGTGGTTTCGCTTGGGCAAGGAGCCCAAAACCTTATTTTGGGCCAAATACAGGGCATTGGGGCTAAGACTATAGGTATTGTTCCGGGACGGACGCCGAAGGGTCCGACCGATGTTTTGGCAACGCTTAGCGCCTCCTTAAAGCAGCGGGATTTGGACCTTCTTTCACGGAGAGAAAATGTTCCGCACCAGGATGGCATTATGCCAATAGTTTTCGGAAGCGAAACCGCCACCTACGAGGGTCAAACATACCGACCGACTATTTTCGGGGGAACAGAAATGATGGCGGAAATATATGACGCGTATCCGGAGGAGGGCAGGAATATGAACGATGATGATGTGCGCGGTTCGGCCGATGTTGTGATTTTGGGTTCAAAAGTCGCCGAAGAATTGGCTCCGGGGCAGAATCTCCTGGGGCAGCGCATAAAAATCAAGGGTAGAAATTTTATGGTTATAGGATTGTTGCCAAAGAAAGGCGGTTCATCGTTGTTTAATTTTGACGAAATAGCAATGTTGCCTTACACGACCGCCCAAAATTATATTTTTGGAATAAAGCACTATAACCGCATTGTTGTCCGCGCCGACACCGAAGCGAATATAAATTCCACGGTGGAGGATATAAAAACAACGCTTCGCAATGCTCATAATATTACGGATCCCGATAAAGACGATTTTGGGGTGGAGACGCAAGCTGATGCCCTCAAAACAGTAGGCACAATTCTGAACACCCTCACTCTTTTCCTTGCAATGGTGGCGGCCATATCGCTTGTTGTCGGCGGCATCGGCATTATGAATATAATGCTCGTCTCCGTAACCGAGAGGACGCGGGAGATAGGGCTACGTAAAGCTTTGGGCGCGACAAACAAAAACATACTTACCCAGTTTTTGCTTGAAGCGACAATTTTGACGGGTATCGGCGGATTGGTCGGCATACTGCTCGGCGCGGGACTTTCTTTTGCCATCGCCCTCATAATAAGTAATGTGTTCGGCCTTGACTGGAGTTTTACTTTCCCCATTCAGGCGGCGATTTTAGGCATATTGGTTTCCGGCGCCGTTGGGCTTATTTTTGGGATTTATCCTGCGAAAAAAGCCGCGGCTAAAAGCCCTATAGAGGCGTTGCGGTACGAATAAAAACCGATGACTTAGTTCGGTTTTATAATGCCAAATAAAAATCTATAATCCTATGCCCTGGATGCTCCCCACGCTGTCGGTATAGCTGCTTATAAAAGAGGGGACTGCAAAAAGTAGTCCGATTAGGGGTAGGATTATAACTACGGCTGTAATTACGAGTGTCCACATAAAAGATTTCCGTGTTTTTTCAACGGAAACATAAATCTCATCCATCTTTTGCTCAAGCTCGTTCAATTTTTGGGCGATGTTTGTTTCCATGTTTTTGTTAAGTATACTCTTAATAACGAGCAAACAAAACCAAAACGGAGTGTCGCATAAACACCCGCAACAGTGGGTAAGTTGCCTTGGCTCACTAAATTAATAGGATTCTGCTATAATTATACTCGTATATGCCTGCAAATAAAGATAAGTTGCAAAGTTACTTCTTGTTCGCCGTGCTGGCGATTGTTTTTGTTTTGACCTTTTTCATCTTTCGACCGTTTCTCGCGCCGCTTATTTTGGCGATAGTTTTTGCGGTCGTGTCGCAACCGTTTTATAGGATAGTTTTACGGACCGTCGGCGGGCGTCTGGGTATTGCCGCTTTTTTTACCACCATAACCATTATCGCCTGTCTTTTGATACCGCTTACGTTTCTTGGCACCCAAATCTTGAATGAGTCTCGCGGACTATACCTCTCTTTGGCTGACGGTTCGGCAAAGTATATTCTTGATGCTGTTACCAGCGCTTTTTCCGTTGTTTTGGACAAGATTATGCCGGGCACCAGCGATTCTTTACCGGATATATCATCTTCATTTGACACGTACGCGAAACAAGGGCTTGAATGGATAATCCATAACCTTGGAGGAGCGCTCTCCAGCGTTACAGACCTTCTTTTGGGCATGCTCATCTTTTTTGTCGCTCTTTATTATTTTCTGCGTGACGGAGAACAATTCAAAAAAACTTTATTCACCTTAAGCCCGCTTGCTATTTCCGACGACGAAGATGTTTCGAGGAAAATGGAGATGGCGGTCAACTCCGTGATTAAAGGCAGTCTTTCTGTAGCCCTTGTCCAAGGAATTCTTACAGCTGTCGGTTTCGCGCTTTTCGGTGTTCCGAATAGCGTCCTTTGGGGAACCGTCGCGGCTGTCGCGGCGCTTATTCCGGCGATAGGCACGGCGCTTGTAATTATACCCGGTATTATTTTTCTGTTTCTAACAGGCAGTGTCGGTGCATCTATAGGCCTTTTCCTGTGGGGACTCATTGCTGTCGGCCTTATAGACAATTTCCTCAGCGCCAGGCTTATGGGCAGGGGGATGCAGCTTCATCCGCTTTTGGTTTTGCTTTCGGTGCTTGGCGGTATCGGATTTTTTGGCGCCATAGGCCTTTTCCTGGGCCCTCTTACACTAAGCCTCCTGTTTGCTTTTTTAAGCATTTATTCTTCCCGACGGCAAACAAACTGAGGGTCTGTTTGCCGCGAAGCATCTTTCCCAGAATGTTTGTTTCAATAAAAAAATACATTGTAAAGCATGAGCGATATGTCGGAATAGCGGCGATTGCCGTTGGATTCATTTGGGACTCGCTTACTCTGGCTCGCCCGGATCAGATTTTTGGGAACATTACCCTGATATCTTACCTGCTTATTTCAGCGGGGGGGATTATTGTGCTGGCATTGCGCGCGAAAAGGAATGTTATTGCGCCGATACTTTGGCTTGCGCTTGTACAGTTTTCTTTTGGTAACTTGGCCGGCGGATTTCTTGTTGTTTATGGCAGAAGCGGCACATTTGAGGGCAGCTACCTTTTCTTCCTGATACTTGGAGCATTTATTATCGGCAATGAGTTTATGCGCGACAAATACTCTCGGGTGAATTTCCATATTTCCGTTTGGTATTTTCTGCTTTTTTCCTACCTATCATTAATGGTACCAATGATTCTGAGTCGTATGGGGGATGATGTATTCCTGCTTAGCGGAGTTTCCAGCCTGGCTATTGTTTCTGTTTTTATTCTCATCCTCCGTATCATCTCTCCGGATATGATGTTGGCGGCCATGAAAAACACAATATTTTCCATTGCCGCAATTTTTACACTATTAAACGGCCTTTATTTTCTGAACATTATTCCACCGGTACCTCTTTCTTTGCGGGGCATTGGTGTGTATCACGGCATGGAAAAAACCATAAACGGGGATTATAAAGCGTTTTTTGAAAAACCGGACTGGTATGAATTTCGGCGCGATACCGGTAAAACATTCACGATACTACCCGGCAACAGAGTTGCCTACTGTTTCAGTTCGGTCTTTGCTCCGGTTAAGCTTGAGACCGGCATCTACCACGTCTGGGAATATTATGACGGGCGAGCGGGGGAGTGGAGGGTTTCCTCAGTAGTTTCTTTTCCAATAACGGGCGGGCGGAACAACGGTTATCGGGGGTATAGCGCAAAGTCTTCCCTCGCCTCAGGCAAGTGGCGTTGCTCTGTAAAAACCGAAAGTGGCGCCTTGGTGGGCAGAACGACTTTTGATGTTATTTATTCGACGCAACCATTTTCGCTTTCTGAAAAAATACTATGATGAAACAAATATCAAAATTTATTGTTTCTGCGGTAATCGCAGGTTTTGTCGCATATATTTTCCGCGCGCCGATTCAAAGCCGGATGGAAATAATTTGGAACAACATTAAGCCGGCATCTGCTCCATGCAGTAAGCCAATAAATTATTCTCTCGGTGCTTTTGATGCAAAGTTCGGTCTTACAAAAGAGAGTTTTCTGGACGCCCTAAGAGAAGCCGAGGCGGTGTGGGAGAAGCCTATTGGCCGGGATCTCTTTGTTTACAGCCCTGACGGCGATCTCGAGATAAACCTTATTTATGATTACCGTCAAGAAGCAACCGGCAAACTAAAAAGTTTAGGGTTGGCGGTTGACGCCAATAGGGCTTCGTACGATACGCTTAACGCAAAGTATATTGAATTGGATGCGCAATATAAACAGGCAAAAGCCGATTACGATAATCTTGTGGAGGCATTTAACGCAAGAAATGACGCATATGGCCAACAGGTTGAGTACTGGAATCGGCGGGGAGGGGCTCCGAAGAAAGAATATGCCATTCTTAAGTCCGAGGAAGAGGCAATTCAGGCGGATTTTGCAGAGATAAAAAATATGGAGGGGGAAATGAATGAATATGTCGACAATATAAAAGCGGTTGTGGTTGTGCTTAATAATATTGCCAATGCGCTCAACATTGATGTCAGAAAATATAACGATATCGGGAACGCTTTGGGTGAAGAATTTAATGAGGGAGTTTACAGGAATGACGGACAGGGGAGCGAAGAGATTGATATTTATGAATTTGGCAGCCGCGGGCAACTGGTGAGAATTTTGACACACGAGTTCGGTCATGCGCTGGGACTTCCTCATGTGGAAGATCAGGATGCAATTATGTACAAGCTCAATGTGGGCAAAAACACCGCGCTTTCTCCATCGGACATCGGGGAACTTAAAATAAGATGCAGTATTAAGTAGTAGGGTCACTTTTTATAATTTGGTATAATTAAAAATATGGAAAACTGCATTTTTTGCAAAATCGTAAAAGGGGAGGCGCCAAGCTATAAGATTTGGGAAGACGATAAGCATATTTCTTTTTTATCTATTTTTCCCAACACGGAAGGAACAGCGGTTGTGATACCCAAGACCCACTATCCGAGCTATGCCTTTGATTTGGAAGATAATGTTTTATCTGGTCTCATGATTGCCACGAGGAATGTGGCGAAACTGCTTGATTCCAAACTTGATGATGTCGGACGCACGGCAATGGTCTTTGAAGGGTACGGGGTAGACCATGTTCATTCAAAACTGTTCCCGATGCACGGCACAGCAGACATGGAAAAATGGAAGCCAATAGAATCCAAAGTGGAGAAATATTTTGAAAAATATGAAGGATATATCTCTTCACATGACTATAAGAGGGAAGACGACACAAAACTTGCTGAATTGGCCAATAAAATAAGGGGACAAAAATAGGTTATGGTTACAATAATTTTTGAAGCGCACGGAACGACATTTGATAATGAGGGACATTTATCCTCGGGTCATTATGACGTAGAATTATCACCGCTAGGCATAAAACAATCCCATGAGATGGGGAGGAGATATAAAAATGACAATTTTGACGTTATTTTTTGTTCGGACTTACAGCGTTCTTACAAAAGCGCTGAAATAGCTTTTGGTAATGAATTTCCGATTATGAAAGATGCTCGACTTAGAGAATGCGATTACGGGAAATTCACAAGGAAACCAAGCGGGGAAGTTGAAGCGGAGAAGATGTTAAGAATCATCGAACCATTCCCGGGAGGGGAGAGTTATGGGGAGACTACTTTACGAATGAAATTTTTTCTGGATGATTTGAAGAAAAACTATGATGGCAAGAGGGTAATGATTATCGGACACAGGGCTACGCAATATGGTTTGGAAAATATAATCAATGGTATTTATCTTGAACAACTTATTTCTACGCCATTCAAGTGGCAGCCAGGTTGGACTTATGAGTTAAAGTAAGAAATGGAAGAGAAGATAAAGAAAATTGAAGATGAGATAATTCTGCTGAAAGACAGAAATCTTCGCGTGGAAGCTGATAAGGCCTGGGAGACAAGTATCTTCCGCGTCATCTCTATCACTGTGAGCACGTACATAATTGCCGGCATAGCGCTTTACGCGATAGGGAATGAGTATCCGCTTAGAAACGCCCTTATTCCCGCCTTGGGTTATTTTCTGTCCACCCAATCCCTGCCGTTTTTGAAAAAAAGATGGGTTAAGAGGAATAGTGTATAGGTTATATAGTCGACAGCTTTTAGATAAAATAAAAATCTCCAAGTTTTTACTTGGAGAAGACCATTTGTTGCGGACAAGAGCGTTAGAGGCCAGCCATCAACTCGTCAAATTTTTTTCTTATTGCTGGCACGTCTTCCTGGGTGATCGTGTGAACAGGAAGTCCGTTTTCACAAAGCCCAGATTCCCATATTACACCCGACCTTATGTTACCGTCATTCCTTGTGTGGTCGGCGGCGATTTTTGCGACATCTTCGTCATCAAAGACGAGATAGAAGTTGAAAGTGCTGCCGTTCAGGGCATTTATAGGCCGGGGTTCATATTGTCGAGTTCCCCAACTGTATACCTTATGTCCAGCGTAAGCCTTCCAGTATTTTGCCACCAGGAGGACTCCCTTAACTTTCGGTGCTTCTACTCCAACAGCCGTGGCTACTTCGCGGACGTGCTTCACGGTATTTGGAATGCTGTCCAGGTTGTACGTGATATGAATGGGCTTGTTCACCGGATGTATTTTGTCGAGGTCGGGATTCAAAAAAGTATTCGGGAAAGAAAAGAATCCTGATCCGCGATGGTCCCGCGGGTTATTGGATGTAATCCACGACATATGTCCTCCTTGCGGGGTAAGTGTGAAATAGGGGAATTGCGAGAACTGTTAACCTAGGATTAAAGTTACTCTTGCTGTGTTTAAAAATCAAGTAAAACTAAAATTTGAAAATAGTGACGCGAAGAAAATAAAAAACTAGCATGAGCAGGTCTGTCACTCGTTCATTTTTATCATATATCTTATTTTATAATCCCCATCCCCATACTCCACGGGGGAGGGCCTTCCAAGTCCCGTATTGTATTGTATAGGAGTGTCGCACAATATACCTTTTGCGACAAGTACTATTAATTAAAGAAGGCTCTTCTCCCCCTCAGCTACTTATACTTAAAGACAGGCTATCGGCCGGTTGTAGGCGGATTTTGCAGAGCATTTATGGGATTAGATAAATTGGAAATGTCTACCGGCCAATTTATGTGCGGAATCGGAATACCGTTTCCTGACCCAACTGGCAAGTTTGTCACATTTATAATGGCCCAACGCCACAAACCTATGGCTAAATCTTTTAAATACGCGTTCCAAAACACGCTTATTTGAGTCCAAACATAACTAAAGTTACTTTGTATCGTCGGATTACCAACCACATCTCTTTGGACACTTATTCCAAAATACCCCATAACTGCGATAACCGCTATCAGAATTATTATCAGAGTTACAATTGAACCTCTGGAGTATCCACCTTTTCGTTTTGGAAGCATTTTTAGTTTGTTTTTATTTACTGTTATTAATTATTAATCGTCTATTTTGATTGATTAATTGTAGATTATTTCTACAGATACGACAATGGGTTTAGGTAACCACCCCTTGGGGATACCGGCAGCTTCATATATGTCCCGCAAACACGGCTCTTATACTCGGTAGGTCCGGACACATGCACTGCCTGGCTCGCATAAACGGTAAAGTGCAGATGAGGGCCTGTCGAGTAGCCGGTATTTCCGCTGTAAGCTATCGTATCCCCGCGTTCCACGCCGTCACCTGGACTTACCTTGATCAGCGACAAGTGAGCATACAGCGTTGAAAGACCGTTAGAGTGGCGCACAAGCACCCATTTGCCGTAAGAAACCCCGTAGCACTGCGTGTCCGTGTTCCCGGTATCAACAACAATTCCGTTCGCAGCCGATTTTATAACAGTGCCAGGACTTACTCCGAAGTCTATGCCATTGTGCCCCATTCCGTTGTACACTTGCGGATTTTGAGTGGCAAATTTAGTGTTGCCGAAATATTGGGTAATGCGGATGCTTTCGGTCGGATAAGCGAGCACTCCCCGCCCCGGTGTCGGCAAAAGAGACGCGTCAATAGCTACTTTCAGCTGCGCTTCAAAGTCCAGGATTTCCGTTTCTAGTTTTTCTTTTTTGGCCAGTTGGGCGGCAAGAATCTTGCGGTACTCTGATTCTTTATTTTTGGTGTCGGTAAGTATTTTACTTTGCTGTGTCTTATTTTGGTCAACAATTTTCTGCTGATCGGAAAGCTGGGATTTGAGGGAAGTTAGATTTTTCTTTTCTTTTTCAGTTTGCCGCTTGTTGTTTTCCAGTTCTTTTTTCAGTGATTTTAAAAGCTCAAGTTGGTCGGTTACGCTGCCTTGGAACCTCTGCAGGTCTTCCAGGTCGTTCCACCCGTCATAGAGATTTTCATTGGATAAAACAATTTGAATCGGTGAACGAAGTTCGAGTTCGTTGGTTTTTTGAAGCGCATTTGCAAGAGACCTCAGCCCGGTATTGATTTGCGTCTTTTTGTCATTTATCGCAAGCCCCAAACGCTCAATGTTTAAATTGGTTGTCTGGATTTTTTTTCCGGTAAGGGAGATGTCGGCATTTAATTTTGCCTTGGTGGCTTCAAGTGTTTTGATAACGCCCTTAAGCGTCGTTGCGTCCGCGCTGGTCTGTTCAATTTGTTTTTTATATTTGTTTATTTCATCCTGAACTTTTTTTATCTCATCGTTTTTATCGGCAATGCGTTGTTTTAAAACCTCCAGTTCTTTTTGGGATTGGTCCAGCTCGTCAGAAACCGAATCTGTGACCGTAGTGGTTGCCGTATCTTCCGCTCTTGCGTCTGCCTGGAATATGGCGCCCAACACCACCATCAAACATATTCCAATAACGAATATTTTACTTTCATTCATATTAATTTAAATGGAGCTTTTTCTTTGCCGATTTAAGCCTTGACACAGTTTCATTTTTCCCCAGGATGGAGGCTATGGTAAAAGGGTCGGGAGATTTATCAATTCCGGATAATGCGTAGCGCATCGGCCAAAGTATTGAGCCACGGTCCTTGTCGCCAATGAAAGATAATATTGCCTCTTTTATTCCGGCTTCGGTAAAAGATTCTTCCGGGATTTTTTCAATCGTCTCGATTAGATTACCGATTTCCGCGCGTATGACTCCCCCGTCGATATCTTTTTTCCAGATTAAATTGACTGCATCATATTCAGGTGCTTGGAAAAAGAAATCAATTTCTCCCGCTTCGGCCATTTGGGTTATATCAGAAAATTTGACAATTCTTTCAATTAGTATTGGAATTATTTTGGCCAAACGTTCCTCCCCCCATTCGGGCAGGTTACGAATTTTTTCAGGAATAGCGGAGTTTATATGTTCCAATAGTTTTACTTTCGGTAAAAGTTTGATATGTTCCTTATTTACCCAATCAAGTTTTTCCGAATTAAAAATTGCGCCTGGTTTTTGCAATTTTTCAAGAGAGAATGACCCAATAAGGTTATCCAGAGTAAATATTTCCTGTTCGGTGCCGGGATTCCAGCCGATAAAAGCCATGAAGTTTAAAATCGCCTCCGGCAAATATCCCATTGATTTGTATTCAAGCACCGGCAACACTTTCGGATCGCGCTTTGAAAGTTTCTTTCTGTCTTTGTCCAAAATAATAGAAGCATGAGCGTATATCGGCTGTGGAGCTCCGATAGCTTCCTGCATCAGGATTTGACGCGGGGTGTTTGAAACATGTTCTTGTCCGCGTATAACGTGGGTTATCTTCATTTCATAATCATCAACCACGGTGGCAAAATGATATAAAGGACTCTCCAGGTCTCTGGCGATTATAAAATCCCCGAGGTCTTTGGTGTCGAACTCTATCCTGCCTAACACGACATCATCAAAAGATATTTTCTTATTGGGATTTTTAAATCTAATTACCTCTTCTTTGTCCCCTTCTTCTTTGGGAACTTCCTTGGAAATATACGCTGTGCCGTCCGCAATCATTTTTTCAAGATATTTTTTGTAGATTTCCGTGCGTTCCGATTGCCGATAATATTCATCGTACGAAAGAGAGAGCCATTTAAAAACTTCCAGGAAATAATTCTCATATTCTTTTCTTGATCTTTCCTTGTCCGTATCGTCGCAACGTAAAATAAATGTCCCTTTATGCTGTCTGGCAAATAAAAAGTTGTACAGCGCAGAACGAATTCCCCCGACATGGAAAAGTCCTGTCGGCGAAGGCGCAAAGCGCGTAACAACTTTTAACGATGCGTTTTTCATATCGTTTTATTTTTCATGCGCCAACGCGATAGAAACAATCTCCCGGGCAATTTTTTGAGCTGCGTCAGGATGATAGAACTCATGCGCCGCCGCCTTCATTTTTTCCTGTTCGGATTTATTGCCCATAATTCTTTCAATCTCCGAAAGAAGCAGGTGCGGGGAAAGATTTTTCTCCTCAATAACCACCGAGGCGCCAGTCCGGGCATAATTGAAGGCGTTCTTAGACTGATGGTCTCCGTTGGAATCGGCAATAGGAATTATTATAGACGGCAGGCTCCACGCGGCTATTTCAAAAATAGTGGATCCGGCCCGGGATATAACGAGGGAAGCGGTGCCGGCGGACATTCTCATTGCCAAGTCATTCAAATATCCGAATGCTTTGTACCTGTCCTTATTGGGGTTTTTCTCAAGTATAACGTCGGATGTTTCCAAAACATCCTTAAGGTTATTATTACCGGTTTGGTGTATAACCTGATAATTTTTCAGAAGTTCCGGCAGGGCATCCAGGATTATTTCGTTTATTGTTTGCGCCCCCTGTGACCCGCCTAAAATAAGTATGACTGGGATCCCTTCTTTTAAGTTTAAATACTCATGGGCTCCGTTTATAGCCGGATTTGCCACTTCTTTCCTGACAGGCTGTCCGGTATAAGCGGTTTTGCCTTTATCAAAATAAGAAGCCGCCTCAACATAAGAAAGAGCGATTCTGTCGGCAAATTTCCCCGCCCAAAGATTGGCTCGTCCGGGGATTGAGTCTGATTCGTGAATAATGACCGGAATACGCAAAAATTTAGCAGCTAAAAGGGTTGGAAAACTTCCATACCCGCCTTTGCCAAAAACCACATCCGGGAAGACAACCCAGAGAGAAACTATTGCCTTAAGCACTCCAATGGCTGTTTTCAAAAACTCAATTGGAGCAAGTAAGGAAAAATGGCGGCGCATTTTTCCGGCATAAACCCTTCTGAAACGTATGCCATTTTCAAACAGAATTTTACGGTTATAAGGCGAGGGAGCAAAAAAATAAAGCTTAGCGTCAACTATTTTTTCCTGTTCTATTATATCAACGCATTTTTCGGCGATAGCGACAACCGGGTAAAAATGTCCGCCAGTTCCGCCTCCGGTAAAGACAATCTTCATGGTAATTAAGAATTAACACATATCACATAACGAATAAAGCAATTCCTTACCATTGTAACATATGGGGCTAAGCAGCTTAAGCGCGGCTTGCGGTTTTGGATATATTCACCACAATGCCTACTTCAGCCAACGCAAAAAGAAGGGCCGTTCCGCCATGACTTATAAAAACAAGGGGCACTCCCGTAAGCGGAAATATGCCAATAAGAGAAACAATATTAAGGAATGATTGTGCCAAAATAAGGGTAATAATACCTACCGTAAGATAGGTCCCAAATGGATCCTGTGCGCGACTACCGATCTTTAACCCACGAAGACCGAAGAGTAGGAATAATATTACAACTGACACGCTTCCGACAAAACCCAACTCCTCACCGATGATTGCAAATACGGAATCCCCCACCGGTTCAGGCAAATAACTGAATTTCTGAACGCTTTGCCCCAAGCCGCGACCGAATATTTCACCTGAACCTATGGCAATTAGCGATTGCTGTATTTGGTATGCTGAACCAAGCGGATCGCGCGTCGGGTCAATGAAGGTCAGCAGCCGGTCTTTTATATACGGCCTTATGGATATAAGCATCAATAACCCAATGAGCCCTGTCATGAAAAGAACAGCTATATGTTTCCATTTTGCCCCGGAAACAAAGTAAACGGCAAAAGCTGAGGCTGTCATTACGATAAAAGTCCCCGTGTCCGGTTGCTTAAGCATAATTCCGGCGCATAAGCCAAGAACTGCGATAAAGGGTAAAAGTCCGTAGCGCGCGGTTTCGGCGCGGTCTTTGGAAAAAGAAAACCAGGCAGACAAAAAAACCACCAAACCGAATTTCAGAAGTTCGCTTGGCTGAAATGATTGAGAAAATAAGTGGATCCAACGCTTGGCCCCGCCATGCTCAAAGCCTACGCCCGGAACGAAAACAAGAAGGGTCACAATGACAGAAAAAACAAAAATGTGATAAGCGTATTTTTTCCAAAGACGGTATGAGATTTTGGAAAAAACGTAAAAAGCCAAAAGTCCTCCAAGAAGCCCGAGCAAAAGCTGGTTTGTGACCATGCTGTAAAAAAGGGTTTCATTCTTGGCAAAAATTCCCAGAGACGCGGATGTGAAGACGAAAATTCCGACAAGTAAAAGAGCAAACAAAAGGGAAATAAAAATTTTATCGGTTTTGGCTTTCATTATGAAAATAGCGTTTAATAACTTGCCCAGGGGATACTTTTCGCAAAAATTAAAATGTTTTGCGCCATCCTTATCCCACAAGCGCTATCACCATGCCTATAATCGCGCATATGACCGAGATGATCCAAAAACGCATTGTTACTTTGTAAGCCGGCCAGCCAAGCGCTTCAAAGTGGTGGTGAATCGGCGCAACCAGGAAAACTTTCTTGCCGTTACGGAACTTTTTGGAAAGCACCTGAATGATAACCGAACCTGAAGCCAGAAAAAGAGGCAAAGCGATAACAGGCAGGACAACTACTGATTTGGTCAGGAAAGCCACCACAGTAAGAGCTGTTGTGAGCCCCAATATCCCCGTTTCGGACATATAAAAACGCGCCGGCGGGATGTTGAACCATAAAAAAGCCAAAATAGAACCGGCGACAACAAAGCAAAAGGCAGCCAGATCAATTTGGCTTTGGAAAAAAGCTATTCCCCCATAAGCCGAGAAGATCGTGGCCATAATGCCGCCGGAAAGTCCGTCTATGCCGTCTATAACCCCGCCGGAAAACAACGCAAGCATTACAATCACGAACAGTGGGATAAAAAGATAACCAAGGTTTATAACCCCATTAAACGGTATTTCTATGCTGGTTACGCCGAGTTTTGAGTAAAACCACCATGCCCCCACAAGCCCTATCAGGACAACGGTACCTATGCGTATTTTTAAAGGCAAGCCGCCGGCTATGTATCCTCCGCGGTTTTTAACAACCAATAAATCATCCACCAACCCCACAATGGAAGCGACGATAAGTGTAAAAAGCGGAAGCCATGTCTGGTTACGGCTTAAGAAATTTAATTTATGCAAAAATCCTTCTTCCGAATAACTTGAGAGCAGGGAGAAGAAAATTATAGTTATAAGAGTGCTTGCCCAAATGATAATGCCGCCCATCCGCGGAGTGCCAACCTCTTTTTCTTTATGGAGTTGATTAAATATCGGCGTCCCCCCTCCCCCCAAGCCTTCAGTTCTCGCCTTCTTTTTCCACATTTGATGTTTGTACAGATAGTGGGTAAGAATCGGCGTAATGGCTATCCCAATGAAAAAAGCCACCGTAGAAGGCAGGAAGATTTTCGCGGCATCTATAATCAAAGGGTTGGGAATAAACATGTTTTAGTCATTATACTTTTTAATTGTTCATATGGAAACTGCCAGAATGGCGGCATCCGCCAGTTTTTTGATATCATGAAAGCGTCCACGTTCCGATGAGCCAAGAACAACTATGGCTATGGGGTGGTTTATTCCGACATCGATTAAAATCGCAAGATTGCCTCCGGCAATGTCTGTAAAACCGGTTTTAGAAGCAATAATGCCGATTGTTTTCTCCACTTCGGTATTTGTATTTTTGAATTCATGCGCCCTATTCTCAAGAGACAGAGTTTTAAATTCCCGTCGACTGGTAGCTTCAAAGATTTCGGGATACATGGCAACCGTGCTGTAGAAAAGCTTGGCTATATCTTTGGCGGAACCATACGCGCCGGAAAGAGACGGCGAAATATCAAGCCCGGTTTCATTCAAAAAATAAGTTTCATTGAGTCCAAGGGACCTAGTCTCTTCGTTCATTGTTTCAACAAAAGAGGTTGTTTCGCCTTGGACTTTTTCCGCCCCAACCCAAGCTGCCGCCAAAGAACTGGCTCCGTCGTTTGAAGAAGAAACCAGCGTTAACCTGGCTAAATCCGACATCCTCCACTTCTCGCCGACCAAAAGCCCGCTGTCCCCTTCTTCGCTTATTGCTTTTCTGGTCACAACAGCCACATCCCCTCCGCCAAGTAACGCCACGCGGGCTGTCATAATCTTTGCAAGCGAAGCCAGGGGCAGCTGGGTGTTTTCGTTTTTCGCGAACAATACGCGGTCTTCCCTAGCGTCCCAGACAACCGCAGACTTGGCCTCAACTTCCATCCCGACAAACGGATCCTTTCTTACCGCCTTTTCCATTTTGATCGGCAAATTTTTATTTTTCAAAAAAGACGGCGCATAAGCAACAACCCGAAGCCCAATCAGCAAAATAACAATTACGACTACGATAATTTCTTTTTTTTCTATCACATCAGGAATTTACACAAACTCGTCTTAAGCTGCTCCAATACCCCCTTCTTCGCTTTCCGTCGTTGCCTTAAAATTGTCCAGCGAGTCGCGTACCGCCTTGTAATCAGGCAATTCATCAACACCGGACACACCCATGTAACGCAGCAATTCAAATGTCGGTTGATACAAAGAGCTTCTACCGTTTGGGTTCGGTACTCTCTCAATCAGGCCGCGCACCATGAGATTGCGCAAAATAAATTGCGAATTAACCCCGCGGATAAAATCAATTTCTGTTTTAGTCACAGGGCTTTTAAAAAGAACAATGGAAACTGTTTCCAGTCCGGCCCGGCCCAGATCCTTGTTCAACTCTTCTTTCAATATGGCCTCTATAAACCCGCTTGCTTCCGGGGCGGTTCCCAACATTACGCTGTCGCCATTTTCAATAATACGCACACCTCGCCCGGAAAGTTTTTCTTTGAGGGAAGCGAGCGCTTTGTTTATGCCGTTTTCGTCAATCTTCATAAATTCAGCCAGCTTTTTCCTGGAAATCGGCTCTGTCTTTACAAAAAGCAGGGCTTCTAAAATTGTGTCCGTATTTTGCATTGTTGTTAATTATTGGCCGCTTGCTGCAGATTGTCCGCACCGAGCGATAAGCGGTTAGTTTCTATCCCTATATCCTCAAAATGCTTTTCCTGGCTTACCAGTATAATCCCCTGCTTTACAAGTTCAAGCATGGCAAGGAATCCGACGATTATATTAACCTTGTTTTCATGGGTTGAGGCTTCTCCTGTGTGACCGGAAAGTTTCGAGAAACTTGTTTTTATCTCTTTTGCGATGCGTTCAGTTATGCTGTTTATCATTTCCTCTATGCTCACAACCTTTTTTACCGTAACCTTCGGTAGAATTTCTTTTTTGGGTAAATTTGCGATGACCGACTGTATGGCGCTATGGACATTTTCCACCGTAAAAGACTCGTCCGGAGAAAAAATCGGTATTTTATTTCGCGCGTACGGTCTTTCCCAGATAGTCGGACCTGCGAGGAGTTCTTTCAACCTTACGCCGGCATCCCGCACTATTTTATAAAGACTAAGTCTTTTTTCCAAGTCGCCGATACTCTCAGTCTCTTCCTCTGTAAGATTTATTTCCGGCAAAAGCGAGCGTGATTTTATAAGTATGAGGGTTGCGGCGACAATGATAAAGTTCGCGATGCGCGCTATGGGAAAATCATTCAATCTTCTCACGTGAGACAGGTAGTCGTCGGTAACTTCCGAAAGCGATATTTCATTTATAAATAGCTTCCTTTTTTCTATAAGCGACAGAAGGAGTTCCATAGGTCCTTCAAAAGAGCCTATTTTGGCTATATATGTTGATTCCATTGTTTAAAATATAGCATTTTTGAGCGTTTTTCCAAGAGACTCCGGGAATTGCCCATTATTTTAGAACCTGTTGACATTACAACGGAATGTAAGTCGGTGCTTTGGCACCGATTTTTATTTTGGAACAAAAGGTAAATACTTCACGGGTCAATACATTTTATTGACAATGAGGTAAATATTGTTGTACCTTCCTTACTAGACCTCGTAATTTTTTAAGGGGAAATATATGGCTAGTTGCGAATGTCGCAGATTCCCGGACAGTGACCCGTGCCAGAAAAAAACATCATGGAAAACAGGCAATTCTGATGTTCCCTGTCCGGGCTTACCCGGTCAAAAATGTGTTTCAATTTTTAAAAACCGCGTGCCCGGATGGAAAGTGGAGAAGGTTCAAAACATGCTAAAAAACCGGCCTATGCCGCAAAAAAAACCATAAAAACCCCTCTAAGAGGGGTTTTTAAATTGATTATTTTATCTAATCCAATCTGCCTATTTGGAAATTTTTAATCCAAGCTCCTCAAGTTGCTTATATTCTATTTCACTTGGCGCATTCATCATCAAATCCTTGCCTTCTCCTGTTTTCGGAAACGCGATAACTTCGCGTATATTCGGCTCGTTTTGCAGAAGCATCACTATACGGTCAATACCCGGAGCAAATCCGCCATGCGGCGGGGCTCCGTATTTAAAGGCATCAAGCATATGCCCGAATTTTGCCCGCTGTTTTTCTTCACTTATCTCCAAAAGTTCAAACACCCTTTTTTGAACATCGGCCTCGTGAATGCGGATTGATCCAGACGACAATTCATAACCGTTTAACACAAGGTCGTATGAATTCGCGCGAATAGAGAATATGTCTTCCCCTGACATAAATTTTTGTTTATCCTCAGGGTTGATGGAACAGAAGGGGTGATGCGCGGCTTGTATCTCTCCCTTGTCCGTCTTTTCAAACATCGGGAAATCAACGACCCAGACAAAAGCGAGTTCATTGGGATTATTTTTATCCTTTCTCATATCGGGTTTGTCACTCCCGTATTTTTCCATTGATTCATCATAAGTAATGCGCGGGAAAGGAATTTCGGATATTTTCTTCTCCGGATAAAGTCTTTTAATGAGCTCTATAAACATAGCTTCGGTGTAGGAAAGGATATCTTCTCTTTCCACAAAAGACATCTCAAAGTCGAGCTGCGTAAACTCCGGCTGGCGATCGCCGCGCTGATCTTCATCGCGCATGCATCTCGCAATCTGGAAATAACGTTCAAATCCTGCAACCATTGAAAGCTGCTTAAACTGCTGCGGCGATTGCGGCAAAACGTAAAATTTACCCTGGTGCAGTCTGGACGGGATAACGTATTCACGGCTGCCCTCAGGAGTCCCTTTCATAAGCATCGGTGTTTCTATCTCCACGAAATTATTTTTATGCATATACTCGCGGAAAAAAGAAATTATTTTATCCCGCATTCTTATGTTTTTTTGCATACGCTCGCTTCTTAAATCAAGATATCTGTACTTAAGGCGAACCTCTTCGTTTATTTCGCGGGTATCGCCGTGTATCGCAAACGGCATCGGTTCAGACGTGTTTAAAATTGATATCTCCAAAATTTCAAGCTCAATGCCGCCATTTAACCTGTCTGTCTGCCTGTTTTTTTCCGGACGTTCGTTGATTTTCCCCCGGACCGCAACAACAAACTCGTCTCGGACTTCTTTGGCTGTCTCCATTGCCGGCGATGCCGGCAGAACAACACCTTGGACCTTACCGGTCATATCCCGAAAATCAAAAAAGATGAGTTTACCCTGGTCCCGTCTTACATCCACCCAGCCCTTTATCAGAATTTCTTTCCCTGTATGTTCGCGCAGGTCTTTTATGTATGTTCGTTCCATAGAATGATATTTATATTGTTAAGCCAACCTTCTTTCTTATTTCAATCATTTTTAATCGCGCCCTTTCCCGGGCAATCTCTCCTCCGTCGCGTAAAATTTTTTTGACGTCATCGGGGTTTTTTTCTATCAAAGTCCTATTTTCACGGAGAGGAGAAACGAAACGTATCATATTTTCAACCAAAATGTCTTTTGATTCTTTGTATCCTATGCCGCCGTCAATATAGCGCTTTTTAAGTTCGCTTAAATCCTCTGCACTAAAAAGTTTATGGAGAGCGAAAACGTTGCACTCATCAGGATTTTTAGGCTCATTCACCCCTTTTGAATCGGTGGGAATTGACATAACCCCGGAACGGATATCCTGGTCGCTCGCGAACAGCTCTATCGTATTGCCGTAACTCTTGGACATTTTTCTGCCGTCAGTGCCGATAACGGTTTTTACCTCCGGAAGTATAAGCGGTTCAGGCAATTTAAATGTATCGCCAAAAATGCGGTTGAATTTTTCTGCCGTGTCGCGGGCGTATTCCACATGCTGTTTCTGGTCAGCGCCAACAGGGACCACATCCGCGTCCTGTATCAAAATATCGGCCGCCATAAGAAGCGGATAATCAAATGTCCCGACATTCACTTCTCTCATAGCTTCAATACCTTGAGTTCTTACAGCCGTGTCGACCGTATATTCTGATGGCATACTGGAGTATGTAATTCTCGCAGACTTTGAAAGGGCATCTTTGAAGGCGTGGGCGCGCATTAAATACGGCATCGTGGTAATACAATTAAAAATCCAAGCCAGTTCCGTTACTTCCGGGACATCAGACTGCAAAAAAAGAGTTACGTTTTTAGGGTTGAGCCCTATGGCCAGATAATCTATTGCAAGACCCAGGGTGTCATCGCCCAGACTTTTGGCATCCTGGACGCCGGTTAGAGCATGATAATTCGCCAGAAAAACAAAGCTTTTATAGTCATTTTGCAAATCCACGAATTGCTTCATAGCTCCGAAATAGTTGCCTATATGAGGCCGCCCGGTTGGCTTTACTCCTGAAAGCAGTATTTTCTTCATAATGTTTAAATAATATCAAAAATATGGGTCTTTTCAAAGACTTATCTTTATCAACTTATATGACGGGAGCCATAAGCGCGACGTGCTCCATGAGCATCTTAACCGACGAGGAGCGGTCTCCCGCATAACCGCGAAATTTTATGAGTTCGGTCAAAAATTCCCGAGTGGCTTTGTCCGATTTTTGCATAGGCAAATTTTCGTGTAAAAACAGCTCTATTTCATCAAAAAAATATATTAGGGCTTGTTTATCTTTTTCTTCAATTATTTTTTTCACAAAAGGAATTTGGAAGCGTTTCTCCACTGATGTTTTAAATAATTCTTCCGCGTTTATCCCCATGGATTGCGGACCGTAGACCATAGGCCGCAGCACCCTTACTCTGGAAAGCAGTGTCGGCAAAATTTGTCTGACGTTCGCCATCACGAGAAAAATATATGTTCCCTTCGTCGGTTCTTCAAAAACCTTAAGCAACGCGTTTTGGGCTTCACGGGTAATCGCGTCGGCTGAAACTATAAAAAACTTTTCTTCTCCCGAAAACGCCCGCCGACCTTGTTCTTCCTTAAGTTCTCTTGCCTCTCCTATACCAAGTATCTCAAAATGTCTCACGCGGTAATCGGGATTACCAACCGTCTTTATGCCAAAAACTTCCTCAATCGTTTTTTGAAGACGCGGAGCAAGCGTCTCTACCCCGCCACAAACGAGATAAGCATGCTGATCTTTATTGATATGAGATTTTAAATCCATCCTGTAATGAAAGTCCTGTCGTCGCATGCGGGAACTTCTTTGGCGTCTATTAAAATCGTCGGGTTTCCCCACCGGGGCTGTTTTATCTCTTGGCTATGATGCTCTTCTTATACGTATCCAGATGTTCAAGCGCGACACCAGTGCCCTTGGCCACACAATATAAAGCTTCGTCGGCAAGAGCAGCTTTTACGCCGGTGCGACGATAAACCAACTCCGGAAAATTCCTAAGCTGAGAAGTCCCGCCTGTCATAATGATTCCATTTTCGATAATATCGGCTGAAAGTTCGGGCGGGGTTTCCTGAAGCACGTCCTTCATCGCTTTTATTATCTGGCGGAGCTCTTTGTCTATCGCCTTCACTATTTCATTAGTGGAGATCTGCGCCGAGCGCGGAAGACCTGCGATAAAATCGCGCCCGCGGATAGTCATCGTGAGTTCTTCTTCCATTGGTATTGCCGAACCTATGGCTATTTTCACCTCCTCGGCTGTTTTATCTCCAATAGCCAAATTGAAGGTCTTTTTTATATAATCGGCAATAGCCTGGTCAACGCGATTTCCAGCGCATTTCACGGAATTGGACGCAACTATGCCCCCCAGAGAAATAACCGCCACATCCGTAGTTCCTCCTCCTATGTCAACAATCATGTGCCCCTCTGCCTCGTGGATGGGTATGCCCGCCCCGATAGCCGCAAGAATGGGTTCTTTTACCACATAAGCGTTTTTGGCTCCGGCCTTAATGGCCGCTTCCACCACAGCCCGGCGTTCGGTTGAAGTTACGCCGGCCGGCACAGACACCATCACTTCCGGTTTAAAAATATTCCACCGACCGAGAGACTTGCTTATAAAATATCTGAGCATCGCTTCAGTTACGCGATAATCCGCAATTACGCCGTCTTTCATGGGACGATAAGCAATAATTGAATCCGGCGTTTTGCCAATCATGTCTTTGGCTTCATTTCCAACAGCCAATATTTTGTTATCAATCTCGGAAACTGCCACCACCGACGGCTCGTTTAGAACAATTCCCTTACCCGGCAAAAATACCAGCGTGTTCGCCGTTCCCAAATCAATACCGAGTTTTTTGGAAAAAAAAGACATCTGAAAATAATTAATCCAAACTGGACACTCTTTCGATTGAAACGCCCAATTTCCTTAAGCGCCCTTCAATATTCTCATATCCGCGGTCAATATTGTAGACATTATGGATTACTGACTCGTCTTTAGCAACAATAGCCGCGATAATAAAAGCGAGCCCCGCGCGTAGGTCGGGACTCTCAAGTTCCTTGCCCAAAAGCGTTGTCGGCCCCTTAACAATAACCCGATGGGGATCCATCATAACAATATCCGCTCCCATCCGGTTCAGAGATTCCGTATAATTCAAGCGCCCTTCAAAAATGGTTTCAAACACCAGGCTTTCGCCTTTCACCTGCGTCAAGTACACGACCATCGGGGCCTGCAGATCGGTGGGAAACCCCGGGTATTCATGAGTCCTCACGTTAACCGAACGCCGGGTGTTCTTTTTCGCGGATTTCGCCGCTTTAGATTCGCGGACGCGGATTGAATTCTTTCCGACGGAAAAATCAGCACCGGAGTAATGGAGCAGTTCAATCAGCGATTCCAGATGCGCCGGTTCGCAGTTTATAATCTCCACGTCTTTTCCGGCAAGCGCCGCCAAAATGAGAAAGCTGCCGGCCTCAATACGGTCAGGCGGGGTAACAAATTTTTTACCCCTGGCGCTAAGCAAATCACCGCCTTTTATGCGGATAGTAGACGTTCCCGCTCCTTTTATATTCGCCCCGCAGATGTTTAAAAATTCCGCCAAAGCGAAAATTTCAGGTTCAAGCGCCGCGTTTTTGATTACAGTCTCTCCTTCCGCAAGCACCCCGGCCATCATAAAAGTTTCCGTAACGGTTACACTCTGGAGACGGCAAAAGATTTCCGCTCCGCGAAGTTTCTTGCCGGGCGCCGTTACAACATAACGCATTCGCTTCCCGTCATTTTCTACGGACACCTTTGCTCCCATTTTTTCAAATCCTTCCAAAAAAATATCAATGGGTCTCTCCCCGATTACGCAGCCGCCGGGATGGGGAAAACTCACTCTGCCCATGCGCGCGAGCAACGGTCCCGACAAAACGATAGAAGCCCGGAGACGTTTTGAAATTTCGCTCGCCAAATCAGTGGATGAAATATTTTCCGGTGAAATATTGCACGTGTCTCCCCCTCTTTTTACCTTTGCCCCGAGCTCCTGAAGCAAATCAGCTATACGCGCGACGTCTTCTATCAACGGAACATTACAAATCCTTACTTCATCGCGGAAAAGTATGGACGCGGCCATGGCCTTTAGAGCGGAATTTTTGGCCCCGGAAACGGAAATTTTGCCGGAAAGTTTTTTCTTGCCCGCCAATCCGGAAATTATGAAGTGTTCTTTCAGCATTCCACGTATCTTAAACCGTTTCACTCCTTTTTACAAACACCTGATTTTACTTTAAAAAACAACTATTTTTGTGTAATATCATTAGTATGCAGCCAATGCCCCTAAAAAAACGGCGTTTGTATTTTTTGTTTTTTTCCGTCGTCTTCATAATCGCCATACCGGCGCTTCTTCTCTACACGAGCGGCTACAGACTAAACAACAGTTTCCGTCTTGTTAAAACCGGCGGAATATTTGTATCCGTGCCAATCTCCGGCGCCGAAATCTACGTAAACAACAAGCTTTACAAAACCACTAATATCATTCAGCGCGACTTGTTTGAACAAAACTTAACTCCTGACACTTATTTCATATTTGTTTACAAAGAAGGTTACCTCCCTTGGTCAAAAGAACTAAAGGTTCAGGAACAAATAGTTGTGGATGCGCACGCCTTTCTTGTTCCAAGGGAACCAAAACTTGAAGAAATCATTAAAACCATTCCTGATAAAGAGGTAGACGACAAGGTATTGCCTAATCCTTACTATAACGAAGTTTTGGCGCTTTTTTCCGCAAGGAAAATTGGGGGAGAGAGGGAAGGTCTCTATAGTGAATCTGCCTCGGCCACAACCACAATTACCCGCAACAAAGTAATGCTCATAAGGGAAGGGAATGCCATATCCGCCAAATGGCTGGGAAACGAAGAGGATGCCCCTTATTCTTTTTGCGATGGGTACAAAAAAGAATGTCTTGAAAAAATTCCCGTATTTTCGTCTCCGACCAAAATAAAAACCTTTGACTTTTATCCTGGACGCAACGATGTGATTATAATCGCCCGTAAAAACAGAATAGACGCCGTGGAAACCGACAAAAGGAGAATTCAAAATTTTGCGCTTATTTACGCCGGGGGCGACCCGGACTTCCGTATTGGAAGCGACGGTAATTTGTATATAAAAGAAAATTCAACGGTATATAAGGTGACACTGTAGATAAATAATCAACAATAAATACATGAAGCTAGTAACCGTCATCCCTATCGCGCGCGGAGTTTTCAGAGATACGCTTACTTACTGGAGCGGAAAAGAGGTAGCGCTTGGCGCCATAGTGACAGTAACCGTGCGGAGTCGCCCAATCAACGCATTGGTTGTGGGAGTGGAAGATGCCGGAGCCGCTAAGGCAAACATAAAAAGCGCGCCTTTTGCCTTAAAAAAAATTACCGGGGTAAAACCGGACATTTTTATGCCTGAGTTCATACGCGCGTCGGAAAGAACCGCCAAATATTTCGCGACATCCATGGGGAGTGTCCTTCAGGCATTTACTCCAAAAAATATTCTTGACGTGCCAATTTCCGTCCCGTTCGCCAAAAATAAACCGCGAACCGAAAGTAAGAACCTGAAAATAGAAAAATTGGCTTTTCAGACAAATGACGATGAGCGCCTGACATCCTATAAAAGTCTGGTTCGGGAGGAATTTGCGAAAAAATTCTCTGTTTTTATATGTTTTCCGACGATTGAGGATGTTAAACGCTCGGCCGTTCTGTTTGAAAAAGGAATAAAAGAATATACTTTTGTATTTCACAGCGGACTTTCCAAAAAGACAATGCTTTTGGAGTGGGCCCGCGCGCTCAAGGAAAAACACCCTATTGTAATCTTGGCCACACCCTCGTTTATATCCATACCGAGAGACGATATAAAAACAATAATAGTGGAAGAGGAAAATTCCAGAAGCTACAAAACTATCCAAAGACCGGAACTGGACATGAGGATCTTTGCGGAATACTACGCCGAAGAACATGGGGCTAAACTTATTTTGGGAGACAGTTTTTTAAGGACAGAAACTATCCATCGATATAACGAACGTGAGCTGTTGGAATTTACCGCCGTCAAATTCCGTTTATTCAATCAGGCGGCAGGCACTATTATTGATATGAAAAAGTCTCGGGATACCGCAGTTGGTAAAACCTGGAGCGCTCTTTCCTACGAACTACGGGCGCTGATTGAGCTGAATCATCGTGAACATGAAAACATGTTTATACTGGCTGGTAGGCGCGGACTTGCTCCAACCACCGTCTGCAACGACTGCGGAACTATAGTGTCGTGTAAAAATTGCGGAGCGCCTCTCGTGCTGCATGAAAACAAAAAGGGCTTAAAGGTGAAGAATGAATTTCTTTGCCATAAATGCGAAGCCAAACAAACTATTGAAAAAGACGGCGAAGATCGTTGTGAAAAATGCGGCAGCTGGCGACTCGCGCCGCTTGGTGTTGGAATTGAGAATGTGTCTATGGAGATTAAGGCCGAATTGCCCGAACTAAAGATATTTCGAATTGACAGTGACACCGTCAAAACCGACACTGCAATCACGAAAATAATTAATGATTTTTACAATACCCGCGGAGCAGTCCTTATCGGGACAGAGATGGCTCTTCCGTACCTGCAAAAACCCGTTGATTCAAGCGCCATTGTTGGGATAGACTCTTATCTCATAATTCCCGATTTCCGCATAAATGAAAAAATATTTTCTCTTATTCTGTCCCTTCGGACGAAAACCCGAAAAGCCGTTATTTTGCAGACCCAGGAACCGGAACGAGGATTTTTTGATTACGCGCTCCGCGGCGACCTGCTTCCATTTTACCGTAAAGAATTGCTCGAAAGGAAAAAATTTAATTATCCCCCGTTCACTGTCCTCATAAAAATAAGCTGGGAAACCAAATACGAACGCGCGGAAAAAGAAACGTCAGACACCGCCGCAAGGCTTGAGGGATACTCCATACATTCGTACATATCGCCAATTCCAGGTAAAAAAACCGGCTTACGGGCAAATATTTTAATAAAAATTCCGCATGATAAATGGGTTGATGAGAAACTGCTTGCAATTCTAAAAAAATTGTCCCCCAAATACACCGTATCCGTTGACCCCGACAGCCTGTTTTAATTAAAAAATTAAACAAAAACACAAAATATCGATGGGTGTCAATATTATGATATACTGAATTACATGGTTAAAACCGCCAAAAAGAACACAAAAATCATTCAGCATGGAGAAAAAATCCTTCGTGAAAAAGCCAAGGAAGTACCTGTTCACGAAATTACCGGTAAAGAAATACAGAAAATAATTGCCGATATGAAAAATGCCTTGTCGAAAGAACAAGACGGGGTTGCCATTGCCGCTCCGCAAATCGGCATCTCTCTTCGTCTTTTCGTTGTTTCCGGCAAGGCCTTTGCTCTGGACAAAAACCCTGAGGTAACCGAAAAAGAGGCCAACGATAAATCAAAATACCGGGATATGGCTTTTGTTAATCCGAAACTGACTAAATTGTCCAGAAAACAGCCCTGGGAAGTGGAGGGGTGCCTGTCGGTACGCTGGCTGTACGGCAAAGTTAGGCGCGCGGAAAAAGCAACCGTTACCGCATATGATGAAAACGGGAAAAAATTCACCCGCGGAGCATCCGGATTACTTGCGCAAATATTCCAACATGAGACAGACCACTTGGACGGCATACTTTTCATAGATAAAGCCAAGGATGTGGAAGATCTGCCGCCCGAATCAATAAACAATAAATAATTTGAAACTCAAAAAAGAAAATTCAAAACTGGAAACTATCCCGAAAATCGCTTTTTTCGGCACACCGGAACTGGTGGTCCCGATATTGGATGAACTTAAAATGAATGGGTTTATCCCATTACTTGTAGTGACCGCGCCTGACAAACCACAAGGCCGGGGACTTGCCCTCACTCCCCCGCCAGCAAAAATTTGGGGAGAAAAAAACGACGTGCTGGTACTCCAACCGGAAAGACTGGACTCCGAGTTTTGCCGCAGATTGTCAGCCATGAGTTTTGATTTGTTTATAGTGATTGCATATGGAAAAATACTCACGCAAGAAATGATAGATATTCCTAAATTTGGCACATTTAATATTCACTATTCGATACTGCCTAAATATCGCGGAGCCACACCGGTTGAATCAGCTATCCTAAACGGAGACAAGGAAACGGGAGTTTCTATGCAAAAAATGGTCCTGGAACTTGACGCCGGTCCCCTGGTTGCCTTAGAAAAAACTACCGTGGGTGAAAATGAAACTTCCCCGGAGCTTCTTGTCCGCCTAAATGATATCGGCAGAAAACTGCTTATTGAAACAATACCGGGAATAATGAACGGAACAGCAACATATCATGAGCAAGATCGCGCCGAAACCACTCTTACCAAAAAAATCACCAAAGAAAACGGGCTTATAGACATAAATGAGCCGCCAATAAAAAACTACCGCAAATACCTTGCTTATTTCGGCTGGCCCGGCACATACTTTTTTACCAAGCGTAAAAATGGAGATTTTACCCGCGTTACCATCAAAAATGCCGCGTTTGAAAATAATGACTTTGTCATTAAACGTGTTCTTCCCGAAGGTAAAAAGGAAATGGATTACCGCGATTTCTTAAGGGGGCTGTAAACACATGATAATAAGAGGCATTAAACCGCAGGGCCTGTCTGTGGGTACGCGCAGACGGGCAAGTATCGCACTTGCCTTTAAACTCACTTCGTTCGTCCAACTCTTCACTAACCGAAATAAAAAATTCCGGGAAATCACCCGGAATTTTTTATTTGTAATTAACGGTCGCTGTTACCTAACTGTCATTGATTCAATCACCACATCCTTAACCGGTCTGTCATTGCTTTCGGTAGCCACCTTCTCAATCTTAAGAGCCGTATCCATTCCGCCGACTACTCGGCCAAAAACAGTATAGCTTGGGGGAAGTGGAGCTTCAGGGGTTGCGGTAACGATAAAAAATTGACTGCCATTAGTATTCGGACCGCTGTTTGCCATGGCTAGTGTGCCTTGTGGGTATTTCTCTTGTCCAGTCAGCTCATCGTTAAATTTATACCCGGGATCCCCGGTCCCCCATCTTGATTTCATGCCGGCGTCTTTAGAAAGAGGGTCTCCACCCTGTATCATAAAACCCTGAATGACACGGTGGAATTTCGTGCCGTTATAAAAACCGTCCTTGGCCAGCTTCAAGAAATTCGCCGCCGTGTTCGGCGTTTCTTTGTCCAGAAGAACAACTTCTATTTCCCCATAATTGGTCTTTATTACGATATTGCTTGTTTTCACTTCTTGGGACCCGTTTGTATTTTCTGCCATTGTTCTTTGTGGAATAACCATCTCGATAATCGCTTTAACGACAGAGAATAGTTGTTTATTTGTTAATGTGACGAAATAATAAAGGTTAAACAAAGCAGACAAGGAAACAAACGCTATGATTAACCAATGTACTACTTGCTTTTTTTTATTCATTATTTTAAACGATTTATTTTAGTAATTTATACAAGGAAAGATGTCTGGGTTAAGGCTATTTCCTCAGCCGACGAAAACGAAAAGACTTTATCCTGCCGCCTATACCCCCCATCCCTTTTAAAATGTTTTTGATGGCTGCTCCGCCGCGACGGACAAGGGTGCGCCTCTTGTCCTTATAGCCCGTAACCTCCTCTATAATTTGATCTTTGGCTTCATCAATCGCGGCATACAAATCATCCTTTTCAGACACGGCGCGAAAATCTTTACCGGCGACACGCGCGGTAATCTCCGCAAAAAAGAAATCTCCGTCGCGATGATGATTGCTTCTCTTGCCCACTTCCACCGCAACCGAAGCGCTGGTGTCATTTCCGTCAATAACCTTACCGAGCATTCCCACTCTTTTTTGGATATAGTCTCCTATGGCCTCCGTTAGTTCAATGTGCGTGGTTTTAATATTGTTTATTCGCATAAAAAGGAAAATCCTAGTTGCTCATCAATTATAGCAAAAAACGACAGCCGGTACCAAGTCTTTAATCCACATCAACCCGAAAAATTTTAGACGGACTTCTGTGTCCGCTAACCAAGCGAATTTTCCCCGCTAAAACGGTAAAATACGCCGCCAAAATAAGCGCAACCCGCTTATTTGCCATGTTCCGTTCCGCCGGCTCCTTAACTGAAACGGCATAGTGGTCAGCTTTCAGCTTTTTCATGGACTCCTTTTTGGCACCGGCTGTTACTTTAACGTGTATATACATTTATATTAAAAACGATTGATTTTCATCCTGGTTATTTGTTATATGATACTTATTAGCTGTTAGTTTTCCTCAGATAATCAATAATGGCCATTGATTCATGCATTAATACACCGCTTTCTTCATCAACCAAAAACGGCGTTTGCGGCTTTCCCCCAAGCTTAAGAAGGCCCTTTAAATTTTTCGGATTGGAAATGTTTCGCTCATTGTACGATACATCCATCCTGGCAAGCTCCTGCTTAACCAAAGAGCAGTGCTGACATCCGTCTTTGGTATAGAGAATTAACATATTTAACAATATATCATGATATTAATCTTTTGCGTTTTTAACGTTTTTTTGCTACATTTGTCCCATATTCCGGAGTAGCTCAGCGGTAGAGCGGTCGCCTGTTAAGCGATTGGTCGTAGGTTCGATCCCTACCTCCGGAGCCAGGTTGGAAGAGAGGCGCGTTTGCACAGCTACAGCAGCGTACCTCACCCGAGAAACATGCTCGACTTCAGGCGGTAGTTCAAGCCTTCTTTAAGATTTACGATTATCGACACATTTTCCAACTCCAGCAGTATAATGAGCCTCATGGTTAGCGGCGAGATGTATGAAGATAACAAAAGTCAAAATTAATAACTTTCGCTGCTTTGATGAGCTGGAGCTTACGCCGCAGAAATGTCATGCCCTCATCGGAGAAAATGGTACGGGAAAAACGGCTGTTCTTGAAGCAATCAACCTCGCAACTTCTCCAGGGGGTGCTTCATCAAAAATCAACGAGCAAGATTTTAATAATGCAGATACAAAAGAGGAGCTGCTGATAGAGGTTTATTTCGATACACCATTCATACTTAAGGTACCTGATGGTTATTTTACGCGAGACATTCCCTGTAACGGTGTAAAGCTCTCTGCGCATCGAAGAAACAGAGCTGCGCCAGGCAGAGCACTTTCTCAGCAATTTGTTGTCGCTCAGTCCGCGATACCAGTCCCTTACGAAGCAACAAATCCGCCAATTCTGAACCTTAGGAGTGGTGTAACTGTTGATATCCCCGCATACGTCAGGAAAACCGAGGATGGGTATCGGACAACCAGAAAAAACGGAAACGAACTAGAATTAAGTGAGAGAACTTTGAGTCTACAAAATGATACTGCTGGCTATCCTAACGTCTTCTACTTTCCTAAAGACCGAGAAAAAGAATCCAAAACTGGGTTCTCTACGCTTCTTCGCAAAATAGCCACTGACTTGAACTGGCGTTACCGCACCAAGTGGAATCAGGCTGAGATTGTGCGCAAATGGGAAGAGTTTTACCGTGAGGTTATCGACACTGTGGAGGATACAAAGGGTAGACGAATCGTTGAGCCAGTAAGAAATAGAATGCGTGATTTTGTTGGCAGAAATTTTGACGGTCTCGAACTAAGTTTTTTGGATTTGGAGCAACCTTTCTCAAAATCTTTCTTTTCTCAGAGAACTGGTACCAATGTGCTCGAACAAAGTAACCTTGGTTCTGGTGTCTCCATACTACTTTCCTATTTCCTTCTTGAGACCGTGAGCCTTTTGTCAAAAGAGGAAATCATCATTCTGATAGACGAACCTGAGCTACACCTTCATCCTCAGCTACAACAAAGGTTTCTCTCTGCTTTCAACGAGGCAGAGCACCAGGTCATCTATACGACACAGTCTGATTGCTTTGTGGACATCGCCGAATGGCAAAGTATTTCTCGTTTCTGTAACGATTACTCAGTAAAACCTGAGCAGGCTGTGTTGGATACCGTTTTGGGCGGACAGAAAATTAGCAAACATTTGGATGAAATAAAGAAGTGGCATCAGCAGAAAATGATATTCTTCCGAGAAGACAACCAGCTCTTTTTCGCAAAAAAGGTAATCCTAGTCGAAGGCCCCGCTGAAAAATACGGGCTGCCAGTTATCTCAAAAGTTATGGGATTGGATTTGGATGACGCAACCATCCTAAGCTGTAACGGAAAAGCAAAAGTGCCATACTACCAACTTTTGTGCAAAAGTTTTGGCATACCGTATTACACACTCATCGACCTTGATGGCAAGGCAGAGGCTGACGCCGAAAACAAAAGGATTGTCGATTCTGCCGCAACGGGAGCTATTTCAAAATTAAGTACTTCCTTCGAGACGCTGTTAGGCATTGGCGCGACAGTCGAGCATAAAGCAAGCAAAACTTTAACGAAAATTGATGGACTTAATACTGCTTCTATCCCTCAAGAAATTAAAGATACGGCTGTGGCAATTTCCACTTGGAGTAGCCAATCCCAGGCTACTTGTTCCACCCTGCCGGGGGTCAATTTGGGGCCCATGGAGGGCATCTAAGTTAGTTCTGATATGTAATAATCATCTATATTCTCTCTAACCCAAGTTCTAACAAGCCCAATGGTTCGGAGCAATTACAAAATAAACGCCCTTTGGTGATATTTATATGGAAATACACAATCTCAAATTTGCAAAAATTGGTGTCGTTGTCTCCATTATTGCCAACCTTGTAATTACCGCGCTCGAGTTTCCTCCGCCAATCGGGTTTGAAACAAGACCGCAAGATAACGTTTCTCTTGCTTGGTTAGCATATTTTTTTGTCATTCTGGCTACTCAAATTGCAGCCATATCGTTAATCCTAAAATACCCCAAAACAGGAGCATACCTCGCAATGACTGCGGCAATTTTGAATATTTTCTTTGTAATTGCCGATCAGGTTCATTTATTGCAGCCTGAGGCAGCAACGCCGCTTTATTCCGCAATTGAAGGGGTCGGAGTAATAGCCTCGCTTGTGATTTTTTATTTCGCATGGGAGGTCCGCCGCCTTTACTCACGGTAATTTTAGCTGGCCATGCCAAAAATAATTCATCAAATAGCCACGAGTCAAAAACTCAAACACTATGATATAATCAACCAATGGAGACATTAATAAAAGCGGATATTTTCTTCTTTATATCTTCGGTTGCAACAGTCATACTGGCAATATTGGTTTCAGTTCTTTTATTTTATCTGATTAGGGCAGGAAAAAACCTCTATATTATTTCAGAAGCGCTTAAGGATGGCTTCAAGGAATCGGAGGGGTTCGTAGTAGAACTTAAAGAGCGTCTGGAGGATAATATGATTTTTCGCTTCCTCTTCCCTCCCGCGAGGCGGAAACGCCAAGCTGCGGCTAGAGATGGTAGCGCCAAAAAATAATCGTTAGCAATATTAAATAATTTTTAAAAGCAATGAAAAAGAAAACAACAACAAAGGGCGCGAGTGCGGTGGAATTAGCTGTTATTGGCGCAAGTCTTGCCGGTTTGGCAGCGACAGCCTATTTCTTCCTTGGACCTAAAGGTAAAAAACACCAGAGGGAGACTAAGGCCTGGGCCATTAAGATGAAAGGAGATATCGTGGAGAAACTTGAGAAAGCCCGTGATATAAGCGAACCTGTTTACCACGAAATCATTAATTCCGTGGCTGCAAGATACGGTAAAGAAATGAAGGCTAATCACAAAGAAATAGCGGCGTTAGCGCAGGATTTGAAGAAACATTGGAAAACCATAAGTGTTAGGGCGAAAGCGATTAAACGTGACACGGTAAAAGGCGCAAATAAGGCGGTAAAAAAAGCCAAACGATAACCAAGAACCGACTACATTGAAAACCGCCCAGAGAATCCGGGCGGTTTTCTTTTTACCTGAAATTAATGCGCCTGCGTCTACGTAATACTGACAGGTGCGGGCTTTTGCAACTTTCTTCCGTAACTCGTATACTACCACTAGCCATAAATTGGAGAAAAACATGGACAAATCAAAGTACATTTCAAAAGTAAGCGGTCATGCTCTTGTTTTGGGCGGATCGGGCGGTATCGGCGCAGAGGTTGTTCGCGCTCTTGCCGCAAACGGAGTGAGTGCAATATCTTTCACTTACAACAACAACAAAGCGGCAGCTGACGAACTCGCGAAAGAACTTTCTGCGCTTGGCATCAAGACGTTCAGCGCAAAAGTTAACTTGAGCGACGACGCGCCATTCCGGATGTTTCTTGAGAAAGCTGTCGCGGCGATTGGAGAAGAAATCAATATCGCCGCTCACTCGGTCGGCATTTCTCCGGATACGCCATTTGACGACCAGACCGCCGATGAGTGGCGGGAGGTGATGGAAGTTAACGCCGTGGGAATGTTCATTTCAACGCGCGCGATAGGAAACCGCATGAAGGAAAAAGGCGTGCGCGGTTCAATTGTGATTGTCACCTCAACTAATGGCATAAACAGTCAAGACCCGCTGTCCGCTCCCTATGATTTTTCCAAAGCCGGGCAAGTGCTTTATGTGCGTAACTTAGCCGAGCACTGTTCAAAAGACAACATCCGAGTAAACGGCATTGCCCCGGGATGGATTAACACAAAAATGAACGACACTCTCCCCTCCGAGTACCGCGAGGGGGAGACGGCAAAAATTTGGTTTGGACGCTTCGCGGAACCTGCCGAGGTAGCCAGTGTCGTAGTATTCCTGGCTGGAAGCGGGGCATCGTTCATTACCGGACAAAACATCATTGTTGACGGAGGGTACAGATAGCCGATTTTTGTTCCTTTCTTAACCGCGCTATTGGCGCGGTTTTTTACTAAAACACTTATATCCACTCCTCCGCGACTTCGTATGTATGCTTATTTATCTTCAAAAACCAAATCTGAAATAAATTTATAATAGGTATGAAATCGGTTAAAAAGTTTGGGGCAGGCGTCCCACGGAATCAATAGCGCCAGGAAAAACTAGGCTGAGCCTTACAACATTAAAAAGTATCTTTTTATGGTGAGTCGCTATTTTTTTGCCTCGTTCTTCAAGCCTATCCATAATTGCAGGTCATTCCGCGCGCTTATTCCTCAAAATGGTCATGGGTATCAGCCAAAGCGTCCGCCTTGGTAGCATGTACTGTGCCCTCTTTGTGGTCAGGCGGAGAATAAATCGTATATAGTTTTAACGGCGCGTCAGAGCTTGTATTCACAACATTGTGCCGTGTTCCGGCCGGAACCAAAACAGCATCTCCGTCAGCTACAACGCTCTCTATTCCGTCTAGGATAACTTTGCCCGCCCCTTTCTCAAAACGGAGGAATTGGTCAAGCGAATGTGTTTCTTCCCCTATCTCCTCGTTTGGCAGCAAGCTCATAAGCACGAGCTGGCTGTGTTTAGCCGTATAAAGCACGGTGCGAAAAGTGTTATTTTCCAAGGTCGCTTTTTCAATATTTGTAATATATGGCATATGTTTTTATTTGTCTTACAGCGTGTAATCTCCGCTGCCTGAGTTTATTTATTAACATTCGCGCATTGCGCCTTTATTACCCGAGGTTATAATTAATAGTAGCATATGGTCGATAGGTTCGTTAATTTTATTAACTTATTATTGGAGTCTATACTCAAAATTGATTCCGGTAAATAACAATATGAGCAACATGAAAATTACGGGCTGGGTACTTGTTGTCTTGGGCCTTATCGCAGCCTGGTATATGTGGCCGTCATCAACAGTGGGCGCGGTGATAGGTTTAGTCGTGGCCGCAGCCGGTCTTTGGCTGGCCCTGAAAGGAGAAGGCGGCGCAATGATGTAACGCGCGCGTCAAACAAAAACCCCGGAGCTTTCCGGGGTTTTTGTTTGATTCTACCTAATCTGTTCCTCCTGTCTGAGCGCAAGTTGGCGCTTTATCATATTTTAAAAAACTCGCCTACAATTACGCCGATGCCGATAGCCAAGCCGCCCAAAATAGCCATGCGGATAGCCCGCCGCCACGGTTTTATACGGGAAAGTTTTCCGTTAATAAAACCGAGCGCGAATAAAGTCGCGAGTGAAAAGCCGACGGAAGCGTATAACGCCAATACTCCACTCCAAATCAAGTAAGGAAATATGGGGATGAACCCTGCCACCAAAAATGAGACAAACATAATAACACTACCCGCGACAGGTAAACGGTCCGAGACTTCTGATTTTGCCATATACTCCTGGGCTGAATCTTCAGAAAGAAAACTTCCTACAGCCATGGAGAAAGCCTCTACGAACACGTATATAAACCCCGTTAAAAGTATCGTGGCATGAGGAACCTGGCTTGTGGCAATACCGGACAAAAGACCAACCGTTGAAACCAAGCTGTCTTCCACTCCAAAAATAAAATTCCGGACGTAAAGTGAAAATTTAAAACGTTCTTCCATTCCGTTAGTAAAAGACTGCATAGCTCTTATTGGAGCAATCTTGCCATCATCTTTAGATTAAATTGATAAATTCTTAACATTACTTTTTTGAAATTACCTACGTTATCTCCAGCGCCATTTTTCTGCTACGTGACCATGTATCAATATCCTAACATACGCAAAGCCCGCACACTCAACAATTGCTTCCCGCCACATATCCCGTAGTCCAGCAAAGTTGAAGGCTGTACCCGCCCGAAGGACGGTCTATATTTAAAACATCCCCAACAAGGTATAGATTCGGCACAATCCTCGACTGCATAGTTTTAAAATTTACCTCCTTGAGCTCCACACCGCCGG
>JBAZYZ010000006.1:0-37726 GCA_041659085.1 Minisyncoccota bacterium
TGAAGCATGTGGCCATAAAAGTCATAGCATCGTACACTGAAGACCAGATCATAACCTCCGACCCGTCGCAGATCCTGGCGATTAAAAAAGCCAAAGACGAACTGGGAGCAACTAACACGGCATAAAATTAATCTATGGATCCCGTAGTAGAAAATGGCATAGGGGTTCTGAATATTTATAAAATAGTAAGATAAAAGATAATTATTAACATAATTTAAAATAATGGTAACGTAGCTCCACCTGGAGCAATGCCATTTTTCACTATCAGGATGGAGAACGAACAGTCCTTGGAAAAACCCGGCATGAGCAAGAAGGAGGACCGAGGCGAAGCCAAAGTAGGGGCTCCCCCAGCAAAAAAAATGACCGGGGTCGGTTTCTATATAGTGTTGGCGATTGTGGCTATCAATGACGTTGCCGGCATTATCGCCGACAGCACCATCGTATTTTTCCTAATTCCGGTTTTTACGGGACTTATAGCCCAGCTCGTAACGTTCACCTATCTTTATTGGTCCGGTGTCAAAATATCAGACCGCAAACTGGCAATTATTCTAGTTTCGTCTACAATTGAAGTATTGCCGTTCGTTAATTTACTGCCGGCCGGAACACTAAACCTAATCGCGATAAGAACAATAGAAAACAGCAACGCTGCAAAAAAATTTGCGGACCGGGGCAAAAAATAAAACATGTTTTCCGAAAAACTAACCGCCAAGTATCTGATAGCCCTCATCCTCCTGGGGTCGTTTATTTTCCCAGCGCAAAAAATCAGCGTTGTTTCCGCCCAGGGGATAGGCACCGACCCGGTTTTAGTTGAAATGGAACCGGAATTCCCCAAACCGGAAGAAACCGTGTCCATAAAACTTACAAGCTACAGCACAGACTTAGACCGGGCGAAAATTGTCTGGACACTGAACGGTAAAACCGTTAAATCGGGCGTCGGGGGAAAAACTTTTTCCTTCGGTATGGGACCGGCGGGGAAGTCTGTAACGTTTGGCGTTACGGTTGATTCTCAGGACATAGGTATATTTGAAAAAAAAGTCACCTTAAATCCGGCCCAGGTGGACATACTTTGGCAGGCAATTGATTCTTATACTCCGCCCTTCTATCGCGGGAAAGCGTTGCCGGCTAAGATGTCCAAAATAAGAGTGCTGGCAATGCCGGACATGAAAACAAAATCGGGGGGAGCGGTTAAATCGACGGACCTGATTTATAAATGGACCCTGGGTGATGCTCCGATGCTTGACAGCTCCGGATATGCGAAAAATTTTGCCGATTTCAGCCTTGATTTTGTCTCAAGCGATGCGTCAGTCAAAGTAAACGCTTCCTCGATAAAAGAAGCGGGGCTGGTCGCGGAAAATATCGCATACTTCACAACTGTTGATCCTAAAATAATCTTTTACGAGAACAAGCCCCTCAAAGGAATAAGCTACGAAAATGCCGCGGGAAATTCTTTTGACCTGAAAAACAATGAGGTAAGCATTGTCGCCGAACCGTATTATTTTACCTCGCAAAATGGACGGTCCTCGCTTTCTTACAACTGGCTCATAAACGGCATCCCGACGCAGCCGGTTAACCAAAGATCTCTCGTTTTGCGCATAGGCGACCAAAAAAGCGGCTCCTCCGAAATATCTCTGGGGGTAAAACAAGTGTCGCGCTTTTTGCAGGCGGCAAATAAAACGTTTACAATAAACTTCGGACAGTAAATAATTAATCCTGAAGCACTCCAAGAAGAGGCAACACGCAATGAAAACAAGAAAACCAAACACCACAAACAACAAAAAGCTCCTTTCTTTCTTTTTTATAATATTTTTTCTGGGATTATTTTTCCTCCCGCTAAGCCCGGTTTTTGCCGCCGACCCGTCAAGCACCGAATCAGGCACATACACCCTCCTCGCCCCCATACCGCTTAGCGGCGGGAGCGGTTCAGACAACTCCGTCCAGCTCGGAGGAGAAGTCGCGTTCGCCAACTACCTAAACAACGCTTTTAAAATCGGCATCACCATCGCGATACTCCTTGCCGTAATAATGATTGTCATCGGCGGCATCCAATGGATGGGTGAAAGTGTTTTCGGCAAGGAATCCGGAAAGAAAAAAATACAGGACGCCCTATGGGGGTTGGTGCTCGCGCTTGCCATATTTCTGATACTAAACACCATAAATCCGGACCTGGTGAATCTGAAACTAAAGGTTGAAAACCTTACAGAGACTCCGGCACTGCCGCCGGCTATAAAAGCAACGACAATTCCTGACTCTGTTTTAAGAGAGGGGCTAAGTAGCGCCAAAGCAAACGACGCATTAACAAGAGCCGCGTTAGCCGGTATTACAGTAAACAAAGATGCTTGCCCGACAGGCGTACGATATCAGGATGTACCGGGGGGATGTACCACCGTGGCCGGGCTGCAACAATCTGCGATAGAAAAGTTAAAAGCATTAAAAGCAGGGTGTAATTGTGCCATAGAAATAACGGGCGGAACGGAAAAAGGCCACTCTGAGGGTCCTGGTGGGCACGCCGGGGGTAAGGTGGTTGATTTAAGCCTTAGCTCGGAGGTAACAAGTTACATACAACGTGCCGGTACGCGGCAAGACAACTATCCGGGATGCTCGGTGGGTCCGAAATACGTTATTGATTTCACCGGTGGCGCAATAACCGGACAAAAGAGCGTCTTTGTTAACGAGAGCATACCGGGTAACCCTCCTCATTGGCACGTATGCCTATAATATAAATATGTCACGAAACACATTCATCTGGCTTTTTATAGGAATCCTCATACTTGGTATCGCCGGACTTGGAGTCTATTTTTATTATTTTACCGACACTTTCGGGATTAGAATCCCAAGGGGTTCCACCGGAGCAAATCAGGAAACGGGATTTTCGCCATTCGGGGGAACGACTGAGAGCGATACGCCAAGAACAGACACTGCGAAAACCGACGATAACTCCGCCACAAACACCGGGACTGAGTCGCGACTCATGAAACTCGTGCAAAATCCGGTTGCCGGTTTTATTTCTACGACAATCGGGAGTACCACACTGCTCCGATACCTGGAGAGAGAAACCGGCAAAGTCTCCGACATAGACATGGACCTGCCGAGAGCGAGGACGAGGGTCACCAACACGACTATCCCGCGCGTATATCAGGCTCTGTTCGGGGCCGGAGGATCTTCCGTCCTGCTGCGTTATTTGGATGGCAACGACACTGTCCAAACTTACTTCGCCAACATACCAAACGCCACCTCCACAGAAGACTTGAAAAACGGAGTTGAGCTTAAGGGGTCATATCTGGCGGAGGGAATAAGGGATATCTCTGTTTCTCCATCCGGAACAAAGATATTTACCCTCACAAATTTTACTAACACCTCCGTAGGAATAGTGTCCAACCCGGACGGGAGTAAGAAATCCCAAATTTTCTCCAGCCCTTTTACCGAATGGCTCTCATCTTGGACTAACGAAAAAACAATTATTCTTACAACCAAACCGTCCGGGGATGTACCCGGGTATTCCTATTCTCTGGACGCGACAACCGGCAACATGCAGAAGGTTTACGGGGGAGCGGGGGGCCTCCTGTCGGCCCTAAGTCCGGACGGCAAGAAATTACTTACAAGTGAAACGTCCGGAGGGGTTCCTTCTCTTAAAATACACACAGTCGGCGGAAACCGGCCCATAGATACCGGATTAAAAACAATCGCCGACAAATGCGTTTGGGCGACAAATGTTTCGATATACTGTTCGATACCTGAAAACATGCCGCCGAATCCGGGAACAGGGTACCCTGACGCCTGGTACCAGGGACTTGTCTCATTCTCGGACAGCATCTGGGAAATAAACTCCGTAGACCTGAGCACGGAAGAAATCTCCCCTATTTCCAGTGTAGGAAGAGAACCGATAGACGGGGTCAGCCTGTCCACGGACAAAAACGGCCGATACCTCTTCTTCCTGAACAAACGTGATGGCGCGCTTTGGTCGCTTAAACTCTAAAATACGAACTTCAATTTACAATAAACAACGGCCCGGAACTCCGGGCCGTTGTTTATTGTAAATCGCGCTGCCAGGCCAATCACTCGTCATCTTTATACTTAATCACCACGTGTCGGAGAGGCCCCTCTCCCGCAGACTCGGTGGCGAGGTCGTCAAATACCGAAAGAAAAGAATGGACAATCATCCTTTCGTACGAAGACATCGGCTCGAGAGGGATACTGGACTTGAAAAATCTCGCCCGTTCCGCCATCATTTTGGCTTTTTGTTTCAGTTCATCTAATTTGTTTTTCTGGTAATCGTTGACATCAATTATGAACTTGGGGTTAAGCGGGTCGTCCTCTTTTTCCGCCATTTTCCTGACAACATGATTCATGGCAAGAAGCGTTATTCCGTCACGCCCGATTAAAACATCCGGTTCGTTGGTTTTTATCGCGAAACGAATGACTCCGTCTCCCTCCTCGTCGGAAAAATCCACCGAAACAAACTCAGCGGAAAGTTTTTGGAGAAGTTCCTCTATTATCGATTTTATTTCATCGGAATTCATATTGTTGATTGCTGCACATCTGGACTTCCTCTGCCCGCCAGATAACGCACAAAAAGCTCCTGCCCAATGGAGAAAAGATTGGTCGTTACCCAGTAAAGGGCGACAGCCGAGGGGATTGAAAGAGAGAAAAACACAAAAATTACGGGGAATATGTAGCGCATTTGCATATTCATGCTTCTTGCAAATTCTTCCTGGAAAGTCTTTCCTCCGCTCCCGGGAGAAGGCTTGGGCAGCGACAAGGTGGTGTAAAAATATTGAGTTATGCCGACAAGAGCCGCCATAATGTAACTCTTGCTCCCTAAGTCTATGCCAAAAAAGTGGGTGGATATAGTCCCCGGATAATGGACAAATGGATAAAGTATTCCCGCATTTTCGGCAAAACCGTCTCTAAAAACCAGGAATAAAGCTATCAGTACCGGCAGCTGTATCAAGACCGTAACACATCCGGAAAAAGGGTTTGTCCCATGAAGTTTATAAAGCTCCATTGTCTGCTTGGCTTGCTCTTGCTTGTCTTTGTATTTTTCGCGAATTTTTTGAAGTTCCGGCTCAAGTTCACGCATCTTGCGCTGGGTTTTGATTGATTTATGGGCGAAAGGAAAGATAACAAACCTGACGATAATGGTCAGTATTATGACAGCAAGACCTACGGAAGCCCACGGCATCGCCCCAATGAGAAAAACCAGGGCATTATAGAGGGGGTTGTAGAGGGCCGTGTGCCAGAGAGAAATCATTGGCCCATTGTAGCCCAAACCGCGCGAATTTCCAATGAATTTTCAAGTATTGCTAAAAGGCATTAAACCGCGGGACCTGCCTGTGAATACACGCATACAGGCAAGCACCGCACTTGTCTTTGAACTCACTCCGTTAGTCCCAATACTGCGGCAGAGCCGCGAGATATTCATCTTTTGTTTCCGTCGTCGCCCTGGAAACCGGAAACTCTATTTAAGAGGGTCCATGCGCTCTTTTTGCCAAGGATGGCAACGCAGTATTCTCCTGATCCCGATGAATATACCCTTGCTTACACCATACTTCGTCATTGCCTGGACCATATATTCAGAACAAGAAGGGTAGAAGGCGCACGACAGGCCGTTAACAAGCCCGGACTCGCGAATAATTCCCTGGTCCGGAGAAAAAATCTTCTGGTAAACGCGAATAATATAAATAAAAAAAGTTTTCATTCGGGAAGTGGCGAGTCCAATTACTCTTACTTCAAAAGTCCGGCCTTCCCCAAAGTGCCCTCTATCTCACGACAAATAAGGGCGTAGGGGAGCTTGTCCGCTCCTTTCTTGTAAAAGAAAACGATAATCAGACCGGATGGAAGCAAATTACCCAGCTTAGAAATGGCTGCGTACCCCCGCCGGCGCAAGAGATTCCGGTCTACAGCATTTTTGGCGACAGCCTTCGAGGCGACAAACGAAAAACGGCTCATTTCATCCGGTCTCGGAGGGCTGGTTCTGGAGGGGACTATACGCATAGTCAAATAAGGGGAATGGAAGGCCTTCCCGGAACTAAAAACCTTTGGAAACAAGGCTTTTTTTACCCTTTTGGTTTTTGAGAGCATTTATCTCTGTGTCTGCAAAACAAAGAATAGACCTATACAGAAAGCTTCTTCCTGCCGACCTGGCGGCGTCTTTTTATGACGTTTTTACCCGTTTTTGACTTTTGGCGGACCAAAAAACCGTGCTTGCCGGCGCGCTTCTTCTTTTTTGGCTGGTACGTTTTTGACATGTATAAGTGGAGCTTACAACATAAGGCCCGTATAATCAACCCCAACATTGCGCAAAAATATAACATTAACGCCGTCAGTAAAGGTCGCGCGCCAAAAATACCAGGATAAACAACGTAGCGCGGTGAGGGTAATCAACAGGTTGTAAACAGGTTCTTAACAAAACTATGACACAAGCTTCGTTTTGAGTTTTTTGGTTTAGTTATATAATGTTCCATACAAATCAACCCTATGGACGGCGACACGAAACAACTTTGGATGAACACCCTGGCGGAGGTGGAAATAACCGTGTCAAAGGCCAATTTCACCACCTGGTTTAAAAATACCAATATCATCAAAGAAGAAGGGGGGATCGTGTACGTCAGCGTCCCAAACGAATTCGTAAAAGACTGGATAATAAACAAATACCACAAGTTTATTCTAAAAACCCTGAGAAACCTCTCCGACTCAATCCGCGGACTGGAGTATGTCGTTTCGCGCGAAGAAGCGCGGGTCAGCGAAACGCCCGTGCCCAGGAACAACGACTCTTTGACAAGAGAACTGCCCCTGCACGATTTGTATATAAACAAAGACGACAACTTAAATCCGCGGTATGTTTTTGATTCTTTCATTATTGGGGCTTTCAACGAACTCGCCTATACCGCCGCCAAAACCATTGTTGAAAAACCGGTCCTGTACAATCCTTTATTCATCTACGGTGGCACGGGGCTGGGGAAAACTCATCTCATCCAGGCTGTGGGAAATGAAATTAAGAACAAGGGCAACAAAAAAGTCTACTACATAACATCCGAAAAATTCACGGTTGACTGCGTTACCGCCATCCAAAGCGGGAAAACGAATTTTTTTAAAGAAAAGTACCGAAAATACGACGTGCTCATCATTGACGACGTCCAGTTTTTTTCCGGGAAAGAGCGGACCCAAGAAGAGCTGTTCCACCTGTTCAACGAGCTCTACAACAACAACAAGCAGATTATTTTTTCCTCAGACAAACACCCGACTTACATACCAAACCTGGAAGACCGCCTAAAATCAAGGTTCAGCGCGGGAATGACCGTGGATGTCTCCCTACCGGAATACGAATCGCGTCTTGCGATACTCAAGACAAAGGCCGGTGAAAACAGCTTCAACCCCCCCGGAGAAATCATCGAGTATATAGCTTCGCTGGTCCAGGGGAACATACGTGAGCTTGAGGGGGCCCTAAACTCAATTATTTGCCAATCGCAGCTTAAAAACAGGGACCTAAACCTGCAGGAGGTCAAAGCCCTGATAAAAAACAACATACGGCAGAAAAAATCAATCTCCATCAAAGAAGTCATAAAAATCATTTCCGACTTCTATGGGGTGGAGGAGGATAATATATATGAAAAGACGCGGAGAAAAGACATTGTAAAACCAAGACAGGTCGCTATGTACTTATTGCGCGAAGATTTCAGTATTTCTTTCCCATCAATCGGACAGAAAATGGGCGGACGCGACCATACCACAGTTATCCATTCCTGCGACAAGGTTAAAAACGATTTGAAGACAGACAGCCTGTTGATGCAGGAGCTGGAACAAATAAGGGCCCTGTTTTAGGTGTGTATAAATATATGGATAAGTCCGGGAACAGTGTCGGGAAAATGTCGGTAAAAAAATAATTGTTTCCGGATGAGGTCGGTTAAGGTCAGGTAGTAAACAGTTCGGTTATTAAAAATTTTTCTTTAAGCATACAGGGTAAGAGGAAAAATGAAATACACATATCCACAGTCATAATAATAATCAGTAATTTAATATAAAAAATAAATATATGAAGATAGAGTGTGTACTGGAAAAATTACAGAAAATCCTCCCGGTAGTGGAGCGAATAACAGGAAAGAATCTGACGCTTAATGTGTTGTCTTCTATTTTAGTCATTGCGAGCGGAAAAACATTAAAGATGAGGGCAACTAACCTTGATATTGGTATTGAGGTGGAGTTACCGGCAAAGATAGAGAAGGAAGGAGTTGTGGCTGTACGCGGGGCGACCTTAAATGAGTTACTCTCCAATTTAAACGAAAAAACCGTAGTTCTGGAATCTATTGGGGATAATTTGAGTGTAAAAACGAGCACCAATGCTTCAACCGTGAAGTGTTATCCTTATGGTGATTTTCCGACGATACCTCTTATTTCCGGCAATTTTTGTTTTGAGATCGATTCCAAAAAGTTTCTGTCCGGAATGAAATCAGTTTGTTTCAGCTCGTCAGTTTCAGACATAAAGCCGGAGATTTCCAGTGTTTACATATACCCCGATAATGAAGATTTGGTTTTTGTGGCTACAGACTCCTTCCGGCTGGCAGAAAAGAAGATAAAAATCAAAAACCTCCCCGATTTTCACGGATTGCTCGTCCCCTATAAAAATGTTGTCGAGATGATAAGAGTCTTGGACTTGGCTGACGGCGGCGTTAGGGTCTGCTTTAACAAAAACCAAATATCGATTTCTTATGACGGAGTGTATTTGACGTCGCGCCTGATAGACGGGGTGTTCCCGGATTACAAACAGATTATACCAAAGGAGCATACGACCGAGGCGGTGCTTTTGAAGCAGGACCTCATTAACGCGCTTAAGATAAATAATATTTTTTTGGATAAATTTAATCAGATTTATTTGTCCCTAAACCCAAAGGAGAAGGCTTTCTCGGTGAGCGCCAAAAGCGGGGAGGTCGGTGAAACCAGCGCGAACATAAGCGCGGCTCTTAAAGGGGAAGAGGTCGGGGTTAATTTAAATTATCGTTTTCTTTTTGATGTTTTCCAGTCGGTTAGCTCTGACAGCGTCTCTATCCTATTCTTGGGTCCCTCAAAACCTATAATTATAAACGGTGTCGGAGACACCTCTTTCACTTATCTGGTTATGCCGCTTAACAGATAGGCTAAAGACAAAGGAAGTAATGCAAAAAATTAATTTACTGCTTGAGAAATTCAAAAACCTCACCAATCGTAACCTTGCTGTCCGTGAAGCCGCGCGGGAAATACTGGAGGAAGAGCTTTCTTTAAAGGTCGGCACCGGCTCCCTCCGGTTTAAGGATGGTGTTTTGTATGTGAAAGTTTCGGGTCCGTCCAAGTCGGAGATATTTCTTTCAAGCGAGTCTTTAGTCAGGAAAGTAAACGGACGTTTAGGAGAAAATGCGGTTTCCAGAATAGCCTAGGGACTCTAGTTGCTTTGAATGTTGAGAGTGACCGTGCTTTCCCCGGAACCGTATACGTTGTCGTACCCTATTACGCGGAGGCTGTTTGTTTCTCCTATAGAATCCAGATCTTTTGGAGAAAAGGAAAAATCAAATGATGGGGCTTTTGAAGTCCCGATGAAAACGTTATTTAAAAAGTAGTCCATGCGGACGAGCGGGAAACTCCCTTCGGTTTTTAAGACGACTCTTATCGTTGCGTTTTTTTGGTAAAAAGCGTTCCCCTGCGGTTCCAATACCGTTATCTTCGGAGCGGATTCGGGGCGATGGGCGTCGTCCGATGAGCTCGGGATGCTTTCTCTCGTGTAACCGTTTATCGGATTTTCCATGAGCCATTTTTGTACAGGGGGTTCCCATAAGTGAAACTGTGGATCGGCGTCCGGATTCGCCGGAGGAGGACCGAGCGGGTCGTTTTTATTGACCCAGTACAGGAGAGAGTGCACATTTGTTATGGAGCGTTCCTCACGCGTTTCTTTTGGGGTGAATTCGGTGGCAAGTTTGCCGGAAACCTTATCTATGATGAACGTTTCGTTTCCCTGCCAGAATCCGCGCAGGGCGGGTTTAATGTTCTGGTTAACCGGCTTTGGCTTCTCAAAATATTCGTTAGGATAGTTTTTTAGAGCTTCGGCCATAAATTCGTGCCACATCGGTGCGACGATAAAGCCGGCGATCCTTTTTTGCATAGGGCTGTTGTCGTTGTTGCCCGCCCATGTGCCCACCGCAAGCGATGGGGTGTACCCGAGTATCCAGGCGTCGCGATAGTCGTTAGTGGTGCCCGTTTTTGAGGCCACATCGCCGTGTCCCTCCACATAAAGAGCTGAGTGCTCTCCGAACTCCGGAGCCCTCGCCGCATTGTCGGACAAGATGTCGTTTATTTGGAGGGCGACATCTTTGGGTATCGCTTCGCTTCCGCGGTCTTTGAATTCCTCCAGAACATTTCCCGCGGCATCCTCCACGCGCAAAATGCTCTGGTACGGGTTGCGGATTCCGTTGTTGGCAAACACCGAATAAGCGCTAGTCATGTCAAGCAGAGACACTTCACCGCCCCCCAAAACCAAGGTAAGGCCGTAGCGCTCCGGATTAGTCAGGCTCTTGATGCCCATGGCCTTGGCCGTGTTTAGGGACGCCTGAATACCCGCCAGATAGAGGGTCTTAATGGCGGGGATATTTCTTGATTCCGCGAGGGCGCTTCTTAACGAGAGCGGACCCAGATATTTACCGTCAAAATTTTCCGGCATATAACAGTCATCCGGGTTAGCCCCCGCGAGCGCTCGTCCGTCGGGGGTGCAGGTTGTCTGGAATTCCGTTTTTACATCAAACAGAACAGTGTCGGGCGTATACCCTTTCATAAAGGCGGTGGCATAAACAAATGGTTTGAACGACGAGCCGGGTTGTCTGTGGGCGAGCGCGACATTGAAATTGCCGTCTATTTCCTTATCGAAATAGTCGCGTGACCCGACCATGGTGAGTATTTGTCCCGTCCTGGGGTCTATGGCCACAAGACTTGCGTTCTCGGCGTTAAAATTTTTCTGGTTGCCCGAAGCATATTTTTTGAGTATTTCCTCGGCCTTTGATTGCAGGCCGTAATCGAGCGTAGTGGTAACCTTTAGCCCTCCGGATTCCAAAGCGTCTTGCCCGTATTTTTGTTCCAGATAATCCCGCACAAAAAGAATGAAGTGCATGGCCCTCGCTCCTCCCGGAGTCCCGGGCAAGAACTCGACCTTTTCCTCAAGGGCATTTTTGTATTCGTCATCAGAAATAAAACTCAGGTCGCGCATTCTCCGGAGGACGAGACGTTCCCGGGCGTCCAGCTCTTTGCGGTAGTTGCCGTAAGGAGAGAAATGCGTCGGCGCTTGCGGCAGGGCGGCAAGGTATGCCGCTTCGGCAAGAGATAAATCGCGCGGCGCTTTATTAAAAAAGGTCTTGCTGGCTTCAGCGATACCGTAAATATTTCCGCCATATGGCGCTTCATTTAAGTAAAGCGCCAGAATGTCGTCCTTGTTCACTATCTTCTCCAGTTTTATTGCCAGTATCCACTCCTTTACCTTTCTTGAGATACTCTTGTCTGTCGTGAGCAGGGCATTTTTGACCACCTGCTGGGTTATGGTAGACCCGCCTTGCGAATAACTTCCGGAAAATATGTTTACCAGAACGGCACGGAGAAAAGCGGCGGGCCTTACCCCGTAGTGTTGGTAGAATTCCGCGTCTTCAATGGCGATGGTCGCGTTTTTTATGTTAGTCCCCATCTCGGTTCCGGCGATGACTGTTCTTCGTATATCCTGGTGGACGTCGTAGAGAAGGATTTCCCCGGTGCGGTCGTAGATTTTGGTGGAACTTTGGACTTTTCTTTGTTCAAACGAGTTAAAATCCGGCATCCGGAGGTTCCCGACCCATAAGAAAAAAAGTCCCCCGAGAATGAGCGCTCCAAGAACGGCAATCTGCTTCCAGTAGCGAAGAATAAAACGGGTTTTTTTGTGATGTTTCGCCCGGAACATATATTAAAAAAGAATACCACAAAAAGGTCGTTTTGTGGTAAAGTAATTCGTATGAAAGTGGACACCAGCCCGGGGAAAATAGAACATCTGCTCACCCACGCAGTAGAGGAGGTTTTTGTGCGGGGGGCGCTTGAAAAGAAGCTCAAATCCGGGAAACAGCTTCGGGTTAAGCTCGGTTTTGATCCCACCTCGCCGTATGTCCACATCGGGCGCGCAATCGTGCTTTGGAAGCTTAGGGAGTTCCAGGACTTGGGGCACAAAGTCGTCTTTATCGTCGGTGACTTTACCGCGCTTGTAGGCGACCCGTCCGACAAACTCTCCAAACGTCCGATGCTTACATCGAAACAAGTTAAAGAAAATATAAAGTCATATAAAGCCCAGGTCGGGAAAATCATCAACCTAAAAAAAGCAGAGTTCAATTTCAATTCCAAATGGCTGAAGAAACTTGATTTCAACGACGTGGCCGAACTTGCGGAGTGTTTCTCCGTTCAGCAGATGCTTCATCGCCGTAATTTTGCCGACCGTGTGGAGAAGGCGGAGGAGATATCTATTCGCGAGTTTTTGTATCCGCTCATGCAAGGTTATGATTCTGTCGCGGTAAAGGCTGATGTGGAGCTCGGCGGCTTTGACCAGTTATTCAACCTGAAGGCGGGCCGAATTATTCAGAAGCATTATGGTCAGACGGAACAGGATATAATGGTTGGAGTGATGCTTGAAGGCACAGACGGGCGGAAGATGTCTTCTTCCTGGGGGAACGTCATAAATATTTTAGATGAGCCCAACAATATGTATGGTAAAGTGATGGCTTTGCGCGACGACCTAATTATAAAATACTTCACTCTCTGTTCGCGGTTGTCGGAAGACGAAATTTCAAAAATAGAAAATGGCATTAAGTCAGGAGAGAATCCGCGCGATGCCAAAATGCGTCTAGCGCGGGAGGTAGTCTCCCTATACCACGGCGAGAAAAAAGCGCGCGCGGCGGAAGAGAATTTCGTGGGGACTTTTCAGAAGGGTGGATTGCCGGAAGATTTGAAAGAAGTCCGATCGGCGGAAGGCGTCCTTCTTGCAGACGTTCTGCTTAAAGAGAAGATAGTTTCTTCCAAAAGCGAATGGCGCAGGCTTGTGGAGGGTGGCGGGGTAGAGGTGTCCGGAGAAAACATTTCCGACTCCTTTATAAAAGTTTCCGGAGAAATGATTGTTCGCGTCGGCAAAAAACGATTCGTGAAGATAGTAGCCAACTAAAAACCCCGATCAAGCGGGGTTTTTAGTTGGCTTAGATTACGCCTTCACCGAACTCTTCGTCAAACTCGTCTATTTCGTCAGCGGCATCATCACCCAAGTCCCCGAGCAGGTCATCCGCGAGTAATGCGTCTGCGTCGTCAAGCACGGCCTCTGGGTCAAGTTCGCGATCATCATCGCGGGTCATTTCTTTGTCCATGGTTACTTTTTAGGTAAATTATTGCTTTTAATACTTCAATGGTTACCCCTTTTTATCAGAAAGCCGTTTGTCGCGCAAGTATTTGGGTATAATCCTGTGGATAAGATGTGAAAACTCCGGAAAACCATTGTAAAATATGGCTTTTTTGCCGATACTTATCAACCGTTTTTGATGTGTTTTTGCGCCTTTTGTCTAAAAACCACCGATTTTGCCCAATTAGACAAGAAACTGTGTAGTGGTAGAGTTAGGGGGTTGAGCTGAGTGGCGATTTAGTGCCGTTGCCTCACGTGCAGATATACACGGCTCAAAACATTACGTTTATATATGCCCCAAAAACCCACTAAAACAAAGAGCCCCCCCGACTTTTTTCGTAAGCTGTTTGATATTTTTGGAAACAACATATCACTTCACGAGGTGTCCATAGGCACGATAGGTTCTTATGCTGTGAGATATGACAGGGCGGTCTTCAAAGGTCTAGTAGGGATGCTTGAAAAAAAATTTAAAGTGAGGGAGAAGCCAAAAAAAATTACCCTCTCTGATTATGAGGCTCGTATGTTTGCTGACGCTTTTAAAAAACACCCAAAGCAGGGCGAACTATTCGCTAGAAACACCCTCGTTTCTATGGTTTCAACTCTCGATACGTTGTTCTCTAAGCTTTTTGAATATTACTATACGGAACACCCAAGTAAACTTTCGATAGAGAATAAACAAATCACTTTTAGCGAATTAAAAAGCATCAAAAAAATTGAAGAAGCACAAAAATTTTTAATAAGTCGCGAGGTGGAGATCTTATTGTTGAAAAATGGCTTTAAGGAGAGATTAAAGATTCTGAAAGAAGATTTGGGAATAAGTATTCCAGAGGACAGCCAGCATATTAAAGATATTAAAAAACTAGTAAAAATACGTAACTTGATTGTTCACAATGAGGGGCGTGCCGACGAGGAGTTCGTTAGTTTATACGGGGATGGAAAAATTAAGAAGGGGGAATTAATAAAAGTTGGGCAAAAATACCTTGCAGACGCCCTTAACCTGGTTTATTTTGTCGGGAGCTATATATTACAGATAGCACAGATAAAACTTTCTTCGGGTCAAATAAAAACAGAAGATTTTATACTAAATGACGCGACACATCTCTTACTAAAGAAAGAACAGTATACTTTCTTACGCCCTATGTACGAGGTAGCTATTGGTGGCGGGTTGGATGATTTAAACCAAAAAATGATCGTTATAAATTATTGCATAGGACTCAAGAGGCAAGGAAAAACTGCCGAACACATTGGAAAAGTTTTGGAAGTAGAGGATTGGAGTTCTGCCCCCGACTATGTTGAGATGGCCCTAGAAGCCTTGCGCGGGAACGAAGATAATTTTTATGTTATTTTAAATAAACTAATAAAAAATAAAACTATCAGCAAAGATGAACTATCGGAGTGGGAAATATTCTGTTTCTATAAGAAAAAACCTAAATTCAAAATAATACAAAAGAAGTTGCTCGGCTAAGTTTTTATGCAATCAAACAAACACGTTATTATTTTTTCACACGGTTTCGGGGTGCGGAAAGACGCCCGTGGGCTTTTCACGGACATCGCCGATGAATTTCATGATGTTGGGAAAGTCATGTTTGACTACAATGTGTTTGAGGAAAACAACAATACGATCATCGTGCGTCCGCTTGATGAGCAGGCCGAGGTACTCAGGGAAGTTTTGCTAGAGACTAAAAAGATTTATCCCGGAGCCGTTATTGATATTGTGGCTCATTCTCAGGGGGGAGTGGTGGTGGCCTTGTCGAAGCCCGCAGGAGTGCGGAAAACGATTCTGCTCGCCCCGCCGGTTGATATGAATTTTGACCGGATGGTGGGAATGTTTAAGTCCCGCCCCGGGACACTCATAGACATGAATGGAGTCTCGAGATTATCGAGGAAAGACGGGAGTATTACGCTTGTGCCGGCCTCGTACTTTGATGGAAGAAAAAACATTAAGCCCATGGAATTATACGAGGAGCTATCAAACACGACAGAACTTATTATCGTAAAAGCGAGCGAGGATGAAGTGTTGGGGGACACTGATTTCTCAAAATTGAGCAGGGTAAAAGTTTTGAACATAGACGGAGACCACAATTTTACCGGAGAGGCGAGGAAAAAATTGCTGGAAGTTATCGGGGGGATTGTTTCGGCATAAAAAGCAAAAGTTGCGCGCTCAGCCGATTTTTACATGCGCCAAACATGTAATCCCGCAGGCTATCGAGTCCATTTCGTCGTCGGACGAGATTTTTTTTGGGACGGCGATTAACTTGCCGACCATATCGTTAACTTGGTTTTTCGTCGCCTTGCCGTAGCCGGTAACGGCCACTTTTATCTGAAGCGGCGTGTATTCGTGGATTTTAAGCCCCGCAAGCGAGGCCTCATATATGACAACCCCGCGCGCCTCGGACACTTTCATGGCCGTCTTTTGGTTTGCGGTGAAAAACAATGTTTCAATGGCGAGGGCTTCGGGCTCAAACTTCCCTATGACTTCCCTGACACGGTTTCCGAGCAAGGACAATCTTTCGGAAAAGGGGAGGGAGGGTTTGGTTTTGAAGCATTCCGAATGAACCAGAATTTCTTTCCTGGTTTTTTTGTCGCGCTCAAGCACGGCGATGCCCAGTCGTTCAAACCCGGGGTCAATTGCGAGCACTCTCATAGAAACAGTTTACAGGTTACAGATAACAATTAACAGGGGATTTGATTGGTCTCTAGCGTGTTTATCAACTGTCATCAGTCCCCGTTCGTGTACACACTTTGCACGTCTTCTCTTTCTTCGAGCTCCTCAATTAGTCCGGAAAGTTTCGCGCCGTCCTCATCTGATAAGGGGACTGTTGTTTGGGGAATAAACTCGCCGTTTTCTTTGGCAAAAGCCCATGATGCCGCGCCAGGCGAGGCAAGCGCCGAGTCATGCAACGACAGAAGGTGCTTAATTTCGGCGGCGCTTCTGTTTTTACTGTCGGTCAATCCTTCAATCAATATGGCGGAGCCGCCGGGACCGTAGGCTTCGTACAGAACTTCGTAGAGTTCTCCCATATCCGCGCTTGCGCCTTTCTTGACTGCCCGGTCAATCGTGTCTTTGGGCATGTTTTCTTTCTTGGCTTTTTCAATGATGGCGCGGAGGCTGGGGGAGTTCACATCGCCTTTCGCGCGCTTTGATTCTTGAGAAATGAAACGGGCGAGCTTGCTGAAGACTTTGCTCCGCTTGGCGTCTTCGCTTCCTTTCTGTCTTTTTATTTGCGCCCATTTGGAGTGTCCGGACATAGCTGATTTTTAACGAGCGTAGCGACCATAAGAATCGCCACCCCGCCATATTTTTGCTGTTATATATTTAATAAGGCTACTATACCACTAAGTATGTTTTTGTCTCGTGTGGCGCGCGTACGAATAGGACAACTTCTGCCAGCGAAGTGCCTCGCTATAGAATGTCTTGTAAGAATATGACTGGGGTTAGCTAGGTCACTTTACAAAAGCTTTTCTTGCTTTTCAATCGGCGCTGCAAGCCCCAGGTGTTCGTATGCTTGTGTTGTGGCAACCCGTCCACGGGGTGTTCTTTCAAGGAGCCCCAGTTGTATCAGATAAGGTTCGATGACCTCTTCAATCGTCGCGTCTTCCTCGGATGTGGCGGCCGCTATTGTGCCTAAGCCCACCGGTCCGCCATGGAACTTCTCAATCAAGGTCTGCAGAACTTTGCGGTCGGAAGAAGAAAGACCCAGATTGTCTATGCCAAGAAGATTAAGCGCTTCCATCACAGCCTCTTTATCAAGCTCGCGTTTGTGCACCTGGGCGAAGTCGCGGGTGCGTTTCAGAAGATAGTTTGCGGTGCGCGGAGTAAAGCGCGCCCTCTTGGCAATTTCTTTTATGGCATCCGGTTTTATATCGGCGCCAAGGATTTTTGCCGAACGCCTTACAATCTCCCCGATTTCCTCATCGCTGTAGAATTCCAGGCGGAAAGTTCCGCCGGAGAAACGCGAACGGAGCGGGGAGGAGATAAGGGCCATGCGCGTGGTGGCTGCAATCATCGTAAACGGCGGCAGGTCCAGTTGTATTGTTCGCGCCGAAGGACCCTTTCCGATGATGATATCAAGCGAACCGGATTCCATCGCCGGATATAAAATTTCTTCCACCATTTTGTTTAAGCGATGAACCTCGTCTATGAAAAGAATATCGCCGGGAGAAAGGTTTGTGAGGATGGAAGCAAGGTCTCCGACCTTTTCAATCGCCGGTCCGGAGGTAATTTTAATCTGCGCGCCCGTCTCATGGGCTATCAAGTGGGCGAGGGTGGTCTTGCCGAGTCCCGGAGGCCCGTAAAAAAGAATATGTTCCGGCGGGTGATTGCGTTCGCGCGCCGCGGTAAGCAAAATCCGCAGATTTTCTTTTATAATTTGCTGCCCGATATAGTCGTCCCACTTGCTTGGGCGGAGAGTATTATCCAAAAATGAATCGGGCTTTTTGAGCTCGCTTATCTCCTCGTCTTTTATGTTCTTTTTGTCGTGCATTTTGGCTAATTTTGTGTTTTTTAGAGAAAATCAGCGAGCGGCATATTTTGCCCCGTAGCGAACAGGAGTTTTCGGGGTTCTGCTGCTGGGATTGACAAAATAATATTTTCGTGCTAACCTCAGCTTGAAGTCAGTTCGGCAACACTATTATAGCATTTTTGAAATTGAGCATATAAATCTCTAAGCAACCAGGCTTAATCGTCTACCGGGGGTTGTTTGTAGGACATTCTGGTTACCTTCGGGTTCCTACTGGGGTTATCCTGTGGGCAATTCCTTACCTTTAGCGTCCGCGTTAAAGGGGTTACTTAGAGATTTTTGCGTTTGATTTCCTTCAAATAAAAAACACCGGATTCCGGTGTTTTTTATTTGAAGGGTTCTCAATTTTTGTTCTGCGTTACTTCCACCACCCGCTCCAATTCCTCAAGCGAGGTGATTCCTTTCAGCACTTTCACGATGCCGTCTTCCGCCAAGTCCAAAAGTCCCTGTGATTCGGCTGCCTTTTTGATTTCGCGCTCACTCGGGTTTTCGTTTATTATTTTTTCTATATTCTCGTCGGTCAAAATTCCTTCATGCACCCCGACGCGCCCTCTATAGCCGGTGCCGTTACACTCGGCGCACCCTTCCGCGCGCCATAACTTTTTGCCGTCTTTGTTCCCGCTGACTTCCAGGAGCGCATCGAGTTTGTTTTCGTTTTTTATGCGCTCCAGGATGGAAGAGATCACAAGAGCTTCTTTTTCGTTCGGAACGTCTTCTTTTTTACAGGATTCGCATAATTTTCGCACCAGTCTTTGGGCGAGAGAGATGTTCAGGGCCGAAGAAATAATTTTCGGATTTATCCCCAGGTCTATAAGGCGGGGGATGGTGCCGGCTGCATTGTTGGTGTGGAGCGTGGAGAAAACCAGGTGTCCGGTGAGGGCGGCATTGATGGCGGTGGTGGCGGTTTCCGGGTCCCGGATTTCGCCGACCATAATGACGTCAGGGTCCTGGCGGAGCACCGAACGGAGGCCGCTTGCGAAAGTGTACCCCTTATCTTCCTCCACCTGAGTCTGGGTGATGCCGGTCAGGTGGTACTCAATAGGGTCTTCAATGGTTATGACTTTGGTCCCCGGGTCGTAAATCTTTTTCAGGATGGCGTAGAGAGTGGTTGTCTTTCCGCTCCCGGTCGGACCAGTGGTCAAAATAATTCCGTTTGGTTTTCTGATTTCCCGCTCTATAACCTCAAGAAGTCTTTTGTCTATACCCAATTCTTCAAACGGCACAGATATTGCGTTTGGGTTTAAAAGCCTGAGGACGATAGATTCTCCATAAGCGCCCGGGAGGACCGAAACGCGGATTTCAATTTCTGTACCGCTTAGTTTTATGCTGAAGCGTCCGTCCTGGGCTGAGTCTTTGACATTTAATTTGAGTCCGGCTATTAGTTTTACCCGCGAGTTTAAAAGTTTATATGTTTCAAAATCTATCGCCATAATCGCTTCAAGTACGCCGTCCAGGCGGAAACGGATTTTGACCTGAGCTTCTTCCGGTTCAATATGCACGTCTGATGCGTCAACGGCAATGGCTCCCGCCAGAATAATTTCAAACATGGAGGAAATTTTGTGCCCTTCGTTTTTCCGGATGACGTCTTCCACTGTTTCCCGTATGTCGCGGATATTTTTTATTGTCCCGGAAATTTTGTCCAGGAATTCCGTGGAAATATCAAGTATCCCGGCTTTGGTTTCAAAAGACCCGGACATTTCTTTATACCTGTTCCAGGCCCGCTCCATGCTTCCTTTGGAAACCATATAGAGAAATGGTATGAACCCTCTGGATTGAAGTTCATTTATGGCGGCAACCGTTTCTTTCTTCTCCGGAGAAAGAACGGCTACCAGAATTTTTTTGCCTGTTGCCTGAAACGGAGCGAGACCGGCTTCTCTCGCCTTTGATTCCGGTATGAGATGGAGAGCGTCTCCCTCAATAGGGACGGCCGACAGGTCGGCATATGAAATGCCGTATTTCCCGGAGAGCATTTTTACCAGCTCTTCCTCTTCGCGTTTGCGAAGCTCGTCTATCCTGTCGTCTCTTTTTTCTTCATCAAATTGGATCATGGCTATTGACCATATTATAACTCAAAAACCCTTAAAGCAGGGGATATTTTATGTATTGACAATTAGTACAAAATATGCCATACTTAATTTAGTTTCAAACAGGTGGAATCCGCGGTTGCGGACTCCGTTTATGCACATCGAAATATAAGGAGCATGTCATGAGAACCATATTCGCGGCGCTTCTGGCGCTGGTGGTTGCTGCTTCAAGCGGGTGTTCTACCGTGGAAAAACGCATAGAGAGCAACAATAAGTTCGCGGTGGAGAAGGTCAACAACGCCTGCGAGGCGCTTTCGGCTTTCCCCGAGCGGTATGCCGAGTGCGTGAGCGGCGAGAAGAACCCCTTCCTGGATTGTTATCAGGAGAAGGTGACGAACCGCGTGATGCCGTCTGAAGCCCTGGCGATTTGCCGTGTATCCGTGGATTCTCGCGGAAGGGTGGAGCCCGGCGTTTCTCCAAACCCAAGAACGGGCGATGAAAAGTTTGGGGTCAACCCGCCTTATCGCTACAACGGCTACAACGGCTACGGTGGTTACCGGGGATACTCCGGCGGCCACAACGGCTACGGTGGTTACGGCGGCGGTGATTGGCCGCGTAACAAGACCGTGGTAAATCAGGTTGGTTCAGTTTTTACGGTCCAACCCTCTCAAGCCGCGCAAGCCGTGCCTCAACAGCCGCCGATGACTCTTCAGTCGGTCCAGTGCGCTATGGGGCGCAAAGAAGCGCGGCAGCTTGGAATCGACTGTCCGTGATATGTGGAACCGGGGGATTCCCCCGCAAACAGCCGGTATTTTACTAACCGGCTGTTTTTTATTGCCCAGTCTAACTTACTTGACAAAAAGATAAAAATATTATAAGGTACAAAAAGAGAAATATCCCGCGGTTAATCCGCTCACTTTTTTGGAAGGGGGAATCATGAAAATGTTCCTTGCAATTGCTGCTATCTTCACCCTCGTGTCCGTTAGCGGCTGTGCGATTGCGCCATCGGTCCCGACGGCTCCGGCAGTTTCGGAGTCAAAGCGGGTGACAACTTCTGTCGCCTCGCTGAAGTCTGTTCATACGACCGTGTCGTCTGAACATATAAAGAAGACAAGCGTTATTACTCGCGATTGTCTCCTTGACAAGGCCGGCAAGAAAACCACCGACTGCATCGTGGTTCCAAACGGTACCGCTTCTCCGCGCGCCACCGTGTACGGGAGCAAAGAAGAAACCTATACGCCCCCCGCGATGTCGTCAAACGGCGTTGGCCCGTATGTTTTCGGAAGCAAAGAGGCTTGCCTGACCGCTCTTCGCGCCGGTAACTACAGGTACTATGAGCCCAAGTTTTTGGGCTTGAGGAACAAACACCCTGCTGACGGAGAAAAACGCAAGGTTGCTCCGCTTGAATGGGACAAGTGCGTTTACCTTCATGTTGTTGGCGGGAAGAAATGGGTGGTCCAAAAAACCGGGACACTCTTCCGCTATAACGTGCGCGCCGACGGCAAACTTGAAGACGTTCCGTACGAGCACGACGCTTGCGGCAACGAGGTCTATGGTGTGGCTGACTTGCCGCCGGAGAAAAGGACTGTGCCGGGAGAAGCAATTTCCAGGTACGGGCTTTTCATCGAGGAGATTGTGGAGGAGGCCGCGCCCGTTAAAAAACGGGTGGTGATAAAAAGACGGTGTTGCGTGCCTAATCCTTGCTGCAACCAGAGCGGTTACCAGGGTGGCTGGGGCTCAAGATACTACGGCGGGTTTAGGTAGCGCGGCGCTTTTGAAGCGGGGGATGGTTAGCGCCTGTTTCCCCCGCGTTTTTTTGAGGCATTATCGGCTCGCTCCGAAGATGTTTCAAAAAAGCGCGTCAATGTGTACGGATGTAAAAGACATTGACATATGGCGTGTTTTATGATATGATTTTACCGAAATGATATTAAATCACACAACCCAGATTTACCAAGTAATTACAGGGCTTAACACGGTTTTTACCGCCGGAGCCTATTCCTTAAACATGAAAAAAATAACATACAAAATTGCCGCGATAGCCATGTCCCTGGTCTTTGTTTTTGGCTACGGGGTAACGGCGGTGAGCGCGCAAACTTACCAGACAACCACCCAGACCGTGTATCAGGCTTCGGCGACCGCCAACAACGTTACGTGCAACAGCGTTATCCTTAAGGGGGATGTGAGCATTAACCCCGCGGGAACGCCGACCAATGTTTGGTTCCAGTACGGAACGTCCTCTGTCTTTGAAAACAGCACCATCCAGCAGCAGCTTAATTACTCGGGTGTATTTTCCCAGCAGATTTACAATTTGTCGCCCAGCACTACTTACTATTACAGGGCAGTGGCAAACAATTTCCAGTTCGGGACAGTTCACGGTTCCATCTTTAATTTCACTACCCCTTCTTGCGGGACATCTTCCAACAATTACAATACGGTGACTTCCCAGGTGGTTACACCCGCGCCGGTGACTACAGTGAGGTACGTGACCGAAAGAATAACGCAGGGGAGTCTCGTGTTTCTCTCAATGTCCGCGGACCAGGAACAGGTTTGCCGCGGAGACAGTGTCGGGTTTACCATTGAATACAAAAATATCAGCAAACAAATATTGAAAGACGTTGTTTTACGGGTGCAGATTCCGACTGAAATGAGGTATAGAGATTCAAGCAGAGGAATATATTCGGATAAAGACAAGATGCTGACGATTGAAATAGGAACTCTCGATATCGGTGAAAAGGGCGAGGTCGTGGTTAGAACCGATGTCGCGTCCAATTTTTCAGCGGATAAACCGCTTGTTACAAGCGCCAACTTGGTCTACACAAACAAGGACGGCGCTCAGGAAGACGTGATAGCGTATGCGTTGTCAAAGTTTGGTTGCTTTGCTTCCCAGAACGGCGCGCTTGCGTTCTTTAGCGGAGATTTTTTCCCGACGACGATACTTGGTTGGTTGGTTCTCATACTGATCATACTTATCTTGGTGTTGTTATCAAGAAACACGTATGGATCGTACGCCGCTTCCAAGAAAGTTAAGTAAACAACGCACAAGAACAAATGAAAAAACCCGGAGACAGTCTCCGGGTTTTTTCATTTGTTCTTGTGGTAAACTCAGAAACATGAAGAAAAATTGCGATATCAAAAACACGTCGGAATGCGCGGGGGATATTGCCGCAATACTGCTGTCCGGTAGGCAAGAAAAGCGGGCTACCGTCATAGGCCTTAAGGGGGATTTGGGAAGCGGCAAGACCACCTTTACTAAAGCGTTGGCAAAGAAGCTTGGTGTTGCCGATACCGTGTTAAGCCCCACCTTTGTCATTGAAAAGATTTACAAACTTCCGGCCGGCAAACCGTTTCGGCACCTGATCCACATAGACGCCTATCGTCTGGACAGCGCCGAAGAACTTCGCGCTCTGGGCTGGGACGAGATTTTGTCGGAACCGAAGAACCTGATTGTTATTGAGTGGCCGGAGCGGGTGAAAAAATTACTGCCGAAAGGTTCGTTTGAGGTTAAATTCAAATTTATAGACGATAGGACTCGTGAGATTTCGTGGAAATAAATTCTAAATAACGGACTTCACAATACGCCCGGCGTCTGCTAGTGTTTCGGTAGAGGTAGATTATTGACACCATGTAGGTTACGCGCTTAAGCGTGTAATTTGAACCCTGAAACAAGGAGAGAAAAATGAACAAGTTGAATCCTGCCGAGCAGTTCGTTTCATACGCCTTGAACATTGGGGCTATGGAACTTCTTCCGAACGGGAGGGAGTTGAAGAGTAAGCGGATCTCGCCATACTTCTTCAATTCCGGGTTGTTTAACACCGGGGAGTCAATATCAAATCTTGCCAAAGCGTATGCCGGGGCAATCAACAGGAGACCTTTCCCGCGAGGAGTCATTTTCGGCCCCGCGTACAAAGGTATTCCCTTGGCTACAGCGGTCGCTCAGGCGCTCGGCGGAAAAATCGGCTATGCCTTCAACCGCAAAGAGGCCAAGGACCACGGCGAGGGCGGCGTCATCGTCGGCGCTTCCCTGAAGGGCGAAGAGGTCATCATCGTCGACGACGTGATGACAACCGGGACCTCTTCAGGCGAAGCGGTTGAAATCACCATAGCGAATGGCGGCATACCCATTGCTTGCATTATTGCTTTTGACCGGCAGGAGCGCGGGAAAGAAGGCAAGCTGTCGGCTGTTCAGGAGTTCCAGAAGAATTATGGGATTCCGGTGTACGCCGCCGCAACGCTTACGGACCTCATCTTGTTTTTGGAGAAGACTCCGGCGGAAAGCGGGGACGACAATATCGGGGAAATCATCGAAAAAATTCTCGCCTACAGAAAAGAGTACGGCGTGGATTAATTCAGCGGAAATTCCGCGGATAAAAGAGCAGGGTTATCCCTGCTCATTTTTTTGCCCGGCTGCTTCACAACCTGGCTGTAGTTTGATAGTGTTTTGGACAGTATGGGTCGGCTTGCCGACATTTTGAAACGAACGAAAGGAGAATAAGCATGAGAAAGTTGTCACCCGCGGAACGCCTCATCGTTGCCGCTGATTTCAAACCGGAGTGGAACAACCCGGACCGTTCGGAGGGGCGGCTCTGGGTCAGAAGGAAGGTGTGCGAACTTGCCGACCGCCTCAGGGGGACAGGAGTTTACCTCAAAGTAAACTCGGCTCTGCGGGCGGTCGGCTACGGCCTCATCGAGGACATCCACAGCTATGGACTGAAGGTCTTCGCCGACCTGAAGCTGTTCGACATCGGCGAGACGCTGGAGACGGACGGGATGCTTCTGCGCGAGGCGAAACCGGATATCGTCACCGTAGCTTGCACTACCGGGGTCGAAGCTATGACGAGGCTCAAAATGGCCTTGCCCGAAACGGAAGTTTTGGGTGTCACAGTGCTCACGACGTTCAAGGATAGCGACAGCGACTCTATGTTTTGCTGCTCGACAATTGATGCAGTGAAAAGGCTCGCTTCTTTTGCCAAAGACGCGCACTTGAACGGCTTGGTGTCTTCTCCTGCTGAAGCGGAAGTGCTTCGTTCGGAGTTCGGCATTCTTTTCAGCCTGAATACCCCGGGGGTACGTTTGGAAGGGAAGGACGTGAAGGGCGACGATCAGAACAAGGCTCGGGTAATGACTCCGACCTTGGCAATCAGGGCCGGGGCGGACCGCATCGTAATGGGGCGGCCCATAACTCAGGCAGCCGATCCAGCCGCGGTGGTCAGGCAGGTCATCAGGGAAATAGAGGCAGCTCTCGCCGGATAATTATCAGCGAGTAAAATGAACGGACAGCTTGCGCCATATCGTGTAGGCTGTTTTTTAATGGCTGTAGTGTAAAAATAGAGTAATATGTAGAGAAGAATATGAATAAAGACTCAAAAAAGAAACGTCTTATACTCCTTGATACTCACGCGATTATTCACCGCGCCTATCATGCGTTGCCCGATTTTGCCACATCCAAAGGCGAGCCGACCGGCGCGCTTTACGGTCTTACGACAATGCTCATTAAGATAATCAAAGACCTGAAGCCCGACTATATCATCGCCTGCTACGATTTGCCTGAACCAACTTTTCGCCACGAGGCATATGAAAATTACAAACTGGGCAGAGCCAAGGCGGAAGATGATTTGGTTCATCAGCTCAATCGTTCTCGCGATATTCTTACTGCCTTCAGCATACCTATGTATGACAAGCCCGGGTTTGAGGCCGACGACATGCTCGGCACTATTGTTCATGAGATGAAGAAGAATAAGGAAGTGGATATAGTCATAGCTTCGGGCGACATGGACACGTTGCAACTCGTGGATGATAAGCGCGTGCAGGTTTACACGCTTAAAAAGGGAATTAACGACACGATTCTTTATGATGAGAAAGCTGTGGAAGAACGTTTTGGTTTTAAGCCGAAACTTCTGCCGGATTACAAAGGGCTCCGCGGCGATCCGTCGGACAATATCATAGGCATTGACGGCATCGGAGAAAAAACGGCGACAATCCTCATACAAAAGTTTGGTTCCATTGAAGACATGTATAAAAAGCTTCGCAAAAACCGTAAGCTGTTTTTGGAAGCCGGACTGACTGAACGCGTAGTTAAATTGCTTGAAGAAGGGGAAGAGGAAGCGCTGTTTTCCAAAACGCTTGCCCAAATCAGATTGGATGCGCCCATTGATTTCAAGTTGCCGGAAAAAACCTGGCGCGAAAGTGTGGACCAGGCGATGGTGGAGAGAGCTATCTCCGAGTTGGAATTCAGGAGCTTGTATGAACGTTTCAGAACTACGCTTTTCTCCGAGCTTGAAAAGACAGAAGAGGACAAAGCTAAGGACGAGGAGATTTCGGAAGATGAAATAGAGAAGGTGGCGATAGCGCTTTGGCTCTGCAACTCCGAAACTACGAACCCTGACAAAGAAGACATCTTTGCCCGCACTAATGCTAAAAATTTTGACGAGGCGCGTAAGAACATCATGAAAGAACTTGGGCAGAAAAAACTGGACGAAGTTTATGAAGGTGTGGAACTGCCGCTCGTGCCGATTGTGAAAAAAATGGAAGAACGCGGAGTATTGATAGACGTGCCGTATTTGAAAAAACTTTCGGTTGATTACCACAAGGAACTTTCAAAGATTGAAGAGAGAATATGGGCGCATGCCGGCGGGGAATTCAATATAAACTCGCCCAAGCAGTTGGGCGAGGTGCTTTTCGACAAACTTCATCTCACCGTGAAGGGTTTGAAGAAAACCGAAGGCGGAGCCCGCTCCACCCGCGCCTCAGAACTGGACAAGCTGAAAACCGCGCACCCCATAGTTGAAGAAATTTTGGCTCACAGGGAGATTCAGAAGCTTCTTTCAACATATATAGACACCATTCCTCCTCTTTTGGATAAGAACAATCGTCTGCACGCCCAATTTATTCAGACGGGCACCACCACGGGGCGGTTTTCTTCCGCCAATCCTAATGTTCAGAATATCCCAATAAGAAGCGAACTTGGGAAAAATATTCGCCGGGCTTTTATCGCCGCGTCAGGGCACAAACTTCTTGCTTTGGATTATTCGCAGATAGAACTCCGTGTGACCGCCATACTTTCCGATGACAAGGACTTGATAAATATTTTTAAAGACGGCAAAGACGTCCATGCTTCCGTCGCGGCAAAAGTTTTTGGCGTGTCCGAAGACAAAGTAACGAGTGAAATGCGCCGCCGCGCCAAGGTCATAAACTTCGGCATCATTTACGGCATGGGTATTAACGCGCTTAAAGATTCCCTTGGCACAACCCGTGCTGAGGCGGAAGAATTTTATCAAAATTATTTTGACAAATTCCCGACTATTGCCGGATATCTGGAGAGTATAAAGAACTTTGCGGTAAAGAACGGTTATACGGAAACGCTCTTCGGGAGGAGGCGTTATTTCCCGGCCATTAAATCCCCGATACAATTCATCCGGGCTTCTGCCGAGAGAATGGCGGTGAACGCCCCGATTCAAGGTACTGCGGCGGACATAATAAAAATTGCCATCAGGCGAGCGGATGACGCAATTGAGAAGAATAAACTTTCCGACAAGGTATCTCTGCTTCTTCAAGTTCACGACGAATTGGTCTACGAGGTAAAAGAAGGGAGTGAAAGAGAGGCGTCAAAAATAATTCAAGAGGCGATGGAGTCCGTATTGGAAGACAAGGTAAAAAATCCTAAAGCCGTGCCGATTACCGTTTCCGTATCCATAGGGAATAATTGGGGAGAGCTCAAATAAAAAACCCCGAGCAAGGGCTGGGGGTTGTGAGGGGGATGGCTACTGCTTAACTTGTGCGGCGGTAGTGTCAAACAGATTGCAGATCTGGTTGACCTGGCAGTATTTGTAGCCATCGTAGGTGTAGATGGCCGTCCGGAATTTTTGGTAGAGCTCCGGGGGGAACTTGTACGGCTGGGGTGTGCCACGGGTCTTTTCTTTGTTGATGGCCTCCATTACTGAATGCAGGAAATCATTCCAGAAATAGCGCTCTTCGAAACTCATGCAGTCCAGGGTTGTTTTGTTCAGGGGTATGTGCCCCGACGGGCTCAACCGGTCGTTCATGTCCTACTCCTTTCTTTTGTTTACGAGGTGACGCTTACTGGTTAAAAAACTATAACGTATTTAACGTTTTGTCAACTAAAGATACTTTTCACCATAGCGGCGCATAGCTTGCTCCACCAGACGAAGACCCTTCCCTTTTTTGGTTGAGGAGTATGCGCCGTCTTTTGTTTTTTTGACTATTTTCTCCAGCTCCAGTTTTTTTAGCTTGAGGGCAAGCGTTCTGGTGGAAATCCCTTGAAGTGAACGCTCAAACTCGCAAAACCTTTTGTTACCCGCAAGCAGGTCGCGCACGATAAGCATTGTCCAGGAATCAGACATAAGCTTGGCCGTCTTTTGTATCGGGCATATCTTTTTCATGGCGCCATTATACCACAGTTTGTCAGCTCACACTACTTTACAAAGTAAAGTATATGAGTATAATTGAGCGTCTATCAGCATTAAAAACAAAGAATCTTATGAAAAATATCATAGAAGCGCTCAATTGGAGATATGCCGCGCAAGTGTTTGATAAAAATAAAAAGCTTACTGACGGACAGTTGGATCTTCTGCTTGATGCCGCCAGGCTTTCCCCGTCATCTTTCGGTTTACAGGCTTGGAAATTTATTCTGGTGAATAATCCTGAGACGCGCGCCAAACTCCGCGAAGCCGGATACAATCAGGCTAAAATAACCGACGCTTCGCACCTTATCGTCATTGCTGTGCCGAAAGTGATAAACAGCGATTCCGTCAAAGAATATATGGAGTCAATCTCCAAGACGCGCGGTGTGGACATGGAAAGCCTGCAGGGGTTTAGCGATATGTTAAACGGCGCTATAAATATGAGAACTCCCGAGCAAAGAGTGGAGTGGGCAACCAGGCAGGCTTATATAGCACTTGGGGTCTTACTTACCACAGCGGCCGTTGAGGGGATTGATGCGGGGCCTATGGAGGGATTTGACCCGAAAAAGTTTGACGAAATTTTGGGGCTTGAAGCATTGGGGCTTGAGTCAAAGGCTGCCGTGGCGCTCGGTTTCCGTTCGGAAGATGACGTGATGGCCAAAGCCGCCAAGGTCCGTTTTTCCAAAGACAGGGTAGTAGTGGAAGTAAATTAATTTTTGGCACAAATAATATTCCGATAAAAAAACCCCGCCTAAGGCGGGGCTTTTGATGCAAGGGGCTACAGTAGCCGGGGATCTACATAGCTCATCAGTTCATCATAGGACACTACCCGGTGGACTATGCCGTATTGAACTGCTTCCCGGGCGGACAACGTTACTTCTCCCCGCATGAGGTTGGCGAATGTCCCGGCACTGAGCCCTGTTTGCTGCCGGATAAACCGGAGCATCCAAGCTTGCGCCGCCGCCATTCCCTGGTGCCACATCTCGATTTCTTCGCGGCATGCTCGTCCGAGATTTTCTTTCATCTCGCGTTCCATATCGAGGAATCGCTCCAGGTCGCAGATGGTCACTTCGCCGCCAGCGCCCAAAATCGTTCGGACTTCGTGGAAGAAAAAAGTGGCATTCGGGGTGGCGAGACGTTCTCTGCCCAGAAGCTGCAACACGATGGCGGCCGAGGCGACACGATTACCGACGGATACGAATCCCGTCCGCATAAGCGCCGGGGCAAGCTTTGAGAAGAACTCGAATTCCCCGCCCGGGGAGTTAACGACGACCAGGCTTCTGCCACAGTCGCGCCGGAGGACGTTTAGCAGGTTCTCAATCCTGCTCCCGGAGATTATCCCGTTGAAGGGTATGACATTCATGTTTGTGCTCCTTTGCTGTTGGCGTTCGTTGGGAGAGTTTCAAAGACTGTGCGAACTCTACAACTTATACCAAATAAGTCAAGAGGGCATGTTTTTGTCGGATAAGTAAAAAAGCCCCTGATGTCAGGGGCTTAGCTCCGCGATTTCGAAACCTCCTTTCTTTAGCGCCGTGATGATATCTTCGTCAAGGACGCCGCCTTTCGGCACGAACATTTTTCTTCGCCCATGAATCGGAAGGTGCGACACCCATACGCCTTTTTCTAGGATATGCCGGGTGGTTCCGGTCACGTAATCGCTTTTGAGCCGTCCCTCACCGACTTCCCATATTTGGAGGGTCCCCCCGGGCAGTCCCTCGGGAAGTTTGAAATAGTCCAGAATGACCATCGTCTTGTCCGGACGATGCTCTTCCCTCATATTTCCTTTTATCCATTCGCACCGGAACTCGCCGCAAGAGGTCGGTTTTGTCGTGTAGATTTTACACCCCTTGCCGATATCGCAATGGGCGCACCATTCACCCGCGGGCTTGCCTAACTCGGTTACTTCCAGTGATTTACAGCATGCGGTACAGGAACCGCATACCCTTTGTTTTAGCTCTGGCATAGCGGACCCCCATAGGTTGGTTAAACGGAGCTAACTAAATACAACCTGCCTTGTTCCGGGAATTGAGTCAAGCTTGACTTCAATTGTCCGGCGAGTAGTATTGACGCAGGTTTGCAGACAACTTAGACAAGAAGGGGTACAAGATGAACATTGAGTTGCTGAAAGACGAGGTGAGACTTCCGTTTTTCGCGTCAGGGATACAGGCCGCTTTTTTCGCGGCTATGATGAACGGTTACGCGGGCGAAGACAAGCCAAAGAAAGGAACCATCGTTGAGCTGCCGGGGTCAAAGACCATAATATTTACTCACGGCCGGTTTGAGATCAAGGATGTCTACCTGACCAACAAGCTGGGGTGTCAAAGCGGCGGAATGACCGGGGTTTTCTGCGACGGTGTCCCGGTCTGGATGATGCTCTACGGCGGCGAGTATCCGGACGAGGCCGTTCCGTGTCTCAAGGCGGCGCTCCGGTCAAGCTATGCGGCTGAGCGTTTTGACGGCGGCCGGGGTCCGATGTTTTTCCAGCACGAGGACGGTCGCCGTTACGTCAATGACGTAGACAAGGGCAGTTCCTTCGCCCATTTTTCCGGGAAAGAAAGAGTGTTTTCCCCGGATGGCAGGGAAATCGGGTCCCATCAGTACCATGGCTTCCTGATGACCGGCAGATAAGTTCGCCCGCAAAAGCCCGGCTTTTGCGGGCTTTTTGTTTGGGCTGGATACAAAAAACTCTATTGTGCTAAAATGTCTCTATGGATCAAAATCAACCTTCAAACCCGGGGAATAAGCCGCAGGGTGGGGAAGTGGACAGGTTGTCGGCCGGGGCGTTTATGGTGTATTTGGCCTTGTTTTTACTGGGTGTTTTGGCTGAATCCTTTTTCCCCTTAGGGTTGGGAATCGACACGCCGCTTCTCAATGGTATTGGTGTCTTGTTGGTTGTTGTCGGCCCCGTACTGATATTTTGGGCACAATCAAGTATAAGAAGTTTTCATGCCACAGTCTCCGAAGGGGCAGCGGTGAATTTTTCCATAGGACCCTACCGGTACATGCGGAACCCCACATATTTGGGCCTTACCTTTTTGGTGGCTGGTTTCGGTTTTTTCGCCAACGCGGGGTGCGTAGTACTGTCATCTGTTCTTTCGTACATTATCGTCAGGTTTTCTTTTTTAAGGAAAGAGGAACAACTCCTTGCCGAAAAGTACGGCGGGGTTTATTTGAAGTATATGGAGAAGGTTGAGAGGTGGTTCTAGCCCCTGTTATTTTTTGTTTTTAACTCCATGCTATATGTACTCTATGGTGACGATTTCTCAAAAAGGGCCAGGAAGCTGGACGAAATGGTTCAGTTTTTCCTGACCAAGAAACCCAACACATCGTTTGCGAAAATCAATACAGAGACTTTTCCAAATTACAGCTTGGACGAACTTGCCCTGGATAGAGGGTTGTTTGAAAATAAATGCGTTGTCGTGCTGGACGGGATTTTTGAAAATAAAGAAACAAAAGAGATTATTTTAAAAAAATTAAGCGCGCTTGGGGAGTCGGATAATGTTTTCGTCATTAACGAACGGAGTCTGGGGAAGGGGGACATTGCCGCGCTCACAAAACACTCCGAGAAGACACAGGAATTTTTGCTTAAAGAAAAAGCGGCGCGCCCGGAGTTCAATATCTTTTCTTTGTCCGATGCCATTGGCGCGCGGGATAAGAAACGGGCCTGGACGCTATATTTGCGCGCGCTTGAGAATGGACTGGAACCCGAGGAGATACATGGCACCATCTTTTGGCAGGTAAAAAATATGGCTCTGGTAAAGGACGCCAAGCAGCCGACGGCGGAATCCACGGGGCTGAAACCTTTCGTCCTAAGCAAAGCCAAATCATCTTCAAACAATTATTCAAAAAAGGAGTTGCAAGATTTCTCTTCGCGCCTGGTTTCTCTCTACCACGATAGCCACAGAGGCATCGGAGATTTTTCCGCCGGATTGGAAAAACTTATCTTGGAAACGCTTTAGTATTTAAATGGACCAACAGAAAAGGGACCGAGCAAGCTCAAAGTCCCTTTCATCACCAGTCTTGCGGCTGGCGGATTAAATTGGTGTCCTTGCGGACTAATGTGCCCTGGAGGGGCGAAGAGCTGGTGTGGATGTTGACTGTGAAAGTCGGGATTGAATATCGTGTTAGAAGCTACGATGGAGCTTACCGATTCACATGTACATTACCACCTGATTTAAATATACGCGCTATGCGCCGTGGTGTCAAAGGTAATATGGGGATAAACCTAAAAACCCTAGACTTTTCGCCGTTTTTTGATATAGTTTCTTTGTTTATAAGGGTTATTTTATAGACAAAGAAATATCCGCCCGTATGCTGTTTTGGTAGGTCGATAGCTTAACGAAGCAAGCGTTTGGTAAATAGAAAGAAATAAAAATATCCGCCCGTAGCTCAGTTGGTAGAGCAGCTCCCTTTTAAGGAGAGGGTCGTAGGTTCGATTCCTACCGGGCGGACCAGAAAAACAAAACCTGCCCTGCGGCAGGTTTTGTCATTCTGGTCCGAGACGGAGCGATGTCCCGCAAGCTTGCGGGACCGCGAGTCGGGATCGCAGAAATTTGCTTGCGCCGGCAAGCAAATTATCTGTGATGACATACAGGCTAAGCACGCGAAGCGTTCAATCTTAGCTTTTTGTGAGCCCGTTCCCAAACCTCCAAAAAGTGCTAAAATTAGCGGACATGACGAACTTACTTGTGGCTTTAAAAAATATTGCAGAGAATCCAGTGGTAGACTTGGATAATTTATATAATTCTTCAAACAGAGCAAACGCTATGGGAGATACGCTCGAGTTTTATATAAAAGATCTATTTTGTAACTCTCTTAGTGTTAAAGATGTTAATCAAAAAAACATAATATATGAAAGAACTTTTTCTTATATGGGGAATCAAAATAATCCGCCAGATGCGATGATTCGCGGTGGGGACGCTATTGAGATTAAGAAGATTGAGAGTCTACGCTCTGGCGTAGCACTTAATAGTTCTTACCCAAAAGATAAAATTTATTCGGATAGTTCAATGATTACCAAAGCATGTCGTGACTGTGAAAGCTGGAAAGAAAAAGATTTAATTTATATAGTTGGGGTTGTTAAAGAAAGTAAGCTTAAATCTATTTGGTTTGTGTATGGTAGTTGTTATGCCGCAGAAAAAGATACCTACGAAAGAATAAAAAATAAAATCTCTAAGGGGCTTGATGAGCTAGATGGTATTGAACTTTCTGACACTAACGAGCTTGGGCGAGTAAACAAAGTTGATCCGCTTGGTATTACATATCTACGAATCCGTGGGATGTGGCACATAGAAAATCCAGTTGATGTTTTTGATTATATTTCGGAGGTGGACGAAGAGAATGAACTTACTGTTAATGCTTTAATTTTGGATGAAAAATATCAGTCATTTCCAGAAAGCGACAGGGTTAATTTAGAAAAACTTGTCAATCTTGGTCTCTTTGTTAAAGATGTCAAAATAAAATCACCTAATAATCCTGCGCAATTACTTAATGCAAAATTAATACAATTTGTTAAATAAAAAATGAAGATTATTTCGTTATTTACAGGAGCAGGAGGGCTTGATCTGGGCTTTGGAAAAGCTGGCTTTGAGACAGTTTGGGCTAATGAGTATGACAAAACCATCTGGGATACTTTCGAGGCTAATTTTCCTAAAACTACCCTGGACAAACGGAGCATAACTGATATTCCATCGTCAGATATACCTAGCGATGTAATAGGGGTTATTGGGGGACCGCCCTGCCAAAGCTGGAGTGAGGCAGGCGCTGGGCGTGGTATCAATGATAAACGTGGGCAGCTATTTTTTGAATACATACGAATTCTAAAAGATAAACAACCGCTATTCTTTTTGGCTGAAAATGTTTCGGGGATTCTTCACCCTAAGCATAAAGAAGCTTTTTCAAACATCATTGAACAGTTTAAAGATGCAGGATATGAAGTATCCCACAATCTTTTGAACGCTAATGACTATAATGTCCCAGAGGATCGTTTGCGCGTTATAATTGTCGGCTATCATAAGAAATTAAATAAGAAATTTGAATTTCCAGAACCGCAAAAATACAAACCTATTTTGAAGGATGCAATTTCTGATTTGAACGGAGCAAAAACAGCAAAGCAATTTAATAAAACAAATGGCGACGAGTTAGAAATTTCTAACCACGAATATATGAATGGTGGATTTTCGACGATCTATATGTCTAGGAATCGTGTGAGGGGTTGGGATGAACCATCTTTTACAATTCAAGCCGGTGGTCGTCATGCTCCAATTCATCCACAAGCCCCTAAAATGAAATTTATCGAACAAAATAAAAGAATTTTTGTGCCGGGGAAGGAGCATTTATATAGGCGGCTTTCGGTTAGGGAGTGTGCGAGAATTCAGACGTTTCCAGACCATTTTATTTTTAAGTACCGTGATGTTGCGGATGGATATAAAATGATTGGTAACGCCGTTCCGGTTGAATTTGCTAAAAGTATTGCTACAAAAATTATGCAAGATTTGAAAAATTTATCAAATCATAGAAAAATTTACGCAGAAAAAATTGAGCGAAGTTATGTCAGAAATTAAAGTAATAGACTTGTTTTGTGGAATTGGTGGGCTAACCCACGGGCTTATAAAAGAAGGTCTTGATGTTGTTGCCGGGATTGACAATGATAGTACCTGTAAGTTTGGCTACGAATACAATAACAAAACGCAATTTATAGATGAAGACATTTTAAAAGTTACGGCTGAGCAGGTTAATAAGTTGTTCGGTTCCAAAAAAGAAAATATTAGAGTTCTCGCTGGCTGTGCTCCGTGTCAGCCATTTTCAAAATTGAACTTAAGTAAGATCACAGAAAAACAATTGGAACCATTAGCAAAGTTTGCGCAGTTGATAGATCAAACTCAACCAGACATTGTTTCAATGGAGAATGTTAGTGACTTGGCCATTAGAGATAAATATCCCGTGTTTACAAGCTTTTTAAAAACTCTTGACGATAACGGATATAATTATAAATATGAAATTGTTGATGTTTCAGAGTTTGGTGTACCACAAAGGAGAAAAAGATTAGTCTTGCTTGCGTCTAAGTTTGGTGAAATTAAATTAATTAAAAGAACACACAAAAATAAAAAAGTTACTGTTAGAGATGTCATTATAGATCTGGAGCCGATACAAGCTGGGGAGATTAGTAATAATGACCCACTTCATAGGGCTAGGAAATTAAACCCAATTAATCTTAAAAGGATTAAAGCAACCCCTCACAATGGAGGCGACTCAAGAAGTTGGAAGAAAGAGTTGGTTTTGGAGTGTCATAAAAAAGAATCGGGTAAAACTTACAGAGGTTCTGTTTATGGTCGTATGCGTTGGGATGAGCCTTCTCCGACAATGACAACGCAATGCGTTGGTTTAGGAAATGGAAGATATGGTCACCCAACGCAAAATAGGGCAATAAGTCTTAGAGAAGCAGCTATATTCCAAACTTTTCCCGAGACTTATGTGTTTACCGATCCGACAAAACCAATTATTGTAAATCATGTAGCGAAATTTATAGGCAACGCTGTGCCAGTAAGATTGGGCTCAATCATTGGTAGAAGCATAAAAGAACATTTGAGAGAACATGCCTAATAACAATTTTACATTTGAAATTTCTTTAAGCATATTGAACCATCTTGGAAGAAACCTGTATAGGAATTTTATTACTGTACTGGGTGAAGCTATATCTAATTCTTGGGACGCAGATGCAGAAAATGTATGGATCTATATTGATAGAGGGGATAACAGTTTTGTTATAAAAGACGACGGTGATGGGATGACATCAGATGATTTCCAAAACAAATTTTTAAAAGTTGGGTACTCAAAAAGAAAAAGCGGCGGTATGTTGTCACCGAATAAGCGTCCTTATATTGGAGCAAAGGGTATAGGTAAATTAGCGCTCCTTTCTTGCGCCGAGAAAGTTAGCGTAATATCTAAAACTGATGAGACTGATTATATGGGTGGTGTGATTGATAATTCAGGTCTTACCGAAGCGATTGAGCACGATTTAACTCCCGATAAATATCCATTGGGGGGCATTGATGTAGCTATTTTTGAAGAATATATCTCAGACCATAAAACGGGGACTGTTATATATTTTGATCAAATAAAGGAGGATATTAAAAATACAGTTCCACATTTGAAGAAATTGATTGCGTTATATTTTAGGTTTTCTTTAGTTGATCCAAGTTTTAATATTTTTGTAAACGAGGAACCTGTTTCACTTGATGATTTAAAATATCTCTCAGATAAGACTCAATTTTTATGGAACATTAATGGACTAGATGACCCTTACATCAGTACCTTATCTGCCTTACGAAGTGATCCGATAAATATTACGAATAAACTTAATATAAAAGGGTTTATTGCAACAGTTGAAAAACCAAGATATTTAAAAATTTCAGGAGCAGAAGAAAAGGTCGGTATTGATTTGTTTGTTAATGGGCGTTTGAGAGAAAGAGATATACTAAAAAATCTTCCAGATTTTTCTACGAGGCATATTGCGAGCTATCTTTACGGTCAGATACATTTTGACGAGTTAGACAGTGATGGTAAAGATAGATTTGGAACAAGTAGAGAAGGCATTATTCCAGGAGATGAAAAATATAAAGAACTAATAGAAACACTGAAGAATGAAATTCTGAATGATTTAAGTCAAAAATGGGATGAATTACGTCTTGAAATAGGAGAGGATGGAGATATTGAAATAGCAACAAAAGAAAGAAAAGCACGTAGTTTATTTAACCTCTCTTCAAAGGATTATTTGATTGAGGGAAATAGTAAGGTGGATACATGGGTTAAAGAACTGAGGCCAGATGCAGAATTTAACATCCCCGCCTATGTTGATTGTTTTTTATCTGAAAATCTTGTTCGAAAGTATATTCCTGATAAGTCGGTGGAATTAACACCGCGAGCAACGAATGAAATAAAGGCTTATAAAGAAAAAGAAGAAGAAAGAAAGAATGATGCGAACATAAGTTTTGATATCAGCCAAAGCGGTGATTTGAGTTATTTAGGAATGGATACCCTGTCTCACATGATTGAGGGTGAAGAAAAACGAAATGAAGCATCGTTATCTCGAGATGCAGTTGAATATAAACCAATGAGAAATGCGGTTGGGCATACTGCATTATTAACACAGGTTGCAAAAGAGAGACTCAGCTTGGTCTATGAAAATATAAAATCAAGAATAAAGATATTGTTGTCTTAAAAACGCTTTGTTTTAGTTTAAATAGAAACCCCCACCAAAATCCCCCATGCCCCCCCACCCCCCAACCCCCCCCACAAAAATAAAAACACAAAGAAAAAAAGAGATGGCAGACAAATTTTTATTTATAACCGAAAAGG
>JBAZYZ010000007.1:0-35507 GCA_041659085.1 Minisyncoccota bacterium
TCTCATTTCCACATTTAATTCGGTATTCTTGCCGACCACGTCAACGATATGCTGATCTTTATTGAGAATCTCAACCTGTCCCGGAACCTTTATATCCTTGGCGGTGATTGTCTTTGCTCCTTTTACATTCAAAGTGACGGTCTGGGGTTCATCAGTAAGCATTTTAAAACGGGTTTTCTTAAGGTTGATGAGCATCGTGATGACATCTTCCTTAACACCCTCTATGGTTGAGAATTCATGACTCACTCCGTCAATCTTTACCGTCGTGACAGCTGCGCCCGGAAGAGACGAGAGGATGATTCGCCTGAGAGAGTTGCCGAGCGTGTGTCCATAGCCCGGATAAAGCCCGTCAATCTCATAAACCCCGCTTGAACCCTCTTCGGATATCACTTTTGGTTTTGAGGGTAAAATTATGTTGTGGTCTGACATATGTGCTTTTTAAATTTATTAATAAATTTTTCTTTTTATAATTATTTAACTATCGGCTGTAAAATTCTATAACCGATGTAAAGTTGAACGGCATAATCTTCTCCCGCGGAAGAGCTTTTATTTCTCCCTCCGCGACATCTGATTTCAAGGTAAGCCATGACGGGGTGCTCTTGTCCGCCAGTTTCTTGAATGTTTCCACGAACAGAGGACGTTCCTTGCTCCCGGCGCGCACCGAGATGACATCCCCTATGCGGACTTGGTGTGAGGGCGAGGTTGAACGGCGACCATTTACAAGCACATGGCCGTGGGCGACAAGCTGGCGGGCGTGAGTTCTTGACCTGCCAAGACCCATGCGGAAAACAACATTGTCCAGCCGCCTTTCCAGCATTTCGTAAAGTTTGTCCGTAGGTTTAGTATCCTTGCTCAAAGATGCCGCTTTGACGTAATTTCCAAACTGCCGTTCCGAAAGTCCGTATACATTGCGAACTTTTTGTTTTTCCTTAAGCTGAGTGCCGTATTCGGTCATTACCGAGCGGTGCTTGCGCTCAGAATCTATCTTGCCCGGCGTATAGGGTTTCTTCACAAAAACGCACTTAGGCGTAAAACACTTTTCTCCTTTCAGGAAAAGTTTTTCTCCGGCTCGCCGGCAAGAACCACATTTTTTATCGGTAATCATAAAATAATTTATTTAAACTGTTCTCGGCTTCCTTGGCTTCGGTCCGTTGTGCGGTATTGGAGTCCGGTCTTTTATTGTCGTAAGCTCTATTCCTTTTGAAATAAAAGCTCTTATCCCGGATTCCCGGCCGGAACCGACCCCCCTCACAACCACGTCTACTTCTTTAATGCCGATATTTTGCGCTTTCTCGCCTATAAGTTCCCCAACCTTAGCTGCCGCGAACGGAGTGCCTTTCTTCGCCCCCTTAAAGCCGATTGCTCCGGAAGACGACCAGGCCAAAGCATTACCGTCCTTATCCGTAAGAAGGAGTTTGGTGTTGTTATAAGTGGATTGCACGTAAAGGGTACCCGCTGAAACGTGTTTTTTGCCGGAACGGGCGGAAGACCTAGCCTTTGGTCCGGCATCCGCTTCCCCTTCTTTTTTTGTTACGATTTTTTTCTTACCCATAAAAATAATTTACATTTTACAAATCACGATTTACAAATGATACCGAATGATTAGGTCTTCTCTGTCTTTCTGCGACCGCTCGCCATAGTCTTTCTGACATTGCCGCGAACGGTTCGCGAATTGGTCTTAGTACGCTGTCCGCGGACGGGAAGTCTCTTTGCGTGACGGCTTCCGCGGTAGCTTTTTATGTCTTTTAGACGTTTTACGTTCTGTGAAATTTCACGACGCAAATCTCCTTCCAATTTGGTCTGTTCGATTTCTTTTCTTATGAGATTTTCCTCTTCTGTTGAGATTTCTTTCGGCTTTTTTGAGTAAGGTATTTTAGCCTTATCCAGAATCTTTCTGGAGCGAGCGCGGCCTATGCCATAGAGAATAGTCAACCCTATTTCTATGTTTTTATTTTCCGGAATTGTGATACCTAGTAAGCGCATATTATTTAAAAATTACCCCTGCTTCTGCTTATGACGCGGATTTTCGCAAATGACATGGACCCGGCCTTTTCGCCTCACCATTTTGCATTTCGCGCATATCTTTTTAACTGATGATTTAACTTTCATATGTTTACACAATAAAAACAAAAAAAGGACCAAATCCTTTTTTTACGAGGTTAGAAAACATCATAGCATACTATCCACGTTTTACAACCCTGGCCGAGACTTTCCCGCCGTATGGGTCCAATTGCACCGTAACCCTGTCCCCGACCAGCACTTTTATGCGGTGTAAACGCATTTTCCCCGACAAATGAGCCATTACTTCCTCATCATTTTCAAGCCTTATCCGAAATAGCGTGCTTGGAAGGGCTTCGGTCACGATGCCGGTAACAAATAACTCTTTAGCGGTAATCTCTTTGTTCATTCTAAGTGTTCCAAAACAATAACAGATTGCCGATTATTTGGCAATAGTAACGCTTATTTTCTCAGCTTTGCCGGGGAAATACCGCGCCCAAAACGGTTGAAATGACACTATACGCGCGCCCTTGATTGAAGAATATCTTGAAAGAATTGAGGAAAAATCCGATTTTGGTTTCCCGGCTAGGTCATTCCTTAGGGTGGATGTGTCAACTATATAAGTTATGTCCGCTCCGCCGCTTAGAGTGAAAGAAACTTCTTTTGTTTTGGCGTCAATAGCCGGAGTATTGGAAGCAAAAGAAAAGGTCAAACCGTCAATCGAATCCAGCGTAAACGCCGGGGGAGCTTTTTCCCCTGTTTTGATTTTTTTAGAAATTTCACCAAAAATTGAATCTTTTTTCAGCAAAAATCCGACTAGAGTGCCATTTTCTCCAATGGTTACAACTTTAGGATCGCTTACCGCGTCCCTGATGACCTCAAAACTTATCTGAGCCGCATCCTTGTAAAGAATATAGCCGTCAGGCACTTGAGAACTTGCTTCGCGCAGTAAGTCTTCTTTCAGAGATTTCTCTATTGCCTCCTTAGCAAGGGCTATGTCTTTATCTGAAGCAACCGGGGCGCTTCCTGAAAAACCGCCGGTAATTTCAGTTTTGGAACGTCCGTAAAACTTTTCATAACGAGGGTCTCCCTTAAATCCCGGTATAGTAAAGTCCGAAAGGCCGGTGTTGTAGTCCGCTCCGGCCTGGTCGGCATAAACCATAACCTCTATCTGCCCGGGCGTATCCCCCAACTTGCCCGGCACAATTATATCGTTTTGTATGCGGTAAGTTTTACCGTTGAGGGCAACAAACCTCGTGCCTTTAATAAGCTTTTGGGTGTTGCTTGAATAATTGTTATAAACGATGATTCTTCCGGAAGCTTTGACGCTTATATTCTTGCTTCCGGTGGCGTTAATCTGTCTTGTTTCCGTCCCCTTAGTCATCGTTATCTCAAAAGAGACGCCCGATGAGGAGCTTTTCTTTGCGATTAGAGGGAGACTTACCGGCACATTCGCCTTGCCCGGCGTCACTTCCACGCCCGCGCGCAAGAAAAAAACAGAGAGGTAAAAGATACCGCCACCAACAGCGATAATTCCACCCAAACTCCACCAAAACGGCTGTTTTTCCCAAAACCTTTCCCCTTTCCTCTTCGGCAGTTTTGGGAACGGGGGGCTGTGCTTCTTCTCTTCGTTAAATAACCCGGAGGACAGATGGTTCTTGCGCTTGGAAGATGGTTCGTTTTTATTAAACTTTGCCGGAATCTCGTCCGGAACTTCTTCTTTCCTTGATATTGGAACGCGGACAGACACACCGGGATTTTTCCGCTTCGTAAGAACAACATCTTGTATTATTTTTCTTGCCATAATTGTAAAAAACGCAGGGCTATATTTTATTATTATACTACACTACGCACTCTTCCCAACCATTTTATCCGCAAAAAGAACGCCTATGTTCAAAAAATGGTCATACTTTATACCCTCGGGATTTATGATTGGGGTTAGAAGAGATTCGGAAAGAGGGATAACACGGAATTTTTCGTGGGATAAAACATATTGGCTAAACTCTTCTTCTTTTATCCAGGCGGAAAATATGGGCAAAACATCATCATCCGTTGCCAGGAATAACTCACCCGGCACATAAAGCCCGTCGGATAAACCCACAAAAAGTTTTCTGAAATTCCGCCAACCATTCTTTTTTCAGCGTGGACATTATTCTATAAATCTTATTTCTGGTTTCCGCATCTATGGCTCCGCTCAAAAACATAGAAATAAGCGAGAGCCCTTCGGGGACCGTTCTTTTAAGCCCTGAGGCAACCCGGCGCAATATAAAATTGCGACCCATCGGAAACGAAACTGTCTCAAGAAGCACTCCTTTGCGGACAAGAGAAACATCGGTTATTTCCCCGCTCACATCCAAAAGAAGAAAATCATTTTTATCCGGAAAAATATCACGGATAGCGTCAAAGTAAGCCAGGGGGAAGGAATGGAAGGAAATCTTGCTGTGAGGGAAGTGGGTATACAACTTTTGCGTAATGCCTGAGGTAATATTCTTTTGACTTACGCTCAGATATAGAGAGAGCACGGCTTCCGCGGCTTTCTTATCAACAGGCTTCGACGTTTCGTAACCGTTCAAAGTGGAGTGTATAATCTGGCTTTCAATTATATCAAGCTCATTCTTTTCTTTGTTTTTTATGGGACTTCCAATGGCCGTTTTAATATTCCCGTTAGCAAGGGATTCTTCGAAATCTGATATTTCTTTGCTTATGATTTCATCACGAAGATCTCTGTTGAGGGTAAGAATTCTTTCGTTCTTTATGCTGACAATTTTTGTCTGAGAGACATACCACGGCGAAGCAAGGATGACGAAAACCGGGGCTGTGCCGCTTAAAGCGGTTTTGGTAAGACTGGGTGATATATCATCAATTGCCTGAAGTGTGCTTTTAAACAAGTTGTCAAAATCAACCTGTTCACCTGTGGGAATATCCGCCCGGCAGCTTGAGATTATTTTTAAGTTTCCATCTTCATTTTTCAAAACCAATGCTCCACCGACACTCCCATTGCCGACATCAAAGACCAAAAAAGATTTTTGAGTTTCTTTTTTAAAAATAGAAAATGCCATGGGTTAATTATAACCCGGAAATGGTTTTTAGTTGATAGTGTTCGGTTTTAGGGCAAAAACGCCCCAGCTTATCGGCTACCCCAAAACCGCTTTGATCCGTCTTATGCCTGCAGAGCAAGCCTCCTCTTTGGCAATTTTGAAGCGACCAAGTTCGCTGGTGTTTTTGACATGAGGACCACCGCAAAATTCCAGACTGAAATCCCCTATTCTGTAGACGCGGACGGTATCGCCGTATTTTTCTTCAAACAAACCGATGGCTCCTTTTTTCTCCGCTTCCGCAAGCGGCATATCCTCGTAAGTTACCGGTAAAGCTTCACTGATTTTTTCATTTACCATGTCCTCCACTCTTTTCTTCTGCTCATCAGTCATTTTCTCTCCGTGAGAGAAGTCAAAGCGAAGCCGCTCGGGCGTAATGTTGGAACCTTTTTGGAATACATGATTGCCCAATACTTCCCGAAGCGCCTTGTGAAGCAGGTGCGTAGCGGTATGGTATTTAACCGACGTCTCCGAATGATCAGCCAGTCCGCCTTTGAATTTCTGATCCGAACCCTGACGGGAGATTTCTTGATGTTTTTTAAATTCTTCCCAAAAACCATCGCTGTCTACTTTCTTGCCGTTTGCGAAAGCAATTTCAATCGTTAACTCAAGCGGATAACCGAAAGTGGAAAAAAGGAGAAAAGCATCCTTACCCGGAATAATCCCGGCTGGTGTATTTTTGATTATTTTTTCAGCCTGTTTTTTCCCGGACTCAAGCGTTTTACGAAATTGTGTTTCTTCGTTTTCCAATACCTCTTTAATGCCTCTTTCTTTTTGCCACAATCCGTAATTTGCTTCCCTGTAGACATCTGCAATTTTACCTACTAAGTCAGATACGGTGTTGTTTCCCAACCCAATCGAATTGTAATAGTAAGTTGCCCTGCGTATAAGTCTGCGTAAGACGTAACCCCTATCCGTGTTTGAGGGAATCACTCCGTCAGCAATCATAAACACGCTTGTGCGTATATGGTCGGCGATAATTCGCTTAGCCTTGGTGTCGTCTGAATTTGAACTCTCGCCAATTTTATCAATTATCGGCTTTAGCAAGTCCGTGTCAAAAATATTATTTTTGCCCTGCACTACCATTGCCACGCGCTCAAGACCGGAACCGGTATCAACATTCTGCTGTTTGAGTTTACCAATAACTTTTCCGTCTTTCTTTTCATATTCCATGAAAACGTCATTCCAAATTTCCACAACATCCTGACGGTCATCCGCGGCCATATATTCTTCTTTGGTCATGTCGCCAAGACCTTTTTCCGTCACATCATAAAACATTTCCGAATCCGGACCGCACGGACCATTATCTCCCGGACTCCACCAATTGGACTTTGCGCCCATAAAATAAATCCTGTTTTCGGGAACATATTTTTTCCATATATCAAAAGCCTCATCGTCGCGCGGGGCATTTTCATCGCCCTCAAAGACCGTCACGTAAAGCCTGTTCGAATCAAGCCCTAGCCCATCTTCTCTTGAGGTAAGAAATTCATAGCTCCATTTTATGGCGTCTTCTTTGAAATAGTCGCCCAAAGACCAGTTTCCAAGCATCTCAAAAAAGGTGGCGTGTGTGTTATCGCCAATCTCGTCAATATCGGTCGTGCGGACGCATTTTTGCGAATTAACCAAGCGGCGGGATCCGTTGGGATAAGGTTCACCCAAAAGGTATGGGACGAGCGGCTGCATCCCCGCGGTATTAAAAAGCACAGATGGGTCATTTTCCGGCACCAAAGATGCCGAGGGAATGATTGCATGACCGCGCTTTTCGAAAAAACGAAGGAATTTGCCGCGGATTTCTTCAGATTGCATAGCTCTATTTATAGCACAAATTGGGTAGGTGGTAATCCTTAGCGATGAGGGTGCGGCGGTTTGCCGTCATGGACCCTGAGGAGACTTTCTTCTATGTTAAAAAGGATTGTGAAAATAAATAAAGTCAGAATTGTCGCGATAAACGCCGGCAGGTACAAGCCGAAGCCAATAGCCATTCCTATCCCCGCCGCAAGCCACAACCCGGCGGCCGTTGTAATTCCCACCGGGGTTGAATCCTTAAATACAATGATGCCCGTACCCAAAAAACCAATACCGACAACTATGTTTGAAGCTACTCTTAACGGGTCGAAAAAGGTACCGGTAGCAATCTGATAGTTTTTTATCACAAGTTCTGAAACAATAATAAGGAGAGCTGAACCCATTGAAACCAGGGCGTACGTGCGCGGACCGGCGGTGCGATGGGCAAAGATGCGTTCAAGCCCAAGAGTGGCGCCAAAGAACAACGCCAGCGAGAGTTTGATAAAAATCTCTATGTTGGAATCAATTGCGGCTGAATTTAGAAAATCCATTTTATATTTATGCGTTTTGACTGGTAATAAGTTAAGTATATCAGTTGGAAAAAATATAGTAAAAGATCGTGGTCTTTTTAGGAGTCGGGACGGATAACTTTAGTCTATGATTCCACCCCCCAAACACTTTTCACCATCATAGAGAACGCAGGACTGCCCTGGGGTTATCGTAAGGTCAGACTTGGCGAAATGAAGGATTACTTTCTGGGGGTGTATTCCTTTTATCACACATGGGGCAAGCGCGGCTCGATAACGGGACCGCGCCTCCAATTTTTTACCCTCCTCGGGAGGAATGCCTGACACCCAACTTACGTCGGACAACCTTACAGTTTGCCCGACATTTTTTAAATCTTTCGGCGAAATGTGCCCCAGGGAACTCACCGTAACGGTATTCTTTTTTACGTCTTTACCAATAACGTATAGAGCCAAATCATTTGGACTTTTCTTGTTTATGGCAAATCCATGGCGTTCGCCCAATGTAAGGAACCATGCCCCGTCATGAGAACCGATAATTTCCCCTTTTTCATTTAGCACCTTTCCCTTTTTAGGCTTGATGTAATGGGAAAGAAATTCTTTCATATCAAGCTTGCCCACAAAACAAAGACCTTGGCTGTCTTTTTTCTCCGAGGTGAACAGGCCAAACTTCTTCGCGAGCGCGCGTACCTGTGATTTCTTATATCCGCCTACAGGAAATAGCGTACGGGATAAAACGTCCTGAGGAATTGTCCATAGAAAATACGACTGGTCCTTATCGCCGTCACGGGCAATAAGAAGGTTTCTGGTCTTTGCGCGGACATAATGCCCTGTAGCCACGAAATCCGCTCCCATGGCGCGTGCTTTCTTATAGAAAGCGCCGAATTTTACGTACTTATTGCACATTACGTCGGGATTAGGAGTTCTTCCCGCTTTGTATTCGCGAATCATATAATCCACTACGTCTTTCTTGTACTCTTTCTCCGAATCAAAAGTTAGGAACGGAATTTTAAGCTTAGCCGCCACTCGCATCGCGTCCCTTCTCTCCTCACGCCAGGAGCACGGCAAAAAATCCGGCTGCCAGACCTTGATGAACACGCCGGTCACATCATAGCCGGCTTCTTTCAGCAGAGCCGCCGAAACGGAAGAATCCACCCCGCCGGAAAGTCCGACAAATACTTTTTTACCCGTACCTTTTTTCATAAAAACACACTAACACTAAACACTGATTTACAAAATACCGGTTTTATTTTTGTTGGTTTTATTTCTACAACTCCATCATCTTCTTAAAAACCTGGAACGTGGCCCGCGCGTCTGAAAGCGCTGTGTGGGAATTCTTGTTTTCCACGCCCAGATATTCACACAAAGCGCGGAGGGATAATTTTTCAATTTCCATGTGGCTGTAGAGTTTGGCGAAAGCGACGGAAATTGTATCAAGCTTGTGGTAATGCATTTTGTTTTGAACACCGGTCTCCGTAAATGCCCGCTGCAGGAAAGCAAAATCATGAGCCACGTTGTGTCCCACCATAATAGCGTCAGCTGTTTTGTCCGAAAAAACGCTAAGCGCTTCTTCCAGACTGACGGCAGAAATCCAGTCTTCCTCCTTATAGTGATTGACACTGAGGCTTTCCATATCCGCCGTCTCAATATGAACCGGTTTTATTTTCACATCAAATTCATCAATAACGCGCAGGGCAATCTTGTTCTCCGGCGTCAGAGACTGCTCGGCTAAAACCAAACCGATTTCAATAAGCTCGTGCTTGTCTGGCATAAGCCCGGTCGTTTCCGTGTCTATAAAGGCGAGTTTGTGTGTTCTCATTAATATTTAATATATAACAAATGACAAACAATGACTAAAGACGCATTTATTACTTATAGTATGTTGTTTGTTATTAGTTGAGGTACTTAGCCTTATTCCTCTTATGTTCCTCAAAATTTTTCGCGTAGTAAATATTTCCGGCGCGGTCGGATAAATAATAAAGATACGGAGACGGCTTTGCATAGATAGTGGCCATGATTGCATCCGTCCCCGGATTGCCGATGGCCCCGGGTGGCAAACCGGTACGGTTGTAGGTATTGTATGGGGAATTTTGCTTTAAATCATCCGCGGTTAAGTCATACGTGCTTTTGTCGCTTATGTAAGCAAACGGCGCGTCAACCTGGAGCGCCATATTGATAGACAGGCGTTTCCATAAAATACCCGAGACTAATTCCCTGTCCTCCGGTTTCCTGGCTTCAAGTTCAACAATGGAAGCCATTATGACGATATCATGAAGGCTTTTACCTGAGTTTTTTATACCATCTTCCAGTCCTTTGATTTTCTGATTAAACGTGCCGTTCATAACGCGAACCACTTCTTCGGCGGAAACATCCGTATAGAAAAAATATGTGTCAGGAAACAGATATCCTTCTTTAGGTTCCGCCAATTTTAAAAATTCATTCCTGTCAAAATTATGGAATTCTTTGCCGAAAAGTTCCGGGATATCAAAACTTGCCATGCCTTCGGTGACGGTTATCTTGGCAGAAGCTAATCCCGATTTACCGTCTGACAAACTCCGCGCGACGCTAAATACGCCGGCAGGTTCTGGGAAAAAGTAACTCCCGGCGTTTACTTTCGTCTGTTTCCCCGAGGCAAGAAGAATGGCATCAAGGGTAAACGTTGAACGTATTATATTCTCTTTTTTAAGCATCCGGGATATCTGAGAAACAGAAGAACCTTTGTTTATATTGATGGTTTTACCTGCGGGAAAATCAGACGGCGCGCTAAAAAATAAATTGTAGAAAATAATAATTATGAAAAACAGAATAATCCCGCCAAGTTTCTTTGACGTCAAAAATCTTTTATGGGGAAAAACCGACTCCGGCGCTTGTTCGGGGGGCATATTCATTATAAAAACTATATGGGAAGATTGTGCGGCGGTTCCGATTTCTTGGATTCCAAACGCCTAAGCGTGGGTGTCTCGGCAATGGCGCTTGGGATGTGAAATACAGTTGCCAATTCCTCTACGGACAACACAAATGGTTTCCTTTGATATGGAGGGTAAAAATACGAACGTCTCTTATAGGCGTCAAAAAACCTCCTTCTGACGGCGCCTAACCTGTGTATATGGAGCCATCTGTCCACGTCTTCCCACGGAACATCAAAACCAGTGCTGTTAACCCGCTTGAAACCATTTAAGTCCGCAGAGTTAAACGCATTAAACATCCCGGCTAGTCCGGGAAGATTATTGACCTTGAATTTCCCGGGACTGGCAACATATACAGCTCTTATGCCGCAATCCAATCCGACTTTGGCGGCATTTCTTTCTATAATGGCAATGTTGTCGCCCTGGGCTTTAGTCAACCGAAGCGCAGGGGGGACTTCCCCTTCTTTGGTTGCTTTCTTATCACCCTCCATTATTTTCTTTATCTCAGCCTTAGCCTCATCACGCCAATCGCCCTGTTTTCCTTCAGCATCAACATACCTCCCCCTGTGAGCCTTTACTAAAATTTGTATCCATACTTGGTCGCCGGGACCTTGAGAGCCCAGGAATTCAATCATCGGAGTCATAGGATCAAATCGCTGCTTCTCGTCCAGGAACGCCTTATGCATTTCATATTCCACATATGTTTTAATCGGAATTGGATCCGGTTTGGTCAACTGGAGTTCAAATCCAAAAAGGCTTACGCCATGCCCCTCGGCGGGTATGGGGACTTCGGTATAATCCGGCGCCTCGCTTATTTCTATCTCCGGGAACTGAGAATAGATGCGCGACTCAATCAAATCTTTATAAAAATACGGAACACGTATGAAAAAACGCACGGCTCCTTCAATAGAAACTATTTCAAGCGAGAACCACACCTGTACGAATCCCTTCCACCATCTTTCATACTTGGACCCCTTCCCCCCCTGGTCAAAAGATAAAAGAATAATTTCCATCGCCTGAGGTGTTTTATAAATCTCTCTTGGAAGATGGATTTCAAGCATTACCCATTTAATTTTTGAAATGAAATCTGTCTGTATATACATTATCCATAACTTCCAGGAAAAATATCCCAAAATAAACGGGGCGAAAAATATCAAAAAGTTAGACGAGGTCGAGGCCAGTCCTCTGAATGAATCAAAAAAAAGAGAGATGGGATCCATATTTTGTATACATTATACAGTATATGGTATTCAGCATAAAATACACAACAAAAAATCCCCCATTGGGGAATTTTTTGTTGTGTAACCGACAGGCGTTTAAATAACCGAGTAAAGTCCTTCCTTAGTCTTCTTGAAGTGTCTGTTGTTCTGCAGGTTAACGGCTATGGTGTTTTCTTTAACATACCTCTCTTTCATAACCTTCTCGGCAATTTGCTCGCGGGATAATGGTCCTTCCTTTTTCAGGATTTCCTTTATAACGTCGCGCACCACGCCCTTGGTATAACCCCATTCATTAAGAGCGTAGAGTCCTCGCCCGACCAAAATGAAGCGTGGATCCTTGATAAGTTCATTGTGGGTTGTGGCCACATGGGCCTTTCTGTCAAAAGCTTTGGAAATCTGCTCTGCCACTTCGCGGAAGTGAAGCGGGGAACCATGTCTCCTGATAACCAGATAAGCGTAATCCCTCATGCCGCGCGTGCGTATATTGGATGAATCGGCGCGTCCCCAATCTCCAAACTGATTCTGTCCTATTCGTTTCGAGAGCTTGAGCCAGCGGCGGGCAATCTCTTCATTTTTGTATTTGTCGGAAACATCCTTCAGGTGGCTTAAAAAATTGGAGATAATTTCACTTTCGGGAACGAGCTCATCGTCTTTTAAGTTTGCGTATACCTTTCTGAGCGCGTCGTATACGCTATCAGCCAAATTTTCATTAATACTCCATCGGTGTTTAAAATGCTCATCTTCCTTTTCTCTCACAAACGGGTCCCCCAGAACAAGGAAGAGATTGATATGATTCTGTATTGACTCGTCCGGAGAAAGACTCTTGAGCAAGTCTTCCTCCGAAAGCACCGCTCCAAGCGAATCGATAGCGCGATGAAGCTCGTCAAAAGAAGCCTTGTCTTTTGCGAAAGCGTCGGACTTTTTTATTGACTGAAGGGCAAAATTTTCTATTTGGCGGACACGTTCGCGCGTAATTCCATACTTTTGTCCTATTGATTCAAGTGTTTGTTTTTCAGTGCTGTCTTCCAGCCCAAAACGCGAAGAAAGAACATCATATGCTCTTTCCGGAAGAACGCCGAGTAACCTTTTACTGACCTGTTTTGGTTTAAATGTGATTATTGCCATGCGACTGATATGATTGTTTAATTAAAGTACTCTATTTCTATCATTATTAAGAAAATCCGTCAATAGCTAGTAAAAAACACTTATTTTCAATGTCTTTTTGGCTACGTCACAATGCTTACCAGCTTTCCTTTAACATAAACAACCTTTTTGGGGTCCACGCCTCCTAGCCATTTTTGGACGGATTCATGCCCCAGACCCTCCTTTTTTACCGCCTCGTCGTCGCTCCCCACGGGGACAACGAAACTCCCGCGAACCTTGCCGTTTATTTGTATAACTATAGTGCAGGTATCCCCCGCTAACTTTGATTCATCGTATTTTGGCCATGGCTCTGAGTGAATTGACGACGTGTGCCCCAGATCTTCCCATAACTCCTCCGTTATATGCGGGGCAAACAAAGATAAAATTTTCAGAAAAGATTCAAATGACTCTTTGGTAACTATCTTATCGGATTCAAACGAACTCAAAAGAATCATCATTTGGCTTATTGCGGTATTGAATTTGAAAACTTCAATATCTTCACCGACTTTCTTAATGGTCTGGTTCAAAAGAACAGCAGTTTCGTCCGACAATTCTCCATCCCCTATTTTTTCCGCAACACGCCAAACTTTCTCCAAAAATCTTCGCGGACCGATTATACTTTTCATATTCCAGACCGAAGCTTGAGAAAACGGCCCTATGAACATTTCATAAAGGCGGAGGGTATCAGCTCCATAAGTCAAGATTATATCGTCAGGGTTTACCACATTACCCAGACGTTTTGACATTTTAATTCCGCCTTCGCCCAAGATAAGACCAACACTTTCAAGCCGCGTAAAAGGTTCATCCGTTGAAACGATATCAATGTCTTTCAAGAATTTGTGCCAAAACCTTGCGTATATTAAATGTCGCGTGGCATGTTCAGCTCCCCCTACATAGACATCAACCGGCATCCAGTCCTTTTCTTTCTTTGGGTCTATGAGGGTCTTATTATTTTGAGGGTCAATAAACCGAAGATAATACCAGGATGAACCCGCCCACTGTGGCATTGTATTGGTCTCGCGCTTGGCGGGACTTCCGCATTTGGGACATGTCGTATTTACCCAGGCTTCAATCCCCGCAAGCGGCGATTCGCCCGTCCCCGTCGGCTCGTAGAACTTAACCTCCGGCAACAATATCGGTAATTCCGCTTCCGGCACCGGCACCACTCCGTCTTTTTCGCAGTGAACTACCGGAATCGGCTCACCCCAATACCTCTGGCGTGAAAATACCCAGTCACGGAGCTTATAGGCGGTCTTCATTTGCCCGCCGATAAATTCGGTTATTTCCTTTTTTGCTTCCGGGCTTTCCATTCCGTTAAATTGCCCTGAATTGATAAGGAGTCCGCTCCCCGCATACATCTCTTTGCCATTCAGTATTTCCAAAGCGCGCTGATGCGAATCGGGTGTCAAAAATTTCGCAAGCTCGTCTTTGTTAAGCCAAATAACCTCATGCATCTTACTTTCATCTTCCGACACCTCTTTCCTCTCGCTATTTTTCAGCTTGAATACGAGCGTGCTTGCGTGAGCAAATCGGTTGACCTTTTTTGGTACATGATAAAATTTTCCGTGGAGTGTTCCAAAATCATCTGTCAGTTCCGGATTCAGATACCCCGTCTCTTCCATAATCTCCATCTTGGCGGCTTCTTCCGCTGTCTGACCTTCTTCAATCCCTCCGGTTATAAATGTCACCCAGGCAACAGACTTCCACTTAAGGGCAATGTACTTATCTTCAGACCAATGCTTCACAATCGCGATAATCGCCTCGCGATCTTCAACAGGCAAGCCCTCTACAACTTTCCCAGGGTCGGTAGTTTGAGTGAATGATGGCTCAATTACCTTTACAATCGGCAGATTAAATTTCTTGGCGAATTCATAATCCCTTTCGTCATGGGCCGGTACGGCCATAATCGCGCCTGTCCCATATTCTTTGAGTACATAATCGGCGATAAAAACCGGGACTTCTTCTTTGTTCGCCGGATTAATAGCTTTTATTCCCTTTAATTCAATGCCTGTTTTATCCTTCCCCTCCGCAGTTCTTTCAATTTCGGTTTTCTTTCCGGCGGAAACAACATATTTTTCCACCTCATTCCAGTTCGTAATTTTATCCTTAAGTCCGGAAACTAAATTGTGGTCGGGGGCAAGGACCATATATGTAGCCCCGAACAGCGTGTCGGGTCTTGTTGTAAAAACTTCAATTGGGAATTGGGAGTTGGAAATTGGAAATTTAATAACTGCGCCTTCCGAGCGTCCTATCCAATTCCTCTGCGCCTCGCGAAAAGCAAGCGGCCACTCCGAAAGCAGATCAAGGTCGTCAATCAGACGATCGGCATAATCGGTAATCTTAAGCACCCACTGGCGCATTGGGCGTTTTTCCACGACCGTTCCACACCTTTCACATTCATTGCCGTCCAAATCTTCATTCGCCAGCCCGGTTTTGCACGACGGACACCAAAGAATAGGCTCATACGATTCGTAAGCCAAGCCTTTTTTAAGGAGCTGTAAAAATATCCACTGCGTCCACTTATAGAAGGACGGGTCAGTCGTGTTAATCTCACGTTCCCAGTCGTAAGAAAGTCCCAGAAGCTTCATCTGGCGGCGGAATGTATCGGTATTTTCTTTCGTTACCTTTTGCGGCGGCATTTTATTCTTGATAGCGTAGTTTTCCGTAGGCAAACCGAAAGCGTCCCAGCCTGTCGGGTGAAGCACGCGATATCCACGCATTCTTTTCATGCGCGAGTAGACATCGCTTGCTGTATATACGCGAACATGGCCCACATGCAGACCTTCCCCTGAAGGATAAGGAAACATGTCCAAAACAAAACTCTTGGGCTTTTTATCGCCTTCGTCTGTCAGATAAATTTTTTCTCTCAGCCATTTATCCTGCCATTTTTTTTCTATTTTTCTATGGTCGTATCCTTTCATCTGCCATTAATCCTTAAACTTCTTTATTCCGTACCAAATCAGGGAAACCAGCGCCGCTCCAAGCACCACTACGCGCAAACGCTCGTCCATGTCCGACCAGTAACGCGTCGCGCCGATAATAAGAGACAGAATGCCCGCCAAAGCAAACCCCAAAGAAACCGCTCCATAGACGGCTACGTAATAACTGCCCATTACGAGCAAAACTCCCAGAATAACCAAAATAATAAATAAGTTACGGTTGTAAACCTTCATAGCCCCTTCATAATCCTTTTGGCAGGTAAAATATTCGTTGCAATAACCGCCTATCGTTTCTCCCGGAGCCGGTATTGGTATCGGTGCTGACTTTTCATTTTGATACAAATAAGCTTCTTTAGCCGGTGTTTCAGTCCACTGTCCCCCCTTAGACACACATTCATCCTGCGTTTTTATTAAAGGACGAACCTGCTCGTTCTTGCAGAAATTTTCATATTTTGGAGATTTATAAAAAGCGTCTATCGCAAAGTAGAAAAAAAGATTCGTAACAATGACAAGTCCCACTACAAGTATCCACTTGAAAAAACTGCGCGCCCTCGGCCCCATTATAAGCGGCTGGTTTGTTTGATTATCATTCATGGAAATAATTTACAATTTACAAAGCGCAAGAAATGTCCGGGATTCTATGGCGCTTTGTTAGTTGCTTATTGGGTTATTAATAATTACTTTAACTATATACACCGGGCCCTAAAAATGCAAAATAATTTAAAACATGTTATATAAGACACATGTTTGACCTCCAAAAAACCTCCGCTTCTTTTACCAAGTGGATTGGTTCCACTTCCTCACTGATGACACATACGATTTTATTTGCCGGCAGCTTCTTGCTCGTTCTATTGGGCGTAAACTTTGACAAAGTTCTGCTGATTCTGACCACCGCAGTCTCGCTTGAAGCTATATACCTGGCGATTTTTATCCAGCTGACTATCAATCGCAACACCATCCAGCTTCATGAGGTCGGCAAAGACCTGGAGGAACTTTCGGAAGACATAGAAGATATCCAGGAAGACGTGGATGAGCTTTCGGAAGACGTTGGCGAGATTCAGGAAAATGTGGAGGAAATACAGGAAGAGGAGCCGAACGAAAACGCAAAATTGGAAAAAATAGAACAGTCGCTCCTTACGATAGTGCGCGAGATAGAAGAACTCAAGAAAAAAAGCTAAAGGGATAGCATTTTATTTCCAAGAAACGTAAATCCAACCCCCTGTTGGTTGCTGTTCCTGTAAATGCTGTACTGTATGGTATTTCTGTCCACCCAGTTAATATTGGCGCCGTATAGTTTTCCATACTGTTCGGCATAAGAGGCCAGAGTCTCATTTCCCGCCAACTGAAAAAGCAGCCGAGCGCTGTCCGTCTCAAGATCAACCAAATAAAGCTTCTGGAAAGAAAGCGTAATATCGTCATCAACCGCCAACATTAGTAGGGGGTTATACGGCGAAGGCACAGCGTAACTTGTAAGATATCGGTTTGACAGCAAGTCGCGCATTACATCCGCTCTGGCGTCATATTTGAAAATATGATACCGGTCTCCAACTCCCTTGGTGTAATAATCTCTAAAGTTAAAGTATAAAATATCCGAATTCCGCGGAAAATAATACTGGGCCAGCATCTGATTTGCGTTGAAAAGCAAATTCGGAAACCTGTGCCGGAAACTTTCTATGATGGTATCGCTTCTTCCGTCACTGTAGATGCGTAAAAGTTTGGCGTTATAATAAATTTTTCCATAAGCGTCCATCCCTTGGGTTGCGGAGATGTCGGAAAGCTGGTAAGCGTACGGTCCCGAACCGCTTTGCGTGTCGGAAACATAGTTATTCACGTAACCAGGAGTTTTTGACACGTCAAAAGTGTAGTCGGCGATTTTAAAACTGTTTACCATATTGGAAAGAGGCATGCCCGGGCGTATGGCCATGACTATACCGACGAATATTATTATCAGAATCAAAATTCCCAAGACTTGTTTCATATGGTTAGCCGCACAAAATATATTGTATATACAGTATACTAAACTTTAAATTCAATCACATCTCCGTCTTTAACCGCATATTCTTTACCCTCTGTGCGAACAAGACCTTTCGTTCGAGCTTCAGCGTATGAACCTGATTTCAACAATTCATCACAGTGGATAACTTCGGCCCTGATAAATCTTTCTTTAAAATCATTGTGTATGGCGGCGCCGGCTTCAGGCGCTGTTGCGCCGATTGGCACCGTCCAGGCGCGCGTTTCGTCCTCCCCCGTCGTAAAGTAAGTATGAAGACCCAAAAGCTTGTAGCCTTCACGAATCAGATTATTAACGCCATCATCCCCTCCCGCATTAAGCTCTTTGCGGAAAGTTTCTTTTTCTTCCCCTTCAAAATCTTTAAGCTCTTCCTCAATCTTCGCGTCCACCACCACGTACTTGGAGGCTGAGCCTCCAAGTTGGAAAAATTCAATGAGTTTCTGATAGCGTTCATCGTTTAATTCATCCAGATTGCGTGAGCCGGCTTTTTTATTGAGCAAATACAAAAATGGTTTGGCGGTAATCAGATGCAGATGTTTCAGTATCGCGTATTCTTCCGGCGTAAATGTGTGGCTGGACACAAGGGCGCCGCTGTCCAAAAGCTTATATATTTTTTGAAGCAGGGATTCCTCGGCTATGGCAACCTTGTCTCCCCTTTTAACATCCTTCAAAATATTCGCCAATCTTTTCGTGACGGTTTCCATATCAGCCAGTATGAGTTCGGTATTTATAACGCCAATGTCTAGAAGCGGATCTATCTTGCCTTCCACATGGATAATCTTGTCATCCTCAAAAATACGCACGACTTCCAAAATAGCGTCAGTCTCGCGGATATGCGAAAGGAATTTATTTCCCAACCCCTCGCCCTTTGAAGCGCCCTTAACAAGTCCGGCAATATCCACGAACTCCACAATAGCCGGAATCGTCTTGGCGGACTTTGAAAAACTGGTCAGTTTTCCAAGTCTTTCATCCGGCACAGCAACAATTCCCACCGACGGATCAATTGTGCAGAACGGATAATTTTCCGCTGGAACAGATTTTTTGGTTAGCGCGTTAAACAATGTGGACTTGCCCACATTCGGTAAACCTACTATTCCGATAGTTAATTTCATTAAGACAAGTTAACACGCCTTCTTCCCCCATGCAAAAAACTTTGCCTCAAGCTTGGTGCGCTTTTCTGGAGTAATTCCCTTCAAGTTGCCGATTTTACTGATCTTCGTCCTGATACCCGCAAAGCCCAAAATAGCCAGTCTTATTTCATTTGAATTGTCGCCAAACAGAATCCTTTGCATCCATGGACTTGAACCCATAGTGATAAACACATGCGCTGTGCGTCCTTTCAAAAGGGCATGCCAACCAAAACCATTCTTGTTAAAACGAAAAGCAAATCCCGGTATATAAAAACGGTCAAATAGTCCCTTCAAAAGCGCCGGCATCGTCCCCCACCAATTAGGGTAGAAAAACGCTATGTGTTCAGCCCAGCGGAAATCATCCTGAAGTTTAAGCAAATCGGGCTCAAGCGTTTGTATAACTCTATATCCATGATGAAGTATAGGGTCAAATTTCATTTCGCCAATATTTACACGCCTTACTTCATGCCCCGCTTCCTTAGCGCCCTTTTCGTAAGCGTCAGCGAAGCCGCCACATGATGTCATTTCCTTATCCGAGTCGCCCAAAAATACAAGGATTTTCTTTTTAGTTGCCATTGATGAAATATATCAGATATAAAGTATCATCACAAAAATACCTAAGTCACACGCGAAGCTAAATACGCCGACATGAGCACGAGCAAAAGAATGGCGAACGCCGCGCGGAGAGGACGTTTCAACCCCGGTCTCGCCAAAACGATATAAAGTACTAGAAGAGACCCATAATTCAAAGCCATAAACCATCCGACCCCCCAAGAAATCCCGTTCACTTTAAAATCAGACAGGGGCCATAGAAAAGGTGTCGGGAAGAAAGCATACGAATGCGTAGGTATGTCTACTAAAATATGAATAAGCCATCCTCCAAGCTCCCAAACAGGACGCTTAAGGATAGCCCAAACAAGGGCAAAAACAATTAGGAAAATTATGAGGCTATGGCTTGCGTTGTAAAGCGAGTTGGACAAATCATAAAGCGGAACCTGATGTGCAGCAGTAGCCGACTCAAAATCGGCATGGGGTCGAAGCATGGCAAAACCCTTTCCACCGAAAATAGACTGGTAAAATAAAAAAACAAATGCGGGGGTAAAGGCGAACAGGTCCGGGAAAATCCCCCAAAATACCGCAAACACTGTGTGCAAAGGTTTTCTTGTTTCCTTTTTGCCGGCCTTATAAACGGCGCCAGTCCAGAGTCCGTGAGCAAATACATCCATTGAGTTTGTTCTTAGTTGGTGATCGTTAGTTGTTAGCAGTATGCAACCCGCGTCTTATCCGCAATTTTTCCGTTGCGAGTTATTTATTGTTTATCTATTGTAAGACGTAAGTTATAAATTGTAAATTGTTTCCATGCTTCACTTTTTCATAATTTACAGACATAATGGATAAAACATATGAAACGGAAGATTTTTTGGTTGATACTTGTGATTATTGCTGTAATGACGGCGATTTTCTTTTTACCTTTTAAGCAAAAACCTAAGGTGCTGACCACCAACATAGACACGGTAAATAAAACCATAAACGACGCAAACACGGATGGCGATTTGGATACGGTAGACGGAAACTTTTCTTCCCTAATAAACCTGCTGGCTGAAAATGTTTCCGATTCGCTCCGCGCTGACGCGACCATGCTCGCCGCTGCGGCTAACCCATCGGTTAAATTCGTCAACGTAATCCCCGGAATGAGGAAAGAGGAAATTGCCGAATTGGTCGGACAAAAACTTTCCTGGGCTGAAACCGACAAAAGCCAGTTTTTAAATATAAATAAAACAATAAAAACCGGTAATGCCGAGGGTTACTACTATCCGGACACTTATCTTCTTCCATCTAAAGCCAGCGGTTATGAAGTCGGCAAATTAATGATAAACCGTTTTAATGACGAGGTAATGTCGCGCTACGCTTCCTCAACGGAAAAGAAGGTCGGTATAAACACGGCCATGAAAATCGCCTCCATCATAGAGCGCGAGGCTGCCGGGAAAAACGACATGCGTCTTATTTCCGGTATAATGTGGAACCGCATATTCAAGGATATGACGCTTGATATTGACGCGACATTGCAATATGCCAAAGGGAACGAGGATGACGGCTGGTGGAAAAAAGTTGTCTCCGAGGACAAATTTATTGATTCTCCATACAATACCTACCAAAATAAAGGGCTGACTCCGACTCCCATATCCAATCCGCAACTGGCGTCCATAGAGGCGGCTTTAAATCCCAAAAAAACAAATTGTATGTTTTATCTGCATGATAAATACCGACGTATTCATTGCTCGGTGACTTATAAGGAGCACGTAAAAAAAATTGCGCTATATTACGGGAAGTAGGGGCGGACTCTATGTCTACTAAAGCGGGTGTTTTTCTCACCTCGCAAGCTCGATATATAAAGGTCTTTCTCGTCCGCCGCAAGCAAGAAGAGTGTAATTATCTTTTCTATTATCGTTATAATCCTAATCGTTTTCACTATTATCCCGTCGGTCCTATAAACCCCCTTATTCTGGTGACTGTTTATGACCCAACGTTCTTGGTACTATTACCAGCGCGAATGACAGATAGTAACTCTCCAACAGTATCCACTGTTTGATATAAATCTTTGATTTTCGATTTTGCATACCCGCTACTGACCATCGAATCAATAAGCGACTCAAAGTTTCCCCAATACTTTTTACCAAGCAGAACAAGTTTCCTTTCCCCAGGGATTGTTCCGACATATTTCAGTGACATAACATCTATTACTTCATATAGTGTTCCAAGACCGCCCGGTAAAGCTACATATAACTCCCCCAGCTCCAAGATTTTTTTCTGCCGATCTTGTAGAACCGAAAAACTAATCGTCTTTGAGTTGTATTTACTTTTCCCCTGGCCTTCAAATTCAAAGTGAACACCTATTACGTGCCCACCCGCTCCGTGCGCGCTTTTTGCAACGTGTTCCATAAGACCACCTCCGCCGCCATTGATGATTCCTATGTTATTTTTTGCCAACTCCAACCCAAGTTGCTCAGCCAGCGCTATGTGTTCTGAGTTTGGTGCAGAACCGCCCGAGAATACAACCACATTTATTTCTGGTTTTTGCATGATTAGTGATTATTTCCGTACATGATTTCCTATCTTTATTATCTAAGACTAGCATTAACAAAATCTGGGTCAATGCGTAGTCACGGACTTCTTGTCTACTAAAGCGGGGGTTTTTATTTTGTGGACCTTAGCGGACTCGAACCGCTTACCTCCTCATTGCAAATGAGGCGCTCTACCAGATGAGCTAAAGGCCCTTACGCCAACAAAAATCAATTCTATATTATTTTCCATCCAAAGCAAGCTTTATGACGTGGTCTAGAAATTGCGGCAAGGTTGCTCCGGATGCTTTAAGGGACTGCGAAAGGGAAGATCCTTCCGCAAGGCTGGGCAAAGAATCGATTTCCAAAAAATAAATGCCTTTTGGCGAGACTATGAAGTCAGCCGTGGTGTAATGTCTTAGTCCGAGCGATTTGTGAATGCCAATGACCGCATTACGTATGGCTTCCGATTCTTCCCGCGATAACCTGGCGGGACAAACCGTATCCTGAGTCCCACCGATTCTCTCCTCATAAGAAACAAATTCTTTGCTTTTTTTAATTTCCACCGGAATCAGGGGGTACAGGGAATGGTCACGGAAACCTTCCAACACGCCGGAAACAACTTCCCTCCCCCTTACATACTGTTCAAGCAGGACGACATCGCTGTGTTCTAACGCCTCACCCACGCCTTCCCAAAGTTCCGCGGCATTTTGCGCGAATGACGTGCCCAGAGAAAAACTTCCCCTGATAGGTTTTATAATAACCGGCATCAGAATACGCCGGAAAAGCTCGTATGAATTTGTATTAAGATATTCCTCGCGGGTTATGACCTGGTGATACGGGACTCTTATGCCATATTTTTTGACCAGCCCTTTTGCCAACATTTTATCAATCGTCATTGAAGCAGACTCGGGAGACGAGCCTGTGTAAGGTATTTTATGTATTTCCAGAACCTCCTGGACTCCGCCGCCCTCACCGTATGCGCCATGAAGGCCATTCCAGACCACATCCACCAGCCCCGCTATTTCTTCAGGACTTTTAGGCAATCCCTGAAAATGCCATTCCCCCTTTCGGTCAATGAAAATATCATAAGGCAAATAACTGCTCCACGGCAGATTCTCCATCACCCGCGCTCCTGTTTTGAGCGAAACATCATATTCGCCCCCAGTTCCCCCGCGGAGCACCCCTACTCGTGTTTTAGACATAATTATATTATATCAAAAAATTACCGGATTTTATCCCGCAATTCACGATGATACTTTATGGCAAATCTATGCGCCTCGCTGTTGGCCAGTAAAATTTCACGTTCCCATTTTTCAATAAGACCCCTTCTGCCGATAATCTCGCGAGGGCGATGTTGTTCGTCTTTAACGACAGCAACGACATCAATCGAAAATCCCCGTTCGGAAAGTATTTTTTCAGCCACACGTTTTTGAACATTATTGCCGTCAACCACGACGACCTGCGGGAGCGGCCATTCAAAATGACCTAAACGGCGGCGGACCATTTCACTTAACGCCCCAGTGTCATCGCTTGAAAAAATGCTCCGTATTTTGAATTTTCTATAATCTGATTTTTTAGCATAGCCGTCTTCAATCACAACCATTACCCCTACCATGTTTTTCCCGGACAAATGGGCGATGTCATAAGCTTCAATGCGAAAAACGTTTCCAACCTGTCCGCGCGTCATTTCTCTTTTCATGAGCGCCACGTCCTGGATGTGAGTCAGGGCGAAAAGCATTCTTTTTACCTCACCGGCGCGTTCAAAATTGTGCGATTTGGCTGCCGTTTTCATCTCCCTTTCCAGATTTTTTATTACCGTTTTAGTCTTGCCTTCAAAAAACAATTTCAAATTGCGAATTTGTTTGGCGTAATCTTCTTTTGATATTTCGCCTGAACATACACCGGGGCAAAGACCAATTTGGCGGTTAAAACACACCCTATTTCTATCCAAAGTCTCACTTTGGATTCTTTGGATTAGGGGGGTGCATTTGTCGCGGAATGGGAAGATTTTTCTTACAAGCTTCATCGCCTCGCGGAGTTCACCACCTTTAGGAAACGGACCAAATGAATATTTCACAACTATCTCTTTTCCCTTCCGTACCCCGGCTTCCAAATCTCTGCCACGGACTACCAACACGCGCGGGAAGTCTTCCTTTGTTACGACTACGTAGTTGAAACTTTTGTCGTCTTTTTCCCGCGTATTGTATTTCGGCTGGTGTTTTTTTATTAAATGCGATTCCAAAACGAGCGCCTCTAACACGGAGTCCGTAACTTCCACCCGGACAGCTCCAGCTTCGTTCACCATATTCTCAATGTGAAGACCGCGGGTTGCCACAACATCCTTGGTAAAATAACTCCTCACGCGGTCTTTGAGCGAGGTCGCTTTGCCTATATAAAGAATTTTTTTATTCGGCCCAACGAAAAAATACACACCCGGCGCGTCCGGAAATTTTAGTTTTGTCAGGTCTTGTAATTTCATAGATTATATAGTATAATATCCCTTAGTAACATGAAAGTGTAGCAATTTTTAACCATTGTACAATACAAAAGAAAAGGCGGAGAAGAATGGCCGACAAATCAACCTCACTGCATCACACAGATACCAAGAACGGCCTGTGCATATCACTGAGCTTTAACAACGGAAGCCGGTGGAAACTTTCGGCAACACCAATTCCATTGGGTTTCGGAAAGAATGAATGTCCTCAAATTTCATCATCCGATTCAAGGACTGTTAACACGCGAGAGCTTGAAGAAGCCATAGCTCTCGCGAAAGAACGCCGGGAGAAAAAAATGACCCTTCGCGTTAACGGCCACAGTGTGGAACTGATCGTGAAAAATGTCGAAAACAAAATGGCTCATGTGCGTGAAATCGAAGCATCATACACATTCAACAAGCCAAAGAGAAAAGAGGGGAAAAGAAGGTAAGACTTTCAACGAAACCCGGGACGCGTAAGCGCCGGGTTTTTTAATTGCTACCTCAATAGTAGGGATTACCCACTACGGGGCATTCTTTTTTAAAACTTTCTTCAAGTAATAACCAGTGTGACTTTTCGCGTTCCCAGCGACGTTTTCCGGCGTTCCCCTTGCCACTATCTCCCCTCCTTTGTCTCCCCCGTCAGGACCAATATCAATGATGTAATCAGCGCTCTTGATGATATCCATATTGTGTTCAATCAGCATTACCGTGTTCCCTTTATCCACCAGCTTTTGCAAAATCTCAATCAGCTTTTTAACGTCTTCGTAATGCAGTCCGATGGTAGGCTCATCAAGCAAGTAAATCGTTTTTTCAATATGAGGGCGGTAAAGTTCTGAGGAAATCTTTACCCGCTGAGCTTCCCCGCCGGAAAGGGTTGTCGCCGACTGACCGAGTTCAAGATAACCCAAACCCACATCGCTCAATGATTTTAGGCGGTCATAAATTGCCGGTATTTCTTCAAAAAAAACGAGGGCTTCTTCCACCGTCATTCGGAGAACTTCATAAATGTTCTTCTTTTTATATTTGACGTGAAGGGTCTCCTTATCAAACCTCTTACCATTGCAGACATCGCAGGTTACATATACCGTCGGTAGGAAGTGCATTTCCACCGCTATTTCGCCATTACCCTGGCAAGCTTCGCATCTTCCACCCTTTACGTTAAAGGAAAAACGGCTCGGTCCCCAGCCGCGAAGACGCGCTTCTTCGGAAGAAGCAAACATTTCGCGGATAAACGTAAATGCGCCCGTATAAGTCGCCGGATTAGAGCGCGGAGTGCGCCCTATCGGCGATTGGTCAATCATAATTACCCGGGAAACATATTCGCTTCCGCTAAACTGCTCGCAGTTGAAAGTCTGCGCCGTTCGATGCCTTTTTTCAAGCTTGGCCTGCAGGTTTTTATACAAAATCTCGTACATGAAAGAAGATTTGCCTGAGCCTGACACGCCGGTTACCGCAATAAACCGCCCGAGTGGCACCTCGGCATTCAAATTTTTGATGTTAAAAATATTTCCATTTTTTATTTTAATGGAACCACGCTCCCCTGTTCGCCTGCTGTCAGGTATTTCTATTTTTTTGTCTCCGCGCAGATAATCAAGTGTGACAGATTTTGAATCGTTCTTTTTTGCCGTGAGCAGTTTGTCCAAATCATCCGCCACCACAATATGTCCGCCGTGCACGCCGGCGCCGGGACCGATATCCACGAGATAGTCCGAGGAGTAAATCGTATCTTCATCGTGCTCCACCACAATAATCGTATTCCCCAAGTCGCGGAGCTCCGTAAGAGTTTTTATCAGGCGTTCATTGTCACGCTGGTGTAGTCCTATGGTCGGCTCGTCAAGCACGTAAAGCGCGCCAACCAAGCGCGAGCCAAGCTGTGATGCCAAGCGAATACGCTGAGCTTCCCCGCCGGAAAGAGTGTTGGCTTTGCGATCAAGCTGAAGGTAATCAAGTCCGACATTGAGCAGAAACTCAAGCCTGTTTTCTATCTCCTTAAGCACCACTTTTGAAATTTCTCTTTCTTTGGCGGTCAGTTTTACTTTATTGAAAAATTCATAGGCCTCTTTTATCGGCATGTTCACCACCTGCACGATATTTTTGCCGTGCTTTTTATCCCCACCCAGAAGAACGTGAAGCGCTTCCTCGCGTAAACGCGCGCCATGACACGATTCACAGACTTCCCTGCCCATAAAATATTTTGTGCCCAGACCGTTACAGGCCGCGCAAGCGCCATAAGGAGAATTGAAGGAAAAAAGCCTGGGTTCTATTTCGGGGAAAGAGAAACCGTCGTTCGGGCAGGAAAACTTCGCCGAGAAAGTAGTATCTTTGCCGTTAATCGAAATCACGACCAGCCCCTCCGATTCGGTAATCGCTTTCTCCACCGCTTCCGAAAGACGGCTCTGAAACCTCTTCGGGTCAGCCTTAAAATCGGAAAGGTGTATTTCGTCCACCATGGCGTCTATCGTGTGCTTGGTGGTCTTGGTCAAAACGATTCGTTCGCGCAAAACCTTAATCACCCCGTCCACCCGCACTTTGGTATATCCTTTGCCGAGCAAATCATAAAGAAGCTGGTAGTACTCGCCCTTCCTTCCGCGGACAAGCGGCGCAAAAACCATGATACTCGCTTCGCTATATCCGACCCCCATTACTTTTTTTTCTTTTGTCTTATGGGCTTCCTTAACTTCATCCGTAACAAAGTTAATAATTTCTTCATTGGAAAGACGTTCTATGCGTTCACCGCAAGTTAAGCAGTAGGGTTTTCCCACGCGCGCGTATAGAACGCGGAGATAGTCGTATATCTCGGTGATGGTCGCGACAGTGGAACGCGGATTCCGACCGGCTGACTTCTGGTCAATGGAAATGGCAGGCGATAATCCTTCTATCTCGTCCACGTCAGGCTTCTGCATCTGATTCAAAAATTGCCTGGCGTAAGCCGAAAGCGACTCCACATAACGGCGTTGTCCTTCGGCAAAAATAGTATCAAAAGCAAGCGAGGATTTCCCCGAGCCTGAAAGGCCTGTAAACACAATCAATTTATTCCGCGGCATCTCCACGGTAATGTTCTTTAGATTATGGGTACGAGCGCCCTTTACAATAATCTTGTCTATATGCTTATGTTCATTTTTACCTTTCATATGTTTGCCTGCCCTGCAGTGAGCACTCTCTACTACCGGGGTGTTCGTCTTTTTTAATCTTTATTTTGATTGTCGGCCGCCGGTCGCAATTCCTTCACAGCGGAAGCCGCCCCCCTCGCGTTCCGTGAGGGGGTGTACGGGAAAACTATATATCAATATCGGAGAAAAACAAAGCCCCGGGCGGAACAACGTTGATAATGCCATTCGTTTATGTTAGTTTCTTGGCAGGACAATAGCTGTTTTCACAAGGGAGAAACGGATGAGCAAAAAAGAACACAAAGACTGGTCGGTTATCCTCCTTCAGGAAACCCTCCAAGGTGTTGTGTGCATTCGTAAACCGCCCGGTAAAAATGGGCACAATGGAGATGCCCGCTACTGGCAATTTCCGGGCGGGAAAAGAGCCAAGGGGGAGTTGCGCCCGAAACAAACAGTCGTGCGCGAAAACCGTGAGGAAACAGGTATCTACCTCTGTTTCCCTCAAATCTACTTCGTGGGATGCGACCTGCAACACAACCACTATACCCACAATCCTTTCTCGCTCTATTTTTACCGGACTACAATCTGTTCGGCACAAGCGAAAAATCTTGTGCCGTTTAGCAATGGAGGGGAAGAGGTTCGGATTTTCGAGTGGGACGAACTGTTCGGAATGGACGACTTTTCCCCTTTCCATCAGAGCTTGGCAAGGAAATATGGGGTCTGGAGAAAAAGAACGTGGCGCGCCGTCAAATGACGGCGCTTTTTTATTTTACGTTTACGGTTTCAAAAAACATGCCTTACTTTCTACTCTGATTTATTCTTTTCCTTAAGAAATTTAATCTCGTCCCTCAGTATAGCCGCCGTTTCAAAGTCCAATTTTTTTACCGCCTCATTCATTTCTTTTTCCTTGAGTTTAATAAGTTTCTTTGGATTTTTGGCAAACACATGTTTATCAACTTCAAGATTGAAATTAACCGCCTTGGAATGTTCGCTCTCCATCTGGTCGGTTATGTCATGAATTTTCTTAATGATTGTCTTGGGGGTTATTCCGTGTTTTTTATTGTAAGCGACCTGGATAGCCCGACGCCGGCTGGTCTCGTTTATTGCTCTTTTCATTGATTCCGTCTCAATATCGGCATAAAGAATTACTTTGCCGTTAACATTCCGCGCAGCACGTCCTATCGTCTGAATGAGAGATACTTCACTCCGTAAAAATCCTTCTTTATCGGCATCCAAAATACCGATAAAAGAAACTTCAGGCAAGTCCAGACCCTCGCGGAGCAGGTTCACGCCAACCAGGCAATCAAACTCCCCGCGCCTGAAGCTCGTCAGAATCTTAATGCGGTCCAAGGTTACAATGTCGCTATGCAAATATTCCGCTTTCACTCCCTGTTCTTTGAGGTACACGCTCAAATCTTCCGCCATGCGCTTGGTCAAGGTAGTTGCGAGCACCCTATCTCCGCCCTTGACCACCTTTTTCGTCTCTTCAATAAAATCCGTAATCTGCCCACCATACCCATTCCAAAGTGAGACTTTGGAATCCAAAGTCTCACTTTGGATAGAGGCGGAGATGGGGCGAACAATAATTTCCGGGTCAACCAATCCGGTCGGACGAATAACTTGTTCCACCACTTGTTTGCTTTCAGTGAGTTCGTATTCCGCCGGCGTGGCTGAAGTGAATATCATTTGCCCCACGCGTTTTTGGAACTCCTCGTATCTTAGGGGGCGGTTATCTATAGCCGAAGGCAACCTGAAGCCGTGCTCCACCAGAGTCTCTTTGCGGGATTTGTCCCCCGCGTACATCCCGCGAAGCTGAGGCAGTGTCACATGAGATTCATCTACGATTGTCAGGAAATCGGGGCTTCCGTCTTTTTTCCTCGGGAAATACGAGAGTAAAGTATCGGGCGCTTCCCCTGCTTTCCGCCCCGACAAATGCCTGGAATAGTTTTCAATTCCCGAACAATACCCGACCTCGCGAATCATAGCGATGTCATATGTAGTCCTACGCTTCAGCCTGTCGGCTTCAAGCAATTTGCCTTCCTTTTCAAAATATTTTAGACGCGTAGCAAGCTCGGCTTTAATTAATTTGATGGCATTTTCACGCTCAGATTTTTGGGTAATAAAATGCTTGGCGGGAAAAAGAAAAATGTCATCCATTTCTTCCAGGATGCGCGATGATACGGGATCAATTTTCAAAATCGTGTTTACTTTTCCGTCAGTCAAATCCAGGCTCCAGCAAATCTTTTCCGAAATAGGCATTATTTCCACACGGTTACCTATGCTTCTGAAATTGCCGGGGGTTAAATCTGCCGGAGTGCGTTCAAAATGTATGGATATAAGCTTTCGCATCAAGTCCTCACGCTCTATTTTTTCTCCTTTTTTCAGTATTAAATGTTCCGCCTCATATTCCTTAGGACTACCCAAACCGTATATGCAGGAAACTGATGCCACAATAATCACATCATTGCGGGTTAAAAGAGCCTGGGTGGACGCATGCCTCAAGAGGTCTATTTCTTCATTTATCTGCGCATCTTTTTCTATGTATGTGTCTGTAACGGGCATATACGCCTCCGGCTGATAGTAATCATAGTAGGAAACGAAATAATGCACGGCATTGTCGGGAAAAAATTCACGATACTCTTGGGCAAGCTGGGCGGCCAAAGTTTTGTTGTGAGCTATTACGAGCGTTGGCCTTCCTGTCTCTGCAATCACATTTGCCGCCGTAAAAGTTTTGCCGGAACCGGTCACACCCAAAAGCGTCTGCTTATCCATCCCCTCCCTGACACCGCGAACAAGGGATTCAATCGCCTTCGGCTGGTCGCCTTCCGGTTTAAATTTTGATTTGAGTATAAATTTTCCCATCGCAGATTCACGATAACAGACAGGCGGAAAAAACAAAAGCCCCGCGTTATTCCGCGGGGTTTCAGGTGGAACCGGGTTCCGAAGGCTTAGGTTTATCATCCGGAACCATCGCAAGCCACACCTCAGGCGGCGGCGACTCTTCAGAAAAGTCCACCTCTATCACTTGCTTGGTTAGGATTTCTTCCGGCGATTTACTGGGCTCCCAAATCGCCCGAACAAGAGAGCACATCTCCCCTTCGGGCACTTGAAGGAGTCTCCTGACCCTTTCCTCAAGAATTTCCCAAAGGTCAGGGTTGCCGCCAATCAGGGCTACACGCTGGCCATTGGTGACAATGGCCCTTATGTATCTGCCGCCACCCTTTTCCACAAGGTGGCAGCGTATGTAAATCCCAACTACGCCAGGATTCATCTGTCACCTCGTGAAATTAACAATGCCGAGATTACACTAACAGTTATTTAACATTTTGCCAATATTGTTTTACCTATAGTATTTTTTTAAAAATTCTTCTTTAAATTCGGAAAAATTTCCGTCCAATATTGACTGCCTTATCCTCTTTACCAGATTGACAATGAAATACAGGTTGTGAATAGAAGCTAATGTGCTTGCGTACATTTCCTTGGCGCGAAAAAGGTGCGCCAGGTAGGCACGGGTATAATTCTTGCAAGTATCACACCTGCAATCTTTGTCTACGGGAGAAAAGTCGTCGGTAAACTTTGCGTTTAAGATATTTATCCGGCCGTCAACAGTATACAAAGTGCCGTTGCGGGCTTGACGCGTTGGCGCTACGCAATCAAACATGTCTATTCCGTTTTCAATCCCGCCAAACAGGTCGCTTGGTTCTCCGATACCAAGAAGGTGTCTGGGCTTATCTTCAGGCAAAATCTTATTCACCCATCCTACGGCATTATTCATATCCTCTTTTTCAAATGACCCGCCTATGCCAAAACCGTCAAACCCGCCCCGACTGCCATCGGTTCGGGGAACATCCATTTTGGAAATAATTTTTGCGCTCTCCTCGCGTAAATCTTTATATCGCCCACCCTGCACAATTCCGAATAAAGATTGATCTCCGCCAAGTTTTTTATGTTCATTCAAGCTTCGTTCCGCCCAGCGGTGAGTCCTGCTCATAGCATCCTTTTGATATTCATAAGAAGCGACAGGTGAGGTGCACTCGTCAAAAGCGAAAATAATATCGGCTCCCAAATTGTGCTGAATGGCCATTGAACTCTCAGGGGTAAATCTGTGTTCGCTTCCGTCTATGTGTGATTTAAAAGTCACGCCATCTTCATCAATCTTCGCCAGTCGGCCAACTTCTTCCTCCACCTCATCCGCAGAAGCTAATTCGCCCCCGCTTGGAGGCTCAGCCTCCAAGCGAGAGGATTTTGAGACTTTACTGACCTTCTGGCCAAAGGCCGCGCCCAGTGAAAACACCTGGAATCCGCCGGAATCCGTAACCGTAGGTCCGTCCCAATTCATGAATTTTCCGAAGCCGCCAGCTTTTTTCACCAGCTCGTCTCCCGGCTGCAAATAAAGATGATAGGTATTCGCTAAAACAGCCTGCGCGCCAAGCTCTTTAACCTGTTCCGGCGATAACGCTTTTACGGTGGCTTTGGTTCCCACCACAATAAAAGCCGGGGTTTCAATAATCCCATGCGGAGTTTCAAGCTTGCCCGCTCGCCCAAGCGCGCCGGGCAACTTTTTCTCAATAGTAAATTTAAACGACTGCATACGGCGAACATTAGCAAAAATCCCGCACAAAGGCACTACTTTATTACTTTTTTAATCGCCTCAACCACATTCTTGTCAAATTGCGCCGGCAATAGCGCTTCTGTTGTAGGATTCGGCACACAGGAAGCCAGGGCTTCTGCCGCTTTGACAAACATGCTGTCCGTAAATTGCTTTATGCGGTTATCAAGCGCCCCGCGAAAAATTCCCGGGAAAGCGAGAGAATTGTTTATCTGATTTGGAAAATCGGAACGACCGGTCCCGATAATAAACGCGCCGGCGCGCAAAGCCGCATCCGGCATAATCTCCGGCGTCGGATTAGCCAAGGCGAAAATAATCGGCTTTTCGTTCATAGCCTTAACCATAGGCTCGGTAAGCACACCCGGTTTGGACACGCCAATAAAAACATCAGCGCCTGAAATTACACTTGCCAAATTTCCCGTCCTTTTGTCGGAATTGGTAAGCTCGGACAACTCCTCCTTCTCCCCGCTCAAATTACCACGCCCTTCGTAAATCGCGCCTTTTGAATCGCAAAGAATGATGTGTCGGAAACCATAGCCGAGTAAAATTCGCGTAACCGCTACGCCGGCGGAGCCTACGCCGCTTATTACAATTCTCGTGTGTTCTTTTTCGTGCCCTGAAACCCTGAGCGCATTAATGAGCGCGGCAAGCACTACCGTGGCTGTGCCATGCTGATCATCGTGCATAATCGGAATAGAAAGCTCTTCACGCAAACGGCGCTCTATTTCAAAACACCGCGGAGCGGAAATATCCTCAAGATTTATCCCGCCGAAAACCGGAGCGATTCTCTTTACTGTCGCGATAATTTCTTCCGTATCCTGTGTGTCCAGGCAAATCGGGAAAGCGTCAATGCCGGCAAACTCTTTGAATATAGCCGCCTTGCCTTCCATAACAGGGATGGCCGCAAGCGCGCCCAGATTGCCAAGACCTAAGATAGCCGAGCCGTCCGACACGATAGCCACCATGTTTTGTTTAAGCGTATAATCGTACGCGAGCGCCGGGTTCTTTCCTATCTCTCGCGACACCTCCGCCACCCCCGGCGTATACGCCATAGACATCATTTCCCGGCTATCCAACTTAACCTTGCTTTTAATTTCTATCTTGCCTTTATGCTTCCTGTGTAAATCAAGGGCTTTTTTGTAAATATCGTCATTCATAATCAGAAGAAAAACTTTCGTTTAATGAACCGAATAACGAAGAAAACCGCAATTAAACTGAGCCCGTAAAACAGCCAGGCATTTCCAAATATATAATTACCGGCCGAAAGAAAAGCGAGCGCGGCATATTTGAACGGTCCATCAATGTTAAAGCCGGCGCCGTCTGTTTCTGCCGCGGTTTTATCCGAGAGAATGCTATTTTTTTTATCCTCAGATGCCGATCCGGTCAAACCGCTCTTCAATTTTTTTATTTCATCTCCGGTCCAAACTTCCGCGTCTGTTCGCGCCGATTCAAAATTGTCGGCTATGTAAGCAACCGCGCCAACAACAGGCTTAGGCAGATTGGTTTCAAGGTAGCTCGTGGCATAGTCAACCTTCTGATTCACGAAATTCGAAGCGACTGCAGACGTGGTGGTTGCGGGTGGAGCGGGCGTACTTACAAAATTCTCCGACTCTACCGTCTTCGAGTATTGAAGCGAAACACTAACCGCTTTGGAACCGCGCGGGGCTCCCTCACTATCCGTAATCTGAGCGTAAATTTTATGGTATCCGTCTCCGGCCGTCCAGGCGGCTGATAAAATCTTAGTACTCCCTGCTCCGGCCAAAACAAAATCCTGCTTGCTTATGATCGTGTCATTATCAAAAAAAGAAACAGTTCCGGCAATGTCGTTCTCGCTGCCGTTCCAAACAAGCGTGTAGATTTGAACTTTCTCGCCCACCGCCGCAGGGATTCTGGAAAACCACAAATTTCCTGGCACAAAACCGGAATTCTCAATAATTTTCACCTCGGCTAAAACAAAAACAAAACCTGCGAAATAAAAAAAGAGGAGAACGGGCAATAAGCGAAAATTCATACCCTGTATTATACCAGACGGGACACTATGTATATAAACAACACGCCCAAAAGCGTGGCGATGATTGTCTTGTATGATGACTTACCGCTGTGCGCTTCCGGAAGTATGTCAGACGCGCCGATGTAAAGCAGAAACCCTCCTATAAAGCCGACGGTAAGCAAAAGAGTTTGTTCTGAAAGAGATATAAAGACAGAAACAAGCCCGCCCAAAAGCGGGGCAACGGCGTTTAAGACAAGGATGCGCAGTGTTTGCTTTAGGCTGTTACCGTGAACCAGCATGAGCGATACTGTATTAAGACCGTCTGAAAATCCGTGCGCGATTATCCCCAGGGCTACAGCCACACCCAAGGCCGGATTGGCCTGGAAAGCGAGTCCTATGGCTAAACCATCCAAAAATGTATGAAAAAAAAGCGCAACTGCGGACATGGTTCCGACAACAGGATGATGATGAGGACCGTACCCTTCTTCTTGGGTATGGTGGACCAGAAAAAGTTTTTCTATAACATGGAAAATGAAAAAACCGGCAACAAAAGCAAACATCGGTACATGCGAAGAAACCCCAAGTCTTTCCGTCATCTCCATTATTTCGGGAAAGATATCGAACGAAACCACTGATATCAGAACACCGGCGGTAAAACCTAAGGTAAGGTGGAGATTGTCACGGAAACGGATTCCTATAAGACCGCCTATAAATGTGGCGAAGAAAGCTCCGATAATAAATAAGATTGCCATTAGTTTATTATTTTAACCAATCAGATGTATATTCACGATATTTTTCTTTAATTTCATTGGGAAGAAATCTATACCCTCGTATAATTTTTCTGCAGTTTTTAGAATCACAAAGACAGTCTTCCATAACCCAATCGCTATTTTCTGTCATATCATAATCATATACTATTTCTTCGCCAGCTTCGATATCTCGCATTGCAACAAGTTTAAATAGCCCTTTAACCCCGGTGTTCGGATTGCAGGAATGGTTTATACAGCTCCCTATTTCTGAATATATATATTTATCTGGAGCAAATTGTATTGCGTGATTTTTTGCAACAAAAGGTAAGTCAGAAGCTTTTTCTACTTCGTAAACAGTACCGTTTTTTGCCAAATCAAAAACAACCTCGCCTTTGTTTATTTTATCTTCGGTAAAAAGTCCTCTTCCTTTGTTGGTTGTATCTTTTACTATTAGTTTCATTTTATTGGTCTGTCGAGAATCGGTCACGAGTTACTAAGTGTCCTCGTATGATTACATACTGTGAGCACTAAGTACTCTCGACCCCGGCTCATTGTCGCTACGCGACATACTGCGCCCTTCGATTCCGGATGCGAGTGAAGCAGTTCACTCGCTCATCCTTTAATCCGCTTCGCTACTTTCGGGCTGCCGGGAATCGAACCCGGTCTACATCCACCCCATGGACGCGTACTACCGGTATACTACAGCCCGGCGCTAAAACATTATTTTATACCTATCGGGCTGTCGAGAATCGAACTCGATCTA